>JAJKJU010000358.1 GCA_021153565.1 Rhizobacter sp.
GAGGGAGCAATGCAGGCCAGTTCGCTGTGGCCCGCTTCGAAGTAACGCATTTCGGCTCCCTCTCCCCCGGCGGGGGGAGAGGGTTGGGGTGAGGGGTCTCTAAAAAATCACCCCAATCTCCCCTGATGCATCTGAAATTCACATCGACTCTGAAAGGGAGGCCTCTTAGAACCCGAGGCTAGCCAGCAAATCGTCGACTTCACCTTGGTTCGCCACCACGTCCGTGCGCGTGCTCGGGTCTACCACCGGGCCGTTCAGGACGTCCGGATCGGCCCGGTGCTGCGCCACCTGATCGGGCGGCGCCGCTTGCAGCAGCAGCTTCACGAGGCTGTCTTCCAGATCACCTGCCAGCTTCACGACCTTGGCCACCACCTGGCCCGTCAGGTCGTGGAAGTCCTGAGCCATCATGATGTCGGTCAGGTGCTGGTCGATGCGGGCGGTGGCTGCTTCCACGTCGCCCACGAAGTTCATCACTGAGCCCGAGGCCACGGCCTTGACCGGGTCAGCCATGATGGCCTGCGCGATCTCGCGGGTTTCACGCGCGATCTTTTCGTGTTCGGCCTTCGCCTGATCCACGGAGTTCAGCACCTTCTCCGCCGCCTCGCCGGTCTTCTTGGCGACGTAGTTGAGGCGACTGCGAGCGTCGGGTAGATTGTCGGCGGCGAGCTGCAGGTTGGGCATGACACCGAGCTGCTCCAGCGTGTCGTGCAGCAAACGCGTGAGGTGGCCCAGCTGCTGATAGACAACTTCGGGCGATACGCTCGAAGTGGCTGCCGGAGGTGCAAGCGTGGTGTAGTCGTCCATTTTCATGATCCTTTTTCTCAGGCTGCGGTCATCAGCTTTTGCATGATCTTCTGCACCTTCTCTTCCAGAGTCGCCTTGGTGAAGGGCTTGACGATGTAGCCTGCAGCGCCGTCTTGCGCGGCGCGCACGATGTCTTCTTTACGGGCTTCGGCAGTCACCATCAACACCGGCAGATGCTTCAGTTTCTCGTCCTTCTTGATCGCGGCGAGCAGCTCGAAGCCGTTCATGTTGGGCATGTTGATGTCGCTGACAACAAAGTCGAACTTTGCGTTCTTGAGCATGTTCAAGGCCACGGCGCCGTCTTCGGCCTCCTCGGCGTTGTTGTAGCCGATCTCCTTCAGCAGGCCACGCACTATGCGCCGCATGGTGGAGAAGTCATCGACGACCAGAAACTTCATGTCGGTGTTGGTGCTCATGGCGATCCTCGTTGCAGTTGGCCCGCAGGGCTTTGGGCCACAGGGCCTTATCGGGCGATTGATGGAGAAATTGAGGGCTCGGACGACATCGTTTGTGCGTTGGCCGGCTCAGGATCGGACAAGTCCACAGGTTGTGTGGATCTGCCGAAGAACCGGTCTTCTGCCTCGCGATTCATCACGATGATGCTGATGCGACGATTCACCGGACTGAGCGGATCATCTTTGTCGAAGAGTGCGCTGGAGGCGAGCCCTTGCACGCGCAAGACACGCTCGTCGGGCAGGCCGCCAGCGATCAGTTCGCGGCGTGAAGCGTTGGCACGGTCGGCAGAGAGTTCCCAATTGCTGTAGCCGCGGTCGCCGCCTGGAAACGGCTGCGCGTCGGTGTGGCCTTCGAGCGTGAGGCGGTTGGGCACCTCTGCAAGCACGCTCCCGATCATTCGAAGCAACTCGCGCATGTAGGACTGCACCACGGCGCTGCCGCTCGCAAACATCGGACGCAAGTTCTCGTCGACGATCTGGATGCGCAAGCCGTCTGCCGTCATGTCAAGGCGGATCTGCGACTTCATGGCCGCCAGCTTGGCGTTCCCGCTCAACGCAGCGTCGACCCTGTTCTTGAGTTTTTCAAGCCGCTCCATCTCGGCTTTCTTCTGCACGGCCTTGAAGGCCTGCAGATTGACCTTCTTGCCCCTGTTCTCGAGGTCGCCATTCTTGACCTGCCCGCCTTGGCGCGACAGATCGGTACCGCCTCCCTTGATGACGTGCGACGAATCGCCGGAGCCGCTGCCGCCCATCAGCGAAACCTTCAGCGGCGAATTGAAGAAGTCCGCAATACCCTTCTTGTCACCTTCGGTCGTGGAGCCGAGCAGCCACATCAAAAGAAAGAAGGCCATCATTGCAGTGACAAAGTCGGCATAAGCGATCTTCCATGCGCCTCCGTGGTGGCCGTGCCCGCCCTTCTTGATCCTCTTGACGATGATCGGCTGAAGCTTCTTTGAATCACCCGCCATATCACCCTCCAACCAAACAGATCAAGCAATGCCCAAGCACCCGGCTTTGCCAGTCCGAAGCGACAGCGACCGGTGGCCTCAAGCAACGCCCACGGAGCCGGCTTTGCCGGTCCGTCGGGTGGCGCCCCTTGGGGGCAGGAGCGAAAGCGACTGGGGGGCCCAAGCAACGCCCACGGAGCCGGCTTTGCCGGTCCGTCGGGTGGCGCCCCTCGGGGGCAGGAGCGCCAGCGACTGGGGGGCTCAAATTCTGCCGGTCCGTCGGGTGGCGCCCCTTGGGGGCAGGAGCGAATGCGACTGGGGGGCCCATTATTTCTTCTTCACGTGGCTTTCGAGTTCGGCAAAGGTCGGCCGGTCGGCGGAATACAAGACCTTGCGGCCGAACTCGACCGCCACCTGAGGTGCATAACCCTGCATGCTCGCAAGCAGCGTGGTCTTGATGCACTGGAGTTCCTTGCTGCCTTCGTCGTTCTTCTGCTCAAGCAACCCGCCCAGCGGTTCGACAACGCAGTAGGCGAGCAAGATGCCGAGGAAGGTTCCGACCAGAGCCGACCCGATCATGCCGCCCAAAATGGCCGGCGGTTGGCCCACCGACCCCATGGTATTGACGACACCGAGCACCGCGGCAACGATGCCGAATGCCGGCAACGCGCCGGCCAGTCGCGCGATCGCCGCCACTGGCGCATGCGCCTCGTGGTGATGCGTCTCGATCTCGCTGTCCATCAGGCTTTCGATTTCGTGGGCATTCAGGTTGCCCGACACCATCATGCGCAGGTAGTCGGTGATGAACTCGACCACGTGGTGGTCGCTGCCCACGGTCGAATACTTCTGGAAGAGCGCGGAGCCGTGCGGATCCTCGACATCCTTCTCGATGGACATCAGGCCTTCTTTGCGCGCTTTCTGCAGGATGTCGAAGAGCAGCGCCATCAGCTCCATGTAGCGTGCCTTCGAATACTTCGATCCCTTGAGCAGGCCTGGAATCGCACTGATGGTGGCCTTGAGCACCTTGGGCTGGTTGTTCACTGTGAACGCGCCCAACGCGCCCCCCAGGATGGCGAGCAATTCGGTCGGAAGCGCATGAAGAATGACGCCGATGTTCCCGCCATGGACGATGTAGGCGCCAAAGATGCAGGCGAGCGCAACGACGTAACCGATGATGACAAACATGTTGGTAGGGCGTTCCGAATCGAGGCCGCAGCTTTTTCGCGGGTTCTTGTGAGGGTTTTATCGGCCGCACGAGAACTCACTTGAGAATTTCCAGTGTGCCGATCAATGCCATGACCTGATCGCGACAACAGACCCTTTTCCACGGCACAAAAAAAGGCGGGCCCAGAGGGCCCGCTGTAGAAAGCACAAAGGTTTGTGCCAGGAGGAGACAAGACAAAAAACTACCGGAACGTGATTGTTATCGGCCGCTTCTTGAAAAACTTGAGCGCGGAACAGGCTCGCAGGTCGTGAATTAATGCATCTGAATGCCACCAGCCGCGCGGCCCTTGCCGGCGCGTGCCGGGGGATTGCACAAGCCGCAGACATAGTGCTTCGTGATTTCATGCGGATGCGTCACGAACTTGCCCTTGCACTTGGAGCATTCGGTCAAGGTCAGCATGCCGTTGTCGACGAACTTCACGAGGCGCCAGGCGCGAGTGACGGACAGCAGTGCTTCGAGGTCCTGCGCCTTGGTCTGCTCTTGATAGAGCTGGTAGGCCTTGATGACGGTATCGATCTCGTCCATCTCGGACACCTTGTTCAGGTATTCGTGGATGTTGAGAAACAGCGATGCATGGATGTTGGGTTGCCAGGTCATGAACCAGTCGGTCGAGAACGGGAGCTGGCCCTTGCTCGGCGACTTGCCGGCGACTTCCTTATAGAGACGCAACAGGCGCTCGTAGGAGAGATCGGTTTCCGATTCCAGAACCTGCAGACGGGCGCCGAGATTGATCAGCGTGACGGCACGTTCGATTTGCTTGGCTTCGGTGAGGATGCTCTTGGTGCGCATGTGGACTGTCTCCTGGATAGTTATGTATGGTTCAGGCCGCTTCTTGATGGCGGCCGGCCATCAGGATGCTGGCATGCAGGCGGGTCATCGTGTCGTTGGCGGCGGCGGTCTTCCCGTGATTGGTCAGGAGGCCCCAGACCAGGTCGTCATCCATGCGGAATTTGCACAGCAGGGTGTTGCCAGACGCGATCTTCATCATCTGAGCCGGGCTCAGCAGCGCGATCAGGGCTGCGTTTTCCTCGCTGATGCCGAGGCGGTACAGGGCTTGTTCGCGGTCTGCGCGAATCAGGCTTTGGGCCAGCATCAGGTAGGAGAGATTGGCTTCGCGGATTTCGCTGAGGATCTGGTCTGCGTTCATGTCTGGCTCCGTTAGGTTGGCTGCTTGTCTTCGTTGGCGGTTCGTTGATTGCTTCAACGTGAAACGGATTGTCTGGATCAAAGAAAGCCCGAAACATCAGGTCAGTTCTGTGGCTTGAGTCCAGTTTCTTCCATGCCAGCTGTCAGGCAAATTCCTACAGGAAACCCCTAGGTCATTCCGCCCTTGCCAATTTCAGTTTTCTGCCGATTGGGAAAGTTGTGCCATTTTTGCGGCGCAGTTGCTTTGATAGGCGGACTTGACATTCAAGCGCGAGTTGCATCACAGAATGCTCACGGACTCCTAAAGTTCGAGAAAGAGCGTTCCGATAAACGTCCCAACGCTCTTGAAAAATCTGCATGAGCGTGGTCCGGTTAGCCGGCCGAGAGTTGGACAGCGATAGGCGCTTCATTACTCCGGTTGACTAGTTGGGCGGTCGACGCGAAGGGCATATGGCCCCCACGACGACAGGCAACGATGCCAAGAGAGTTCAAGGCTTTCGAAGCATTGCGTGTAACGCCGGCTAGGCCGGGAGTCCATTCAATTATTAGGGGTATTTCATCATGGCTATGTCGATCAATACCAACGTCTCATCGCTGACAGCACAACGCAGCTCGAGCAAGGTCCAGGATCAACTTTCTACTTCCATGGCACGTCTGTCTTCGGGTTTGCGCATCAACAGCGCAAAGGACGACGCTGCCGGCCTCGCGATTTCCGAGCGCTTCACCACGCAGATCCGCGGCCTGAACCAGGCTTCGCGCAATGCCAACGACGCGATCTCTTTGTCGCAAACCGCTGAAAGCGCGCTGGGCAACATTGGCGACAACCTGCAGCGCATCCGCGAACTGGCCGTGCAGTCGGCCAACGCCACCAACAGCGATTCCGACCGCGCTGCCCTGCAGTCGGAATCCAGCCAGCTGATGAGCGAAGTCCAGCGCGTGAGCGGCCAGGCGAACTTCAACGGCATCAACCTGCTCGACGGTTCGTTCACCTCCAAGGCCTTCCAGGTCGGCGCGAACGCCGGCGAGACGATCTCGGTCGCCTCGATCACCGACGCACGCACCACCTCGCTGGGCAGCAACACCCTGGCGGCCGCCGGCTCGATCATGGGCACCGCGACAGCTGCAGGCACCGACAACAGCGCCGGCAACGGCATCGCCGCCGAGACGACCCTGACGCTGAGCAACACCGCCGGCACGACCGCGCCGATCGCCTGGAGCGCCGGCGACGACGCGCGCGCCATCGCCTCGTCGATCAACACCGCCGGTGCTGCCTACGGCATCAAGGCCACGGCCAGCAACGCCTCGCGCCTGAGCACGCTCAGCGCCGCAGGCACCGTGTCGTTCTCGCTCACCGGCAACTCGACCGCCGGCGCGCAGACCATCACCGCCAACGTCACCAGCACGACCGACCTGACGGCCCTGGCCAACGCCATCAACGGCGCAACGTCCAAGACCGGCATCAGCGCGAGCTTCGACGGCACCAACAAGGGCGCCCTGATTCTCACGTCGTCTGACGGCAGCGACATCTCGCTCCAGGACTTCACCAACAGCGGCGCCACCGGTACCGGCACGCTCGACGTGCAGACCTACGACGCGAAGACGGCCACCGCCGGCACCGCGCAGAGCCTGACCGATGGCGGCAACGACTCCACCATCGTCACCGGCAACGTGAGCCTGTCCAGCAGCAAGGGCGCGCTGTCGTATGCCAACGCGACCAACACCGACGTGCTCGCCGCGGCTTCGGGCGCTGGCACCTTCACATCGCTCGCCACGGTGGACATCTCGACCGCTGCCGGCGCGACCGCCGCGCTGGACGTGATCGACTCGGCCCTGTCGCAGATCAACAGCGGCCGTGCCGATCTCGGTGCCGTGCAGAACCGCTTCTCGTCCACAGTCTCGAACCTGCAATCGACGAGCGAGAACCTGACCGCCTCGCGCAGCCGCATCCAGGACGCGGACTTCGCGCAGGAAACGGCCAACCTGTCACGTGCCCAGGTCCTGCAGCAAGCCGCCACGGCGATGCTCAGCCAGGCCAACCAGCTGCCCCAGCAAGTGCTGCAGCTGCTCCGTTAAACGGGGTGAACCACCGCGGCTCACAAGCCGCGGAGTCCGACCCGCGGGACCGCAAGGTTCCGCGGGTCTTTTTCGTTCTGACGGCGATGAATTGCCGGTCTTCTCTACCGCTTTTTGTCCCTTTAGCCGACACGGCCGCTCCCCACAATCGCTCTATCACCCCCAAGGCAACGAGGGTGTGACGTTCGGGCTCCATGGCCCATCGCCGACAGCGCGGCATGAAGGCGCGCTGTCCACGATGGACCTGCGACATCCGGGCGAAACGAATCCGGTCTTCGGGCCGGGAGTCCAGCGATTCACAGGAGCGCCATCGTGGCCTTGACCATCAACACCAATCTCTCTTCGCTCACCTCGCAGCGAAGCGCCGGCAAGGTACAGGACCAACTGTCCACATCGATGGCGCGACTGTCTTCCGGCCTGCGCATCAACAGCGCCAAGGACGACGCTGCGGGTCTCGCGATTTCCGAACGCTTCACCACGCAGATCCGCGGCCTGAACCAGGCGGCGCGCAATGCCAACGACGGCATCTCGCTCGCGCAGACGGCTGAAGGCGCGCTCGGCAACATCGGCGACAACCTGCAGCGCATCCGCGAACTGGCCGTGCAATCGGCCAACGCCACCAACAGCGACTCCGACCGTGCTGCCCTGCAGTCGGAAGCCAGCCAGCTGATGAGCGAAGTGCAGCGCGTCAGCACGCAGACCAACTTCAACGGCATCAGCCTGCTCGACGGTTCGTTCACGACCCAGACCTTCCAGGTCGGCGCGAACGCCGGCGAGACGATCTCGGTGAGCGGCATCGCCGATGCGCGCACCACCTCGCTGGGCAGCAACACGCTGGCCACCGCCGGCTCGATCATGGCCACGTCCACGGCGGCCGGCACGGACAACAGCGCCGGCAACGGCATCGCCGCGGAAACGACGCTCACGCTGAGCAACACCGCCGGCACGACGTCCCCCATCTCGTGGAGCGCCGGTGACGACGCCCGCGCCATCGCCACCGCCATCAATGGCGCCGGCAGCGGCCTGGGCATCAAGGCCACCGCCAGCAACGCCTCGCGCCTGAGCACGCTCAGCGCCGCGGGCACGGTGTCGTTCAACCTGACGGGCAACTCGGCCGCCGGTGCGCAGACCATCACCGCCAACGTCACCAGCACGACCGACCTGACCGCCCTGGCCAACGCCATCAACGGCGCGACGTCCAAGACGGGCATCAGCGCGAGCTTCGACGGCACGAACAAGGGCGCCCTGATCCTCACGTCGGCCGACGGCAGCGACATCTCGATGGAGGACTTCACCAACAGTGGCGCCACCGGCACCGGCACGGTGGACATCGCCAACTACGACGTCAAGACCGCGACAGCCACCAACAACCAGAGCCTGACCGACGGCGGCAACGACTCGACCATCGTCACCGGCACCATCGACCTGGCCAGCACCAAGGGTGCGCTGTCGTACGCCAACGCGACCAACACCGACGTGTTCGCCGCGGCTTCGGGCGCCGGCACCTTCACGTCGCTGGCCTCGGTGGACATCTCCACCGCCGCCGGTGCGAGCGCCGCGCTGAACGTGATCGATTCCGCGCTGTCGCAGATCAACAGCTGCCGCGCCGACCTCGGTGCCGTGCAGAACCGCTTCTCCTCGACGATCGCCAACGTACAGTCGACGAGCGAGAACCTGACCGCCTCGCGCAGCCGCATCCAGGACGCGGACTTCGCGCAGGAAACGGCCAACCTGTCCCGTGCCCAAGTGCTGCAGCAGGCCGCCACGGCCATGCTCAGCCAGGCCAACCAGTTGCCGCAGCAGGTGCTGCAGCTGCTCAAGGGCTGATGCGCTGCGACGGCTCGCCGCCTGCGCGGGCCGCCAAAGCAACCGAAAAGGCCAGGCGAAACATCTGGCCTTTTTTTGTTCCTGAACGAAACGGGCCCTCAAGCCCCGGCAGGACGTGCCGATATCAGCTGAATCCAAGGAAACCAGTCAATGGCCAGCATCAGCAACTCGACACTTTCCTCGCCCGGCATCGGCAGCGGCCTGGACGTGAACAGCATCGTGACGCAGCTCACGGCGATCGAACACCAGCCGATCGACCTGCTGGCGCAGAAGCAGTCGGTCATCCAGGCCAAGCTGTCGTCCTTCGGGCTGCTGTCGAGCTACATGGGCAACGTGCGCGACATCGCCGCGCAGCTGGCCAAGCCCGCGACCTGGACCAAGAACACCGCCACCAGCTCGGATTCGAGCGTGCAGGTGAGCGCCAAGAGCACCGCTGCCACGGGCACCTATTCGGTCAACGTGACCCAGCTCGCGCAGTCGCAAAGCCTCGCCTCCAAGGCCTTCACCAACTCGACCTCGGCGGTGGGCACGGGCACCCTGCACATCGAGTTCGGCAGTTGGAACACCGGCGCCACCGCCTTCACCGCGGACGGCACGCGCAGCGGCATCGACATCGCGATCGGCGCGGGCGACAACACGCTGACGGGCATCAAGAACAAGATCAACGCCGCCAACGCGGGCGTCACGGCATCGATCGTGAACGACGCCAACGGCGCACGGCTCGTGATCAGCTCCAAGGCCACCGGCGCCTCGAACGCGGTGCGCATCACCGCCACCGACGACGACGGCAACAACACCGATGAGTCGGGCCTGTCGGCCCTGGCCTTCGACCCACCCAACTTCACGCCCGCCGACCCGCTCAACCCGGGCGTGCAGATGGCGCAGACGCAGGCCGCCGCCGATGCGACGGCCACGATCAACGGCCTGGCGGTACGCTCGGCCAACAACACCATCGCCGGCGCCATCGACGGCGTGACGCTCACGCTGTCGGCCAAGACCACCGCGCCAGTCACGGTCGGCGTCTCGCTTGACACCGGCTCGCTGGCGAGTGCCGTGACGAGCTTCGCCAAGGCCTTCAGCGACATCAGCGCCTACATCTCGTCGCAGACGAAGTACGACACCTCCACCAAGACGGCCAGCCCGCTGCAGGGCGACAGCGCGACGCTGTCGGTGCAGCGCGCGCTGCGCAACGTCTTCGTGGGCACAAGCGGCGAATCGTCGACCTACAAGTACCTGTCGGACATCGGCATCGAGTTCCAGGACGACGGCACGGTGGACGTGGACGGCGCCAAGCTGAACGCGGCGCTCAGCAGCAACCCGCAGGAAGTGGCCAAGCTCTTCAGCGGCACCACCTCAGGCAATGCGGCCCAGCAGGGCTTCGCGGTGCGCGTGAGCTCGGTGGCCAAGCAGATGCTGGACATCACCGGCTCGATCACCACGCACAGCAAGAGCCTGCAGGCGGACATCACGCGCAACCAGAAGCAGCAGGACGCGCTGCAGCAGCGGGTGGACGACTTCAAGGCGCGCATGCTCAAGCAGTACAGCGCGCTCGACACGATCATGGCGCAGACGAGCGCGAGCAACAGCGCGCTGACCCAGGCACTGACGGCGCTGTCGAACCAGAACACGGCCATGTCCAAGGGCTGAGCGGCTTGGCCGCGGCCAGGCTCGCACGCACGATCGGCGCTTCGCCGGCCATGCGCATTTGCGCGTGCGGCCGAGCCTCGAGTGCCGCGGCGCCGCACCGGACGCTCGAGGTGCGCGGACCGTCCTGCCGCGGCGCGGAAAGCTTGAGCCGAAACAGCAGGTTGCCGTCGCCTTACAGAGCCTTCAAGTTCCCGCCGAAGCTGGCCGATATCCATTTCAAGCAACGACACATAGGCAGCACCGACATGTTTGCACCGTTCAAATCCCAGGCCAACGCCTACAACCGCATCCAGGTGGAAACCGGCGTCAACGGCGCCGACCCGCACCAGCTCGTCACCATGCTGCTGGACGGCGCCTTGTCGTCCATCGGCGCCGCGATCAACGCACTGTTCACCGGCAACATCGCCATGAAGTGCAAATCGATCGCCCGCGCGGTGAGCATTGTCGAAGAAGGCCTGCGCGGTGCACTCGACATGAACGTCGGCGGCGAAGTCGCCCGCACGCTCGATGCGCTGTATGCCTGCGTGCTGGTGCGCCTGACCCGTGCCAACGTGGAGAACAACGCCGCGATGCTGCACGAATGCATCGAGCTGCTGACGCCGATGCGCGACGCCTGGGTGTCGATCAAGCCGCAGAAGGTCGCCGCCTGAGACCGACACACACGAAGTCCCGCACATGCACGCCGACCGCAACCCCAGTGGAGCCCATATGAATCCCGTCCTCCTCAACTACTACGAGGCGATCGAGAAGGCCAGCCAGGACATGCTCGAAGCCGCACGTTCGGGCAACTGGGACCACGTCGTCAAGCTCGAAGGCGCTTGCGCGCTGCTGATTTCCCAGCTCAAGCATGCCGCGTCCAGGCAGAGCCTGGGCACAGAAGAGGCGCAGCTCAAGTCGCGCATCATGCAGCGCATCCTGATCAATGACGCCGAGATCCGCCAGCTGGCCGAGCCCTGGCTCGAGGACCTCGACAACATGCTTGCCGGCCGGCCGAAGACGCTGCATTGACTTTCATGAACTCACGCACAAAGAACACGTCCGCGGACGGAAATCTCGGCGACTTTCGCATCACTTCGCCGGTGGAAATCGGCGCCATGCTCAAGCACCTGGCCGACGGCAATGTGCAGGTCAGCCTGAACGCGCCCAACGGCACCTCCATCACGGCGTCCGTCTGGACGTCGGATGCGAAGCGTGACATGGTGAGCTTCAGTGTGCTGAACGACGAGCCTCGACTCGACACCCTGGTCGAGTGCGACGAGGCGATGGTGATTGGCTACCTCGACAGCATCAAGGTGCAGTTCGACGTGAACAATCTGGTGCTGGTTCGAGGCGACAAAGAACGCGCCTTGAACGGCGCGTATCCGCGAGCCATGTTCCGCTTCCAGCGACGCAACGGCTTTCGCGTGCAGCCCATGCTGCACACGACACCGGTGGCCAAGCTGCGGCATCCGATGATTCCTGACATGGAGCTTTCCCTGCGGGTGCTCGACGTGAGCATCGGCGGATGCGCACTGTTCCTTCCCAACGACGTGCCGGCGATCGACCCGGGCGTGTTGATGAATGGCGTGACGATCGATCTTGACGCCAATACACGGGTGGCGACGGGGTTGCGTTTGCAGCACATCACCTCCCTGAATCCGGAGTCGGGTGGGGTTCGACTCGGGTGCGAGATGGTGAACCCTGGGAGTCAGGGCCTGCGCTCCCTTCAGCTGTACATCGACCAGACGCAGAAGCGCCGGCGCTTGTTGGCGACGGAATGAGAGGCTGAGATTTCGGATAAGGACATGGATCGCGGTAGCGCGTCATCTCCGGGGCGCAGGCTCACCGCAACATGAGCAGTGCGCCTTGGAGCCCCGCCGTGGGCGCACGTTTACCCTCGCTCGAGTCTACCTCGCCCTCGGCGTGCTCGTTGGCCGGGGCCGGGGCCGGGGCCTGCAGGCCCAGGCGCTGGACCACCCAGCCTCCGATGTCGGGCACATGGCTCGCCCCCGCACTAATGAAGTCCAAGGCGCTGGTCGCCGCGCCGCTGATCTTTTTCTTGGCCTTGCCAGCCGCACCGACGGTTGCATCGGTCGCCGCCTGGGCAGCCGCGCCGACGATGGGTGCGCCGACCTCAATGGCCGCCGTCATGAGGGCCATCAGCATCACACTGGACGCCCGCTTGCCGGTCATTACGCTCCAATCGGCGCGCTCAGGCGACAAGTGGCCGTGGCTGCCCTCGGCCGCGTGGCGGAAGTGGTCGATGCTCGAGTTGGCCGCGAACAGCTCCGAGATGAACAGGCCGATTGTCATGGTCACTGCCAGTGGCACGGCCGGGGAAGTCACGGCGGAGCCGACGCTCTTGACAACGTCGATGGCGCTGTCTTTGTAGCTGCGCCCCATCTTGTCGATCACGTCACCGAGGTCGTCGCGCAGCAGCATGCGGGCGTAGAAGCCCAGTCCACCAGTCAGGTTCTTGAACTGCACGTACGAGGACGCCGCGAATCCCAGGCCGACGTCGATCCCCAAGTCGACCCGGTCAGCCGTCTGGCGGACGATCGAGCCGTTGGTCACTCCGTCGAATTGATTCTCGACCAGGGCTTGGATCGCCGGCGCGGCGATTCGGGGCGCGTTCTTCAAGAAGTTGGCGCTGGTGGCCAGCTTCATGGACTCCATGATCGCCTCGCTACCGCTGGGCACCTTGACCGAAGCCGGCAGGTGGCCGTTGACTTCGGCGCCGTTGTAGAGCAGCGGGATCATGGTGGCCTTGCCCAGCGTGCTGATGAGGACGTCCAGCCCGCCGGCACCCAGGCCGACCAGCATGCCGACCAGGGAAGGGCTGCGCAGGATGCGGGGCGGCAGCTTGGCAACGAGCTTTTCGTTGGCCAGCTCCATGCCCATCCCAACGCCGGCGTTGCCGGTCAGGCCCAGCCCGACCACAGCGATTCCGGCGTCATGGCGCCATGCATGCTTCAGCAGCTTCTGCACCTTCTCCGGGGTGTCGAAGCCCTTCTGGCGCATTACGCCGACGTTCTCGACCAAGCGTGCTTCGACGTCCGGTGACAGCACCTCCACGCCGCCCATCGAGCCCTTCACCAGGTGATGAAGGCGGCTCGCCATGAGGTGGTCGCTCAGCGGGGAGCCCGGCGAGGTCCGGTTCGACAGCAGCAGCGTCTGCGAATCCGGCGTGCCGATCGGACTCAGTTCGGCCGTCGGCCTGCGTACGCGCAGGCCGACGGGGCCGGTGAGCTGCGACGGCTCGTGCGGCGGCTTGGTCCCGCTGGTGCTTGCGCCGCCGTCGCCGACGACGCCGAAGCGCAGGGAAACAACGCGCTCGCATGAACTGCTGCTGGAGGATTGGATATTGAGCATGGTGTGGCCTCGGCCAGGGTTGCGCCTGCGGTCAGGAGGGTGGCGCAACGAGCCCAATTGCACCGGCCGTGATGCGAAGCCGCGGCGCGGCACGCGAAGGCGCCGCGCGCCTCACCAAGGCTAGGGACATGGGTCGGAATAAGTTGCCAACCTGCGGCTGCCACGACGCTCGATGGCGCGATTCCGCTTATCGCGCCATTTCCCCTTGAAATCGCGCCAGAATCGCGCCAGAATCGCGCCACCAAATTCTTTGGATCGCGCCAAATGGTTGCCAGCGCCACGCCCGAACGTGTACTGAAGGTGCTGCTAAAACAGCCCAGCGGCTCCTCCTTGAGTGAGTTGCTGGAGCGCTTTCCAGACCTGTCTCGCCGATCTGCGCAACGCATGCTCTCGACATGGGTCAAAGAGGGCGTAGTCGCTCGACGGGGGCAAGGCCCGAACACGAGATACGGTCCTTGCGCAGCCCCCGCAGAGCCCGTCGCGGTGGGGTTGTCTCCCACCGCCACCTTTCCTGAAGCCATCCCCATCTCGGCAGACAGCCGGGATGTGCTCGCCTATGTGAGCCAGCCGCTCGAAGCTCGCACGCCAGTGGGCTACGAGGACGACTTTCTCAACAGATACTCGCCCGACACCCCGTATTTATCCGAAACGCTGCGCCGTCAATTGCACCGCATGGGAAACACCGGCCAAGCTGAGCGTCCTGTCGGCACCTACGGACGCGAGGTACTGGACCGGCTCTTGATTGACCTTTCATGGGCGTCGAGCCAGTTGGAAGGCAACACCTATTCGCGGCTCGACACGCTCGCGCTGATCGAGCGAGGGGAGATCGCGCAAGGCAAGAGCGCGGCGGAGGCACAGATGATCCTCAACCACAAGGCTGCGATCGAGTTGCTGGTCGAAAGCGCCGACGATGTGCGCATCGACACGCATACCTTTCTAAGCCTGCACGGGCTGCTTTCCGAAAATCTGCTGCCGAATCCCGCGGACGAAGGCCGACTGCGCACTCACGCTGTCCCGATCGCGCAAAGCGTCTTCAGGCCTCTCGACGTGCACCAGCGGATCGAAGGACGCTTTCGCACGCTGCTGGCCAAGGCAAATGCAATCGCCGATCCCTTCGAGCAGGCGTTGTTCCTGATGGTGCACCTGCCCCATCTGCAGCCCTTTTCCGACGTCAACAAACGCGTGTCGCGCGTGGGTGCCAATCTTCCGCTGATCAAGGCCAATCTGTGTCCGCTCACCTTCGTCGGTGTGCCTGAATCGGCGTACGCCAAGGCGACGCTCGGCGTCTACGAAATGACGCGCGTCGAATTGCTGCGCGATGTGTTCGTTTGGGCGTATGAACGTTCGACGCAGGAATTCCTGTCACTCAAGCGCGACCTGGTGCAGCCTGATCCTGCGCGGCTGCGGCATCGAATGCTCGTCAAAGAACTGGTACGCGAACTCGTCAGACGGCCGGAAGTCGACACGTTCACATTGCTGCAGAGACTTGCCGTCGAACGGGTGACGGCCGAGGAACGGCAGACTGTTCAGAGTCTGGTCATCGACGAATTACGGCGCATTCACGAAGGCGTTCTGGCGAGGTATGGCTTGCGCCCTTCAGAGCTTCAACGCTGGCGAGATGCTCAGGCAATCTGAAGAACCGCCCTCAGAGGCTCCCTCAGAGGCGTCCAGCAAGAAGTCCGAGCGCAAACTGGCGGCCTGGAGCACCACCCATCTGCAGGAACTACCGGCGCAAGCGGGGACAGCGGTCGCGGCGTAGAGGAAAACGAGGGCTGACGCTCATGCAATTGCCCTGCCCTAAAGGCCAAGCCTTGTCCGCTGCTGACCAGTTCTACTCACTCGCTGCCTGACCTTCAAATGCGCTGCCGGGCTTCGCTTGCCCCGACGCCCTTATTGCGACAGAACCCGCTACCGCAGGCCTCCATGCCGATCAGGCACGGAGGCAGATTGACAAAGAATTCCGCAAACTTGTCGCGCTTGACCAGGTCGATGCCAATTGTCGTAACCTTCATGATGGACGCTCCTGTCGGCTCAAGTGGTTGTCTACGCTCCCACTTTGGTACATCAATGCCGTTGCTGCGCGGGTGCGGGCGCCCATTCCATTAGTTGAATGTCTCGGTGGCCATGGTTTGGCGATCTTCGAGGCCTGCAGAGTGATGCAATCGCCCTGGGACAAACCTAACTGTTGTCGCCTCATCGGATAGGGAGTAGGCTCCCTGCTAAAGACTGATCAGCCTGAGCATGCCGTTTCCGTCGTGACCATCGAAGTTAACGCTGTTTCGGCCGAAATCGCCCGTCTCGAAGGCGCGACCTGGAGGCCATGCGCTTGCACTAAGACGCCATGCATCGACCCTCGGGCATCCTCTAAAGGCCGAGGTTCCTTGAAGCCAATCTGATGAATTCGGCTGCTGTTGCTTTTATTCTGGTCACGCCCTGGATTGCCGCTGCAGTAGGGATGCCTGCTGGGCAGGGGATTGGCCCCACGCCGGATGTGCTGGAGCGGCCCGCGTTGTTCAGTGCGCGGGCAAGTGATTCGGTTTTGCTGGCCGTTACGCGGGCCAACCAGCGTTTGCTAGCGGTGGGCGAGCGTGGGATTGTTTTATTCTCCGATGACGGCGCAACCTCTTGGCAACAGGCACGGGTACCGATCAGCGCGACTCTGACCGCCATCCAATTCGTCACGGAGAAAAAAGGCTGGGCCGTCGGCCACTCCGGCGCGGTATTACGTACGGAAGATGGTGGCGCACACTGGGTCAAGCAATTGGATGGAAACCAGGCTGCCCAATTGATGCTGGAAGACGCGCAAAAAAATGCGATGGAGCACGACGACGACCAAGCGCGGCGGCGATTGAGCGAGGCGCAACGGCTACTGCGCGAAGGACCGGACAAACCATTTTTTGATATCTGGTTTGTGGATGAAAAGCGCGGCTTCATTGTCGGCGCATTCGGCCTTTTTTTTGCGACGCAAGACGGCGGAAAAACCTGGCTTCCCTGGCGCGCGCATATTGAAAATCCTACTGACAAGCATTTGTATTGCATCAGGTCGCTCGGCGGCTCGCTCTACCTCGTGGGGGAAGAAGGCGCGCTCTACCGCTCTACCGATGCGGGTCGAACGTTTATCGGCATCAACACCCCCTATCGGGGCAGCTGGTTCGGCGTCATCCCGTTGGAAAAACAATACGTCATCGCCTATGGATTGCGGGGGAACGCGTATTGGTCTCAGGATGCCGGGCAGCACTGGCGCAAGATCGATACCGGCACACAGGCGGCATTGACGGCCGGCATGGTGTTGAGTGACGGCTCTATCGTCCTGGCGAGCCAGGCCGGCGAAGTGCTGCGCAGTATCGATTTCGGGCGAAGTTTCAAGGCCTTGGCAGTTGCCCGCCCCTTCCCGTTCTCTGGTGTAGCGCAGGCCGCCAACGGCGATCTCGTGTTGTCGGGGGCAAGAGGGATCAGTCGGGTATCCATTCGGCAAGCCATCCCATGACACGCGACGCCGCCTTTGTTGACTATCCTGTTCTTCCCAATCTGCAGGATTTTGACCCGCAATCCGGTTCCCGCATTGAACGGCTCATATTCAATCATCGGTCGATCATTGTTTTTCTTTGCCTGCTGGCGATCGCCCTGCTCGGTGCGCGAGCCACCCGGCTCACATTCAACGCCAGCTTCGAGAACATGCTACCGATGGGGCATCCGTATGTTGTCAATTATCTCGCGCACAAAGATACGTTGAGCGGCCTTGGAAATACGGTACGCATTGCGGTGGAAACAACGCAGGGCACGATCTTCGATGCAAAATATATCGAGATATTGCGCCGGATCAATGACGACGTATTTCTGATCCCCGGGGTCGATCGGCCCTATATGAAATCCCTGTGGACGCCGTCGGTACGCTGGGTGGCCGTCACGGAAGATGGACTGGATGGGGGGCCGGTCATGCCGGACACCTACGATGGTTTAGCCGCAAGCATCGCGCAAGTGCGCATAAATATTGAACGATCGGGCGAGATCGGTCAATTGGTGGCAGCGAATTACCGATCCACTGTGATCGTGGTTCCTTTGCTGGAGAATGATCCTGTTACCGGACAAGCGCTCGACTACGGGAAATTCTCCGATGCGCTGGAAAAGATGCGGATGCAGTATCAAACGCCAACGCTCAAGGTGCATATAACCGGCTTTGCGAAAGTGGCGGGCGACTTGATCGAAGGACTGGGCGTATTGCTGTTGTTCTTCATTCTTTCCGTCTGCATTGCGGCTGCCCTGCTTTATTGGCACACACGTTGCGCGCGCAGCACCTTGCTGGTTGTGTTGTGCTCGCTGGCGGCTGTTATATGTTTGTTGGGTCTGTTGCCTACGCCGCAACATGCGCTGGACCCGTATTCGACGCTGGTTCCATTCTTGGTATTTTCGATCGGCATGAGCCACGGCGCGCAGAAAATGAACGGGATCATGCAAGATATCGGGCGCGGCACGCATAGGGCGGTGGCGGCGCGCTATTGCTTCCGGCGCCTGTTCCTGGCAGGCTTGACCGCTTTGCTGGCCGACGCGGTGGGATTCGCCGTGCTTACAGTGATTCCGATCCGCTCCATACAGTACATGGCGCTGACCGCGAGTATCGGTGTGGCGATATTGATTGCGACCAACCTGGTGCTTGTGCCGGTGCTGTTATCGTACTGCGGCGTGAGCGCGTCCGCCGCGCGCAGGAGTATTCGCGCGGAATTGGTCGGCGCATCCGGTCAGGTGAATGCCGGACAATTCTTCAAATTGCTAAGCTGGAAAAAATATGTGATCGCATTCGCCGCCGTGCTGGGGATCGCGGGTTTGGCAGCAAGTTCACGCCTCAGCATTGGCGACGTACATCCGGGCGCGCCGGAATTGCGGACGGATTCCCGTTATAACCGTGACAATTCGTTTATGACCGCCAATTATTCCTCCAGCAGCGACATTTTGGCCGTGATGGTCGAAACGCCGCAGTTCAAGTGCGTGGACTATGATGTGTTGCTGCGGATCGATGCCATGGAATGGCAACTGCAACAGTTAACCGGCGTCATCTCCACCCAATCGTTTGCCGGACTGAGCAAATGGCTTTCTGTCGGCATGAACGAAGGAAACCCCAAGTGGTTCGATCTACCTCGTAATCAGAATATGCTGAATGCCTTTGCCGCACGCGCGCCGCGGGAGCTATTCAGCCAGAATTGCGATCTACTCCCGCTCTACGTGTATCTGCGGGATCACAAAGCCGACACACTTACGGGTGTGAGCGCCGACGTAGAGCGCTTCGCCGGCAAGAACACGTCGAACGATGCAAAATTCTTGCTGGCGGCTGGCAACGCCGGGATCGAGGCCGCCACCAACGCGGTGGTCGAGCGTTCCAATTTTGCAATGCTGGCACTGGTGTATTCCGCGGCCATCCTGCTTTGTTTTATTACCTTCCGTTCTTGGCGGGCGGTGTGCTGCGCCATCGTGCCACTAGTTTTGGCAGCCATTCTCTGCGAGGCATCAATGGTGATGCTTGACATCGGTTTAAAAGTAGCCACATTACCCGTCATTGCACTTGGTGTGGGTATCGGCTTGGACTATGGTCTTTACGTGCTCGCCGTGCTGCTGGCGCGCTTGCGCGCGGGGATCAGCATGCAGGACGCATATGCCGGGACGATGCGGTTCACCGGAAGAGTCGTGCTGCTGACAGGCTTCACGCTCGCGATTGCGACGGGAATCTGGGTCTTTTCACCCATTAAATTCCAGGCCGACATGGGCATTCTGCTCGCCCTCATGTTTCTCTTGAATCTGTTGGGGGCGCTGTTCTTGTTGCCGGCGCTTGCCGGATTTTTGCTGCGCCCCACCAGGATGCGCGCTCGTTAAGGGGATGCAGGTTCAAGTAGTTTTAATTTGCAAAAATGGAGGCTCAAGATGAACAAGCTACATGGCTTACCAGAAAGGCGATGTTCCGGAATACGCCCAGTGACGCGTGGCGCGATCCTATCGATGCTGATAGGAATGGCATTGTCCCAATCTGTGCAAGGCGTCGAAATTGATACTGGAACAGAGGCGAAAATCCATTGGGACAATACGATCAAGTACAGCGCTGCCCGCCGCGTCGCCAAGCCATCGTCGTCCTTGCTTGCCAATACAAATGGCGATGATGGTGACCGGAATTTCGATACCGGTCTGATTTCAAATCGTCTCGATTTGCTATCCGAACTCGATATCACCTACAAAACAATGGGATTGCGATTAAGCGGCGCGGCATGGTACGATGCGCTTTATAATCGAGGTAATGTAAACGACTCCCCGGCAACCGTGAACGCATTTAGCGTGCCTTCCAATGAATTTACGGATGCGACTAAAAGTTTGCATGGCAAGCGCGCGGAAATGCTGGATGCTTTTGTGTTCGGCAACGGTCACATTGGCGACATGTCGGCGAGTGTGCGCGCCGGCAGGCATACCTTGCTATGGGGCGAAAGCTTGTTGCTTGCCACCAACGGGATTTCATATGCACAGGCGCCGCTCGATCTGATCAAGGCCCAGTCCGTCCCTGGAACACAAGCCAAAGAGTTGTTTATGCCGGTCGGGCAGATTTCATGGCAATTGCAGCCTAGCGTCCCGTTGAGCCTTGCCGCATATTATCAATACGACTGGCGCAAGTCCCGTCTTCCCGCCGCCGGCAGTTACTTCAGTTCTGCAGACATTATAGATGCCGGCGGCGAACGCTTGCTCTTTTCTGCCGGACCCGGGCTATTGCGCGGCACCGACTTGAACGCGCGTCAAAGCGGCCAGTGGGGAGTTTCGGCGCGGTATCGCGTCACAGGGCTTGATACGGAATTCGGTCTGTATTATTTGCGCTTTAATGAAAAGCTGCCCCAACTCTACCTGCGGCCGGGAGCAGGCGACTATGCCCTCGTCTATCCCGAAGAAATTCGCGTGCTTGGCGCGAGTTTTTCGACGGTGCTTGGCGGTAGCAATGTCGCAGGAGAAATCCATGTGCGCCGCAATATGCCGCTGGCCAGCGTGCCCTTGATCGTGCCGGCCGGGACGCAGGCGGACAATCGGGATCATCCTTTGTATGCGGTCGGCAATACAGTGCATGCCCAAGTGTCCATCATTCATGTGGTGAACTCTACCCCTTGGTGGAACGTCGCCACGGTAACGGCGGAAGTCGGCGCAGTGTACCGAACCAGCGTCACCAAGAATGCCGAGAATATAGATCCGGCGACGCAGCGCGGAGCGTTGGGATTGTCACTCGTATTCACGCCATCTTATTTCCAGGTGCTGCCGAATCTGGATCTGAACGTACCGGTCTCGCTCAGCTACAACGTCAAGGGCAAATCGCCTGTCACAAGTGCCTTTAGTGGCGACAAGGCGGGCACGTTCAGCATCGGCCTGAGTGCTGCGTACGAGAGGACATGGAATGCGACTATTCAGTATGCCGTTTCCTTTGGCGGGGCGGCGGTTCAACCCCTCTCGGATAGGAACTTTATTTCTCTTGCTATTCAAAGGACGTTTTGATGCAATGGATCTAATCGAAATTCCCCTGCAAAATGGTTGAACAGGTTTATTCCTTCCACAGTGTCGTATTTTTTGTTGTCCAAATTTACTCATTCTGGCGCGTGCGAATTGGGTTAAGTCTGGAATCAGGAGGCAAGAAATGAAATTTAAACGAGCAACAGCGGCCCTTGCAGTATTTCTGCTTGTGATCGCACTCCCATTCTCTGGCGTGGCGGCCACCCCTGAAGAAGCGGCCAAACTCCAGTCTGACCTGACCCCGTTGGGCGCCGAAAAGGCCGGCAACAAGGACGGGACGATCCCCGCCTGGGACGGCGGTTACACCACGGTCTGGCCCGACTATCGCTCTGGACAATCCAGGCCCGATCCATTCGACGCCGAAAAGCCGCGACTCCAAATTACGGCGCAGAACATGCAGCAATACGCCGACCAGCTTTCGGATGGGGTGAAAGCACTGCTCCAGCGGTTTCCCTCCTACCGGCTTGATGTCTATCCTACCCATCGCACCGCAGCCGCTCCACAGTGGCTCTACGACAATACCTTCAAGAACGCCACCCGCGCCAGGCTCGTACCCGATGTAGTCGCTGGCTCACGAGTGGAAGGGGCCTATGGGGGCATTCCTTTCCCGATTCCCCGGGACGGGGCACAAGCAATGTGGAATCATTTGCTTGCCTGGCATGGCGAAGCGTACGCCTTCGACTACGGCTCGTATGTGGTGGCCGCCAACGGCAGGCCCGTGCTGGCTGGGGCGGGGATCGTTGAATTTCAGTATCCGTACTATTATCGGGACGGTTCGCTCGACCGCTTTGTCGGAAATTATTGGATGCTAAAACTCACCGCCGCTGGCCCGCCTTTCCGGGTCGGAGAAAAGCTCTTGGCTATTTCTCCGGCCGGAAAAAACCTTCAGGCATGGCAATACCTGGTGGGGCAGCGCCGGGTACGGCGTGCGCCCGACGTTTCCTATGACACGCCCGACTATCCCTCTTCCGGGGTTCTCTTAAGTGACGAGGGTTTTCTATTCATCGGCAATCTGGATCGATACGACTGGAAGCTGGTGGGCAAGAAGGAGATGTTCGTGCCCTATAACACCCAACGCTTTCA
>JAJKJU010000359.1 GCA_021153565.1 Rhizobacter sp.
ATCAACACCCGTTCGCCCTGATCCTTCGATACCTCAGGACTGGGTCGCTTCGCGATCGAAGGGCTTGTGGAGCGTCGGGATGGGGCTTCGATACGCCGTAGTCGTACCCTGTCCTGAGGTATCGAAGGGTCAGCCTGAACGGAAATCGGTGTCCGCAACCTGAAGGCATACACATCAGTTTGCATCGCACCCGATGGAGTGCGCGGCTCGTTGAGAGCAAAAACGTGCATCTTGGAAAGCGTCATGGCGCTTGTGGAGGTGAGCAGATGAAGTTGCTTTCGCTCATCACTGCTCAGAGGTGCTGGTCAACCGGGGCGAGGCCGGGCGGCTGCACATCGTGTACGAGGCAGTCCTTGCACGGCCTCATGCTTAGAGGCAAGATCCCCTCCCGCGCGCGAGGGGTGCTGGGGTAGCGGCTTCATCTATCGAATAAGCTTTGAAAGCTCGCACTTGAAGAACCCTTGGACGACGGCACGTCCCTCTGGTCGTCATCGGCCCGCAGCTGGCCAGCCGGAATCGTGACTCTGCAAGCCACTCATTCACAACACCTTGCCGGTTTTTAACCGGCGCACGGAGGCAACGAATGTATCAACGCCAGACACCGATCGCACTCGCTTGCGTATTGTTCATTGGTGAGGTACAGGCTCAACTCCCCTCCTCCGACGCCGCCAGCGCAACGCAAGCTGACAACGATGTTGTCGTGCTGGAGAAGATCACGATCACGGCGCAACGTCGCTCTGAAGTCCTGTCGAAGGCTCCCATCGCGGCCTCGGTCCTGAGTCAGCAGGCGCTGGACTCTCAAGGCATCAGCACGGCATCCGACATCGCCAGTTCCGTGCCCAACCTCCAAGTGGTGCAAAACGGATTCTCGATGCGCGGGATCGGCAACAACAACTCGTTTGGTGGATATCCGACCGTGGCCGTGCAGGTCGACGGCATTTACGAACCCGTCAACCAGGCATTGACCCTGGGCTTGTTCGACATCGATCGCATCGAGGCGGTGCGCGGCCCTCAGGGAACGGTCTACGGCCGCAATGCGACGGCTGGCGTCGTCAACATCGAAACGGCGCGCGCGAGTTCCAAGTTCCAGGCTTTCGGTGATCTCGCCTATGGCACCCACAACGACATCACCGCACGGGGTGTGCTCAACGTCCCGGTTTCCGATACGTTCCAGGTCCGCGCCTCGGTGATGAAGCGCCAGAGCGATGGCAACGTTGATGGGGGAGCTTCGCCGCGCAACTACGGCGAGATCGACGTGTCGAGCGCTCGCCTGGCTTGGACGCTCCAGGCAACGCCCGACCTGCGCTGGCGCGCGTCCTTGAGCACGGCGCAGAACAACGGCACGCTGTCCGATATCGTCCGGGCCAGCTACACGTACTTTCCGGACGCGAACATCGCTACGGGCACGCTCGGCGCGCCGGTGACGGTCGCGCCGGGCGGCAACATCCTTGGATACCGCAGCGCGCCCGACATCGCCAACGACGTGAAGCAAACGGCTTTTCGTTCGAATCTGCACTGGTCAATCAATGATCAGTGGTCCGTCACCTACTTGGCCGGCGCGACACGGCTGGTGAACAACGGCGTGGACTTTGCGTCAGGTCTCTTCACCCTGACGAACAAGGACTACGCCACCCGCACGCAGAGCCACGAGATCGACGTCAATTACGAGTCCGACGCACTCAAGCTGGTCGGTGGGATCTACACCTACCGGGACCGCACGAGCGGCGCACAGAAGATTGGCATCGGGGATGCCCTGCCGTTCCCGCTGTCCGCCGTCCTGCCCCCGCCGATCGTCATCGCGCCAGGCACTGGGTTCGAACCGACAGGCTTCGGCATCATCGATGTGGCCTCGCGTGTCAATGAAAATGCCAACGACTCGAACGCCGTGTTCGGGCAAGCCGTCTACAGCGTCTCGCCTGCGCTGCGGTTGACCGGCGGGATACGCAACACCAGAGACAAGTTCAGCACCAACGGCGATTCACAGGTCTGCGCCTTCGGCACGGTCGCGCAAGCCAATATGGCGCTCAGTTGCCCGGTGCCATTCGGCCCGCCGACTTCTTCGGTCGCGTCATCGAGTTCGAGCAATACCAGCTGGCGCCTGGGCGTCGACCACGACCTCTCGCCCGACAACCTTGTGTTCGCATCGGTCTCAACAGGCTATCGGGGCGGTGGCGCCACTGCGAACGTTGCCCCCCAATTCAGCACGTACAAGCCGGAAACCCTCAGGAGCATCGAGCTAGGTTGGCGTGGACGCATGTTGGGCAATACCCTGGGCATGAACGTCACGGCTTTCGACATGGACTACCGGAACCTGCAGGTCAGCGGGATTGGCCAGGACATCAGTGGCAACAACACGCCCGTCACGACGAATTCGCCAACTGCGAAGATTCGCGGCCTGGAGTTCGAGGGAGACTGGCTGGCAAGCAGACGAGATCGGCTGCAAGGATTCTTCACGTATCTGGATGCCCGCTTCGGCACCTTCATTGACCCCGTGGGCAACCCCAACAACATTCCGGGCATCTACAACAGCTTCGCGCCCGTGCCGATCCCGGGCACAGCGGCCGACTACAGCGGCAATCGCCTGCCGAACGCGCCCAGGGTCAGCCTTCGAGCTCGCTACTCGCATGCCTTCACGCTCGACGGCGGTTCACGCCTGACGCCTTCGATTCAGGCGTACTGGCAATCGGGCAGCTACACCAGTCTGAGCAACATCAGCGATCCGGCACGTGGCTACCGCAAGGCCTACAGCAAGACTGACCTGGAACTGCGCTGGGAGTCGGCGGACGGCCGCTGGACGATCGATGGCTACGTCTACAACGCGGAGAACGCGAAGGTCTATGCATCGGCCGTACCGCTTGCGTCTTTTACGAGCGTGAGCTACATGCCGATGCGCACAGTCGGTGTGCGGGTGGGCGTGCGGTTCGAATGAGAGGCTCAGCCTCTGAGTCGACGTCAGGCAAGGAAGGGAAGAGCGTGCTGCGAACCGAAAGCCCCACCGTTTCAGCCGCCCTGCTGGCAGCGGCAATGCTCGCAGGGTGCACCGCGCCCGAGTTGAGCCAGTCGCCGGCGCCGATGGAATGTGGCCAAGTGACGACTCGTGCGCTGGGCATTCCCGGGCTCACCGTGGCGACCGCGGCAGTGCGCGCCGCCAGCGGATCATCGGCTACATCGCAGGGCTATCCGGCGCATTGCCATGTGACCGGCAGCGTCCACCCCCGCACGGGAATCGACGGCAGGGCCTATGCGATCGGATTCGATCTGCGCCTGCCGGCCGTGGGCTGGAACGGCGGCTTCTTCTACTCGGGCGACGGCGGCTTCGACGGCGTGTTCAACGACCCGTTGGGCACGGTCGCAATGGGTGGACGTTCTAATGCGCTGTCGCGGGGCTACGCGGTGGTCAGCAGCGACGGCGGCCACGTCAGCGCACCCGGGCAGCCCTTCGACGGAAGCTTCGGCATGGACCCGCAGGCGCGCATCGACTATGGCTACAACGCCCTTGGGAGCTTGACACCACTGGCCAAGAAGATAGTCGCGCAGTACTACGGCAGGGCACCCGGGCGGTCCTACTTCGCGGGCTGCTCCAAGGGTGGCCAATCCGGCATGCAGGCAGCTGCTCGCTTCGCCGACGAGTTCGACGGCATCATCGCGGGAAATCCTGGCTTCAACCTGCCGAAGGCCGCGGTCACTCAATTGTTCGACAGCCAGCAACTGGCATCAGTGGACCCCGACTTGGCGAAGGCGTTCACACCAGGCGACATGGCGTTCGTCGCCTCGCGCATTCTCGCGAAATGCGATGCGCTGGATGGAGCCGCCGACGGCATGGTCCATGACCAGGCGGCGTGCCGAGCCGCCTTCAACTTCGATGCCGACGTGCCGCAATGCGGCGCAGGCGCGACACCCGATGGCAGTTGCCTGAGCGCAGGCCAGAAATCGGCGTTGAAAGCCATGATGGCCGGGCCCAAGACCGCTGCTGGCGAAGCGATTTACTCAGACTGGCCCTGGGACCCAGGCATCGCCGGCAGCGAGTGGCGCGCGTGGAAGACCTATTTGAACCCGACGCTCGCCCCGGTGTCCATGGCAGCGATCTTCTCGACGCCGCCCACGCCCGGCGTGCAGGCGTTCTCGCCGGTCGCATCGAGTTACTGGCGAGACTTTGATGCGAGCCGCGGCCAAGTCTTGATACACGCGACCGATGCGACCTTCACCGTGTCGTCGATGGGCTTCATGTTGCCGCCCGACCTGGAGCACCTGGGCACACTGAAGCAACGAGCGAAGCTGCTCGTTTTCCACGGCGCCGCGGACGGCGTGTTTTCCGTCAATGACACGATCCGCTGGTACGAGGCGCTTCGTGCGGGTGATGCTGGCGCGAGCGACTATGCGCGCCTGTTCCTCGTGCCCGGCATGAACCACTGCTGGCACGGCCCTTCCACCGATCGTTTCGACGCCTTCACTGCGCTCGTCGATTGGGTCGAGAAGGGCGTGGCGCCGCAGCAAATCTTTGCATCGGTCGACCCGGACAACCCGGACAAGCCAGCGGCGTGGTCGGCAGATCGCAGTCGTCCGCTGTGCGCCTATCCGGCCAAAGTCGTGCTGAGGACCGGCGCGACCGACCTGGAAAGCGCGGCCAGCTTCATTTGCCGTTGAGGTAAGAGGTTCACCCTGGGTTCACCCGACTGGCAGAAGCTCGCAGAAGGATTGATCATGTCCGCCTACATTGAGATGAATACATTCGCGAACGGTCGGTTGGCCAAGGGGCTGTGGCATTCCAACCTGTTCAACGAAGTGTGCATCACCGAAGTCCTGTGCAGCCCGGTCGCGATTCGCGCCAACGGGCTGAATATCGCGCGCACTCCCAACAACGGCCGCAACATCAAGGCTTCTTTGCAGTGCGTTCTGATCTAACCTTGAGTCGCTGCGAGATGGTCCCCGCCCGCGCCAACGACAACCGATTCCGGGCGATGCGTCGGTCGGCCGCGCGGTTCGTAGCCGCGACCGCCGGTATGTTCCTCGTGGGCATGGCCAGCGCCGCCGCGCCAGCCGCGAAGGACTCGCCGGCCTCCACTACAAGGACCATCACCGCGTGGTCGCCTGCCAGTCCAAACTCGACGGAGTCGCATGTGATCAAGGCTGCGGCCCAGGCTTTCAACCTCAAGCAGCGCGACTTCAGGGTGGACATCCAGTTCTCCGACGTGTGGCGGTATGACGAACTGGTGCGCAATGCGGCGATCGGCGGCGGCTTGCCCTGCCTGATCGAAACGGATGGCCCGCTCCAGCCTGGCTACATCTGGTCCGGCTTTCTGCTGGCGCTCGACACGTTCGTCCCCAAGCCGCTGCTGAACGACCTGCTGCCTTCGATCATCACGCAGGGCACCTACAACGGCCGCCTGTATTCCCTCGGGCAATTCGATTCGGGATTGGGGCTATGGGGCAACCGCCGCTACCTGCGCGCGGCCGGTGTTCGCGTGGCGACGCTGGAAGCCCCCTGGAGCTTGGCGGAATTCGAGCAGGCGCTGCAGAAGCTCACGGCACTGGATGGCGTCGAATATGCCATCAACTTTTCTGTCTACTACGCCCTGAGCGAATTCTCGGCCTATGCGCTTTCGCCGATCGTGCAAGGGTTCGGCGGCGACCTGATCGATCGCACGCATTACCAGTCGGCCAAGGGGGTTCTCGACGGACCCCAAGCGGTCGAGGCCATGAAACGCTTTCAACAGTGGTTTCGAAACGGCTGGAGCAAACCCATTGTCGACCGTTCCGACGATTTCGAGCAGGGCCGGACCGCATTGTCCTGGACTGGAAACTGGATGTACCAGGGCTATCGCAAGGCGCTGGGCGACGACCTGGTGCTGATGCCGCTGCCGGACTTGGGGCATGGCATCAAGACAGGCATGGGCTCATGGGGCTGGAACATCACCAGCACCTGCCAGGACCCGGCCGCCGCCTGGGCCTTCATCGCCCACCTCATGTCGAGCGAGGAAATCCTGCGCATCACGAATAGCAACGGCGCCGTGCCCGCGCGCCGCTCCGTGCTGGCCCGCTCACCGCTGTACGGCCCGCGTGGGCCGCTGCGCATGTTTGCACTGCAACTCGCTGCTGGTCTGGGCGTGCCGCGCCCGAAGACGCCGGCCTACATCACCATTCGCACGGCCTATGCCAACGCGGTCAGTGCCATCGTCGCCGGCGGCGACGTGCAGGCCGAGCTCAGCAAGGCGGCCCGGATCATCGACGCGGACATTGCACGAAATCGCGGCTACCGACCATGATGTCCGGTATCCAGCGCAAGATTCTGCTCGTGCTGATCGGCGTGCTGGCGCTGACCACTGCATTGAACGCCCTGCTGGCCTCGTATTTCACCAACCGGCAGAACCAGGAGTCCGCCTTCGCCGCGCTCGGCCGCGACTTGAACTCTTGGCAGGATGATCTGCAGCGCTTGACGCTGCAACTGAGAGAGGTCGCGCTGGCTGCTGCGGGCGACCCGGCGCTGTCAAGCCAACTGGCCGATCTGGTTGCGCGCGAGATCACGGCCGAGCGCATGGGCGCGACGGCCGACCGGACGGAGATCGACCGGACGGTGGGTTTCGGCAAGGCGATCTCGATCAACCGGCTGCACGTGGTGCTGCGCTCGGGCGGCTTTTCCAGCATCAGGGTCTATACCGGCGGCAGCCTGCGCCACTACGTCTCCGGCACCGAGGCGGGAATGCTGGTACGCAGGCCAAACGGCAGCCAGGTGTGGATCAAGGCTGCGCTGGACGCCAATGGAAACCTGCCGTTGCAAAGCTGGCCTGCCTGGGATGAGGGCCGACCGCAAATCCTGGGCGCAGGCCCCCAGCCCGCGCTGCGACAGCCTAGCGTGTCGTTTGAGTTCCCGACGGCGGAGAGCACAGCGATCGAGGTCAGCATTCCGCTCCAGGGCAGGGCCACGGACTTCCTTGCCCATGAAGGAGGCATGCCGTCGGAACGTGGCTTTTCGGACGTGAGGATCGCCCAAGCCGATGGCTCCGCAAGTGGCATGGCAGGGCCGCGGCCGGAGATATTTGCCGTGCTGGTGTTCCGTAAGCTCATCGACGGCGCCTATCTGCAAGGGATCGCCAGAAAGACCGGAACCTCGCCGGCCTTGTTCTCCGTCGATGGCCGCCACCGGCAGCAGGACATGCCTTTCGAACTTGGCGCGGCACAGTTGAAAGCTCTGCAAACCGCCCGGCTCGAAGAGCGCTCGGCAAGTCTGCGCGACACCATCTCCACCGAGCAGGGATCGTTCTACGTCGTGCTGCAGCCCTGGACGTTCGAAGACCAAACGCCCTTTATTCTCGGCATGGCCTCGTCTCGCGCCGGTGCCTTGCGGAATATCCGTGAAACGGTCACGGCGATCCTGATGGTGTCGGGACCGATCCTGCTGCTGGGCGCGGCGATGGGCATCTATTGGGTCCGGCGATTCCTCGACCCCATTCTGGCATTGACGTCCGCGATGAAAGGAATCGCAGCGAGAAAACAATCCGGTGATGCAAGCGACGATCTCGAGGGCGCGCGGGTCGAACTCCGACCCGTCGCGATCGAGGCGCAGGATGAAGTTGGTGAACTGGCCCAGGCCTTCAACGGCATGGTGGCCGAGCTGAAGCAGGCCTTCGACACGCTGGAGCAGCGCGTCGCTGAGCGCACCGCGGACCTGGCGCTGGCGCGCGACGCCGCCGACGCCGCCAATCGCGCCAAGGGCGACTTCCTCGCCAACATGAGCCACGAAATCCGAACGCCGATGAATGCGATCCTCGGCATGTCGTACCTGGCGCTGCAAAGCGGCCTCAATGCGCAGCAGCTCAACTACGTGCAGAAGGTGCATCGCTCGGCCGAGTCGCTGCTGGGCATCATCAACGACATCCTGGACTTCTCCAAGATTGAGGCCGGTCACCTCGACATGGAACGTGTGCGCTTTGAACTGGGCGACGTGCTCGACGACTTGGCCAGCCAGGTCGGCATGAAGGCCGAGGAAAAAGGCATCGAGCTCGTCTTTGCGCTTGAGCCGGAGCTGCCGATGGCGCTCGAAGGAGACCCGATGAGGCTTGGGCAGGTGCTGCTCAACCTGGGCAACAACGCGGTCAAGTTCACGGAGCGCGGCGAGATCGTCGTCAAGGTCGGTGTGGTCAAACGCGACGTCGCGAGCGTGCTGTTGCGCTTCGAAGTGCGCGACTCCGGCATCGGCATCACGCCTGAACAGCAGCAGCGGCTGTTCCTGCCCTTCTCGCAAGCCGACACCTCGACGAGCCGACGCTTTGGCGGAACCGGCCTCGGGCTGGTCATCAGCAGCCATCTGGTGCACATGATGGGCGGCCAGATCGGGCTGGACAGCACGCCCGGGCGCGGCAGCTGCTTCCACTTCACGGCAAGTTTCGGGTTATGTGAACAGACGGTCGCACCGAAATCGACCGGCCGGGCTGAGCGCCTGCGCGGCATGCGCACGCTGATCGCCGATGACAACGAGATCGCGCGCGAGCTGCTGATGCAAATGGCGGATAGTTTCGGCCTGCGGCCGACGGCGGTGGCCGACGGCCAAGCCGCCCTGCGGGCCATCGTGCAGGCAGACGCGAATGACACGCCGTTCGAGCTGCTGCTGCTGGATTGGAAGATGCCGCAGATGGACGGCATCGACTGCATGCTGGAGCTGACCCGGACGGGCCTGCGCCATCCGCCGCCAACGGTGCTGATGCTGACGGCGTTCAGCCGCGACGAAGTGGCGCGCCGCCTTGAGGCGTCGCGGCTGGACCCAGTCGCGACGCTGACCAAGCCGGTGACCCCCTCGACACTGCTCGACACCTGCCTTGGAGCGCTGCACTTGCCGGGGCAACAGGCGCTGCGCACCGAGCGGCGCGACGAAGCGCTCAGTACAGACCTCGCCAGCTTGGCTGGGGTTCGCATCCTTCTGGTCGAAGACAACCCGCTGAACCAGGAGCTGGCGCGCGACTTGCTCACCAGCGCCGGCATCGTGCTTGGCATCGCTGACAACGGTCAGGAGGCCTTGGACCGGCTCGATCGGGAACCGTTCGATCTGGTGCTGATGGACTGCCAGATGCCGGTGCTGGACGGCTTCGCCGCCACTCGGTTGCTGCGCCAGCAGCCGCAGTGGCGCGATCTGCCGGTGATTGCGATGACGGCCAACGCGATGGTCGGTGACCGGGAGAAGGTACTGGCCGCGGGCATGAACGACCACATCGCCAAGCCCATCAAGGTCAACGAGATGCTCGCGACCCTGGCGCGCTGGATCCGCAAAGCCCCGAGCAAGCCTGTGGCGCCAGCGATGTTCGACACCACCGCAGCACTTGCTGGCCTGCGCGGAAACAAGCAGCTCTACCAGCGGTTGCTACGCATGTTTGTGGAGCGCGAAGCGGATTTCGGAGAACGCTTCGTCGCCGCACGCCAGACCGCCGACACCGCGACCATGGTGCGCCTTGCACACGACCTGAAATGCGAGGCCGCCACACTGGGTGCGATGGGTCTGTCCGAAGCGGCGGCCTCCATCGAGCATGCCTGTTCGGAACATGCGGCCGCTCACGACATCGATGCACTCTTCGAGACCATCACGGCGCAGCTCGACCTCGTGATCACAGGGATGCGATCGATGCCGGAGGTGGCCAAGACTTGATCTGGCCCAGCGCAAAGCGCTGGTTTACAAGCATGGATTTCGAATCGTCCAGCGGATTGAGAGGCTGAGAGGCTCGCACATTTCACCCTTTAACGACCGCGCAGAGCCATGGGCTGCAGCGAAGCGCTTTTTCTCTTTCGCGAATGCTTCATACGAACGATCATTTTCACAGTCGCCGCAGTGCACGCGCCGAGCAGCATCGCGGTGCCAATGGCTTTCGCCGGCCTGGTAGCGAGGCGGCCTGCAAGGCCCTGCGCAGGATCGGGCTTGTGTTGCAAGCCGGGCGGCGCAGGCTTGGACGAGATAACAGCTTCCGCGGCCACTGGATCGGTCATCGACAGCGATTGCGCCGCCTTGTCCTTGAGCGAGCCCAAGGTATGTGCGTAGACCCAGGTGTATTCGGCCCCCAGGAGAAAAATCTGCGCCGAGTAGTAAACCCACAGCAAGATCACCGCCACCGACCCCGCCGCACCGAAGCCCGAGGTGACGCCGCTCTTTCCGATGTAGAGACCGATGAGATATTTGCCAACGGTGAAGAGCAGCGCCGTCACGGCGGCGCCGACCCAGACGTCGTGCCACTGGATGTGCACGCGCGGCATGATCTTGTAGATGAGCGCGAACAGGACTGTGATCAGCGCAAAGCTGAACCCGAAATTGACTGCGCTCGCAAGCGTTTCACAACCGCCGAAGAGCGGCCCCCACCAGTTGCCGAGCGCAGCGATGGCGGCACTCACGATCAGCGACACCAGCAGCAGGAATCCAATGCCCATGACCATGCCGAAGGACAGCATCCGCGAACGCAGCAGCGCCCAGATGCCGCTGGCCCGAACGCGACTTGGTGCGCGCCAGATGCGGTCCAGCGCGTCCTGCAGTTCGGCGAACACCGTCGTCGCACCCACCAGCAGCAGAAAAAGGCCTATAGCGGTGGCAAAGGCACCGTCCTTTGGTTGGGCCGCCGACTCGATCAGGCCCTGGATGGCCTGCGCGCCCGAATCGCCGAGCAGCCCTCGAAGCTGTTCCACCACCGCGCCGCGTGCCGCATCTTCGCCGAACACCAGGCCCGCTACCGCAGTCGCGATGAGCAACAGTGGCGCGATGGAAAACACGGTGTAGTACGAAATCGCGGCGCCCATGCTCGGCGCACGATCGTCGGACCAGGCCGACGCGGATTGCTTCATCAAATCGATGGCTTGCCGCAAGGTCACTGCCGCCTCCCGCGTTAAAGACTCTGCAATCAAAGCGGCAATCGGCATGCCTATGGGGAGTGGCTACAACACTGATTGCCTGGGCCTCTTCCTTCGAGAGAGCCCGAACGCTTCACCCTGAGACAGGATGTTGTAGAGACTCGCGGCCCGACCAAAGCGGCCGATCTCGAGAGCCAAGTCCCGCCGCTCGACCGAGACCATGGGGACGGGCAGGATGTCGTACGCGGGTGAGAGCCGCCAGCCACCTCTCGTCTGCAACAGCACGTTGGAAGAGGCAAAACGCTTCGCATGCATGGACAGCGCTGCGGATTGGCCAATCGGACCAAGGCGATGTCCAGATAGAGTGCCGCATCATGGATCCCACAAGCACTAGACGAGGGCGCGGTGCGCCTTGGACTGGCCCTCGGCCAGCATTGCAACCCGGCCCTGGCCACTCCGGAAGGGCGGGCCGGGGGCATTCCAATGCGTCATCGCCGCAGATGCCCATTGGACCCACAGGACGCGGGGTTCCCGGGGCTCGAGGATCGATGGCACCGCGGCGACCCAGCCCGTTCGGTGCGGCAGCAGGTCCGGTGCCTGGCGCTGCTGCGTGGGGGCAGACCGCCATGCCTTCACCATCGGCAGCGATGGGCGCGGTTTCGGGGCAGCGCGTATTTGCGCATCTGCTGGAGGGGCCAACAATCTACCTCGGGAAAGAGCAGAACGCGCCGATTGTCGACGGGTTCAATGCCGGCCAAGCCAATGCCACAACGGACAACGTGCTGCGGGTGACATCGTCGTGCGTGAACAGGCTGGGCAAGGACTGGCAGGCCGCGGTGGCCTGCCTGCACGCATTGAGTCGCTGTTGCCATCCGCAGACCGGGGAAGGTGTCTACCCCAACACGATCACCTTCAACGCCGCAATCTCGGCGTGCGAGAAGGGGGGGCGCCCGGATAAGGCGCTGCAGCTGTTCGAGCACCTGCTCAACGAAGGCCCGAAGTTCCCTGCCCCCGTTTACCCCGACACGATCACCTACAACGCCGCGCTCTCGGCCTACAAGATGGGGGGGCAGCCGGACAAGGCGCTGCAGCTGTTCGAGGACCTGCTCAACAAAGGCCCGAAGTTCCCCACCCCCGTCTACCCCGACACGATCACCTACAACGCCGCGCTCTCGGCCTGCGAGAAGGGGGGGCAGCCGGACAAGGCGCGTCAGCTGTTCAAGCACCTGCTCAACGAAGGCCCGAAGTTCCCCTCCCCCATATACCCGGACACGATCACCTACAACGCCGCGCTCTCGGCCTGCGAGAAGGGGGGGCAGCCGGACGAGGCGCTTCAGCTGTTCGAGCACCTGCTCAACGAGGGCCCGAAGTTCCCCACCCCCATATACCCGGGCACGATCACATACAGCGCCGCGCTCTCGGCTTGCGAGAAGGCGGGACGGGCAGACCGGTATCCCGAGTTACTGCTGCGTGGCATCAACGGAGTTCCCGGCAGGCCCGATACCCAGATATTCCGCCCGTCACTCGGCTTCAATCGCGCCCTGAACAAGCTGGACTTGCATGAGCGTGTCGCCCTGACCCGGCTGATCCGTTCCACCGAACGAAACCCCGGGGTCCACCCTGCCATCGCCCGGGCGATCTTCCATGTCCTGCTCAATGAACCCGAGAAGATCTTGGGTTCCGATGCAGTGGGCATCAACGACAAGACGGAATTCGTGGTGGGCCAGTACGGTGTGGGCTCGGTGAAAGCTGCCATCGCGCAGTGCATGCGTGAGCAGGGCTGGACGCCAGTGAACCCGCTGATGGCCAATAATCGGCCTAACCTGGGCGCCCTGGTGGTTCAATCCCAGGCAGGGACGACTTTGGCACCGTCCGCAACGACTCGCCTGAATCCGTTCGCCGAGGAGTTCAAGCCCCGACAAAGGGGATAAGGACATGGCCCGAAACAACTTGCCGTTTTGGGGCGCTGGGCGGGATGCGATGCAAGGCGCTCCTCACTTGTGAGGCGAGCCACACAAGTGAGGAGCAACGCCGCAGCGCGCCCGCCCAGCACCCCCAAAACGGGAACTTATTCCGGGCCAAATCCTTAACGCTTGGCTTCGGGCAGCTCGATCTTGACTTCAAGCACCTCGAGATTGTCCTGGCGCTCCAGGTGAACCTTGATGTCGTCGGGATTAATGGAGACATACTTCGAAATCACGGCGACCAGCTCGCGCTGCAGGGACGGCAGGTAGTCTGGCCGGCGAGAGCGGTCGTTGCGCTCATGGGCAAGAATGATCTGCAAGCGCTCCTTAGCGACGTTCGCGGTCCTCTTCTTCTCGCCCAGCAGGAAAGACAGCAATGACATGCCTTACCTCCTGCCCAGCAGGCGCTTGAAGAAGCCCTGCTTTGCCGCATCCACGAAACGCATCGGCCGGTCTTCGCCCAGGAAGCGCGCGACGACGTCCTTGTAGGCTTCGGAAACGTCGGTGCCCTTGAGGTGGATCGCCGGCAGGCCTTGGTTGGAAGCGTCCAGCACGGTCTCGGATTCAGGCACCACGCCAATCAGCGGCGTGCGCAGGATCTCCTGGATGTCCTCCAGCGACAGCATCTGCCCGCCCTCGACGCGCATCGGGTTGTAGCGTGTGATGAGCAGGTGCTCTTTGATGGGCTCCTTGCCCTCGATGGCACGCCTGGTCTTGCTGCCGAGCATGCCGAGGATGCGGTCCGAGTCGCGCACGGACGATACCTCAGGGTTGGTGACGATCAGCGCCTCGTCTGCGAAGTGCATGGCCATCAGCGCGCCGGTCTCGATGCCGGCCGGCGAGTCGCACACGATGTACTCGAACCCCATGTCGGCCAGATCCTTGAGCACGCGCTCGACGCCGTCTTGCGTCAGCGCTTCCTTGTCGCGGGTTTGCGACGCGGCCAGCACGTAGAGCTTGTCGCTTTGCTTGTCCTTGATGAGCGCCTGGTTGAGGTTGGCCTCTTTGTGGATGACGTTGATGAGGTCGTACACCACGCGCCGCTCACAACCCATGATGAGGTCAAGGTTGCGCAAGCCCACGTCGAAGTCGATGACGGCCGTCTTGTGGCCGGCGAGCGCGAGGCCGGAGGAGAAGCTGGCGCTGGTGGTCGTCTTGCCCACGCCTCCCTTACCGGAGGTCACGACGATGATTTTGGCCATCGGTTGGAGGTCCTTGTCTTTGAGATGAAGCGATCAGAGTTTCAAAGCCTCGACGACGAGCTTTTCGCCGTCGAGGCGCACTTGGGCGGCCTTGCCATGCACGTCGGCAGGCAAGGCGGTGTCGGTCGTCCGATAAGTACCGGCGATGGAGATGAGCTGCGGCTCCATGCAGGTGCTGAAGATGCGCGCGGTGGTGTCGCCCTTGGCGCCTGCCACGGCCCGGCCGCGAAGCGGTGCGTAGACATGGATGCTGCCGTCGGCGATGACTTCGGCGCCGAAGTTCACCACCGCAAGCACGACGAGGTCGCGGCCGCGGGCGTAAACCTGCTGGCCTGATCGCAGCGGCTTGTCCACGACAAGTGCGGAGGCATTAGGCGGCTGCGAAACGGCCGTGGCGATGGGTTCATCGACAAGCACCTCCGTGACATCTGGCGGAACTGGCCGCGGTGCGGGTGAAGGCCCGTCCGCAGGCGCATCGACGAGCCCTGCCAGCCTCGCCGACTCCATCTGCGCCTGGGTACCGCCCTTGACGGCGATGGGCTGCAGCTTGTAGCGCTGCAATAGCGCCACGAGCGCCACGAAGTCGATCGGCTCGACCGCGTCGACCACGAAGCCGAGGTCGATCACCACCGGATCGCGATCGAAGAGACCCGGCGTGTCGCCGAAGCGGCTCTCGAACTCCTGCGCCAACACCTGCGGATCGGTCGACTTGAGCACCAGCGACACGAGGGTGAGCGAGGCGCTCTTGAGATCAAAAACGGCGGGCGGATGAGCGCTGGGAACGGCAGCCATTGATGAGGGTGGGACTTCGCCGGAAAAACCGCGAGTGTACCGGTGGCGAAGGCATCGCCTTTGAGGCTGAGAGTATTTCGAACGTGTCCCAGCAGCACGTCAAAAGGCGCCTGATCTAGGCGCAAAGCGCAGCCATAGCTTGGCTATGGCGAGCATTTGCAACGACGAGCAGGGGTCTTTTGGCGTGATGA
>JAJKJU010000360.1 GCA_021153565.1 Rhizobacter sp.
ACGAAATCCTATGACGCCAATGTGAAAAAACAGCCGCCACCTTGCCAAAATCGGACGACGAATAATTCGGTAAGGCTACGACGGCAGTGAGGTGCGCAACAGCCTACCGCAAAGTGCAGGTGAACCAGCTGGCCGAAGCCCTGCATGAGGTGCTGCCCACGCTGTCCCTGAACAAGAGCGGCATCACCCCCAAGAGCGTGCTGTACAGGGTGTTGCTGCAACGCGGCTTGTTTGTTCGCTCTCAACTGGCACCCTCCACGTTTTACCATGGTGCACAAGCACCAATTGCTGGAGACCGAATCCGTCCAGAAGCACCGGCTGTCCTTTGCCATGCAGTTTGCCAACCAGCTGTGGCAGGCTGACACCCTGCACGGCCCCAGCATCAAGCAGCCTGGCCGCCAAGGGAAGACGCGCGGCAGATTTCAGGCGGCCTTTTCGCATTGCCCGATCACTGGGCGAGGGGCACGAGCGTCTAAAGTGGTCTCTTCAAACCCGTAGCTACAACGAAATCAAACAGGGAGTCAAACTTCCTCTCCAGCTGCTCTTCCGCTCCACTCAGGTAGAGATAGTAAATCTCCGGTGCACACATACGATCCGAATTCACTCTGAATCCGTAGAGGCCCCCAGTCTCATCGTCACTCACACTGAGGAAATCTCTTGGGATTTCGTGCTTAGTCTGGCGATCTACAACGTTCCACTCGCTGCCCGGAACGACGGAAAACACATTGGTGAAACCGAAGTACCCACCACCGAAATTCCGCAGGAAAGCGCGATATGTCTCATGCAGACGAAGGCCCAGTGCTTTTTCTGCGGATTCAATCTCCCCCGCCTGAGCCAAACGCTCCGCCCCCGCGAACCAATGCAAATGCTTCGCACGAGCATCTTCGACGACTACAGAGAACTCAGTAAGGTCCATGACGCGCTCGCTATTTGTCATAAATCAGGTCCGGATAGATGGTATCGGCTCCCTGCTCTCGAGCCCTGTACCACCAGTGAAGTTCCTTGTCTGCTTTGCGCATCTCTGCCGTTACCCCTTGATTCCGATTGCCGTTGGGATGAAGTGCCTTATTGCCTCGATGTTGATTCGGTACTACTTCGTGAATCGCTGAACCAGGCATCTGATCAGCGTGATGCAAGTCTGGGCTCGCAAGGCCCTTCGGCGTGCGCCCCATCAATGCATTAAAGATGTCTTGTTTCGACCAACGCCCTGCAATACGCACCGGGGAATCATTGACACCATATCCTGCGCCGGTTTGAGTATTTGGCGAGCTGGACGTATTTCCACCCCCACTTTCCCGCACGATCCGTTCGTTGGCAGCGTGAGTCTCGAATCCGTTGCTAGAACTTTCACGCGCAGCAGCACTCTCGCGCAAATTCGCCTCAACGTACTGCCGCCGCGTCAACGACGAAGCACCCCCGTTGCCGAACATCGGCTTGTCAACCGCATAGCTAGGCGCAGTCTCACCTTGCGCGGCGCGCGATGCATCGACCTTGGGTGCGCTCACCTCCGGCGAAGCCTTGGCCTCGGCCGAGGTCACCGTCTTGCCAGGCGCCGAATCAACCCCTGGGCCACCCTCGCCCTCCACTGTGATCCGCCCTGTCTGCTTGGGCACGGTGGCTTCGGTCACGGTGGTGCCTGTGGATTCGGCCGTGCGTGTGCCACGCGTTGCTGCTTGCGCGGCTCCAGCTTCAGCTTCTGCGACCACCTTCGTCGCCGTACGTGCACTTGCCGCGGCAGCCGCTTTTGCGGTCAGTGCCACCCCACCCCGTACCAGGCCGACGCCACCATCGATGGCCAGCACAACATCGGCGGCCAACTTGCCCCGCACGATCGCAGCGGTGAAGACGTTGCCGTCTGCTTCTTCCCGGCTTGCTCCGTCGAGTGCTTCGTTGACGCCTTGCTTGATGCGTGCAGCGGTCTCGCGCGGATTCATCACCGCGTGACCCAGCGCTTGTGCACGTTGCGCCGTGCGCATCGCTGCACCAAGGTCTCCGTGCGTGGCTGCAGCGGCATCACCTGCGACTTCAACCACCGCCACGGCGGTCATTGCCACGCCCAGCCCCGCACCAGCCAGTCCACCGGCTACGTCAACACCGAACTCGCTCCACGAATACCGCCCGGTCGGGTCCGTGTAGAACAGCGGATTCCCATAGGCATACAAGTACTTCTGATAGCTGTCGGGCCGCTCATCCTGCCCCTCGGCGGGATCCTGGCTGATGAAGCGCCCGATGCTCGGGTCGTAGTAGCGCGCCTTGAAGTAGTACAGCCCGCTCTCGGCGTCGGCCTGGTGCCCGGTGTAGGCGAACTTGTTGGCGCTTGAGCCCGTCGTGGTGGTCGGGTTGCCCCAGGCGTCGTACAGCGTCTCGCTCTTGACGCTGCCGTCGGCGGCGGTGGTGGCCACGATGGAGCCCAGCGCATCGGCGTGCAGCAGCTGGTTGCCGTCTTCGGCGCTCCACAGCGCCACCGGCCGGCCCTCGGCGAAGTCGTAGCGTGCGATCACGGTGCCGGCTGTATCGCGGTCTTGCACCGCGTTCTCTTCGTCCCACTGGGTTCTGAGCACCCGCGGCGGTGCGCCGGGCTGCAGCGGGTTCAAGGCCTCTTTGCTCACGCGCAGGCCGGTGTGGTCGGTGCTGTAGCGCCCGAGCACGGTGCCGTTCCGGCTCACGCTGGCAAGGTGGTCGCGCGCGTTCCACACGAAGGCGGTGGTGTCGCTGCCGTTGAGCTTTTGCGTCAGGTTGCCTTGCAGGTCGTAGCTCAGCGTGGTCGTGCCCGCGGCGCTGTCGGCGATCTGCGTGAGCTGGTTGCGTGCGTCGTAGGTGTAGCTGCGGGTGATGCTGCTCGGGCTTGATCCGCTGCTCACCACCGTCTCGCTCAGCCGGTTGTCGGCCGCGTCGTAGGCCCAGCCCGTATCGACCGCATTCGCGCCCTCCACCCGCTTGGTGCCGGTCAGCCGATCGGCGGCGTCGTAGGCATAGCTGGTGAGCTGCGCGCCGCCCGGGCGGTTGATGCGTTCCTCGGTGCGGTTTCCATTGAGGTCGTAGCGGTACTCGGTCAGGTTTAGCGGCGTGGCACCCTTGCTCAGCGCGATGCGCAGGGGCCGGCTGGCGGCGTCGTAGCTGCTGCTGGTGCCGGTGCCGTTGCCCCAGGTCTGCGCCAGCGTGAGGCCGCTGCGGTCGTAGCGGTATTGCACGCTGCCGGCCGGGCTGCTCAGCCCCGTCAGGCGGTTCAGCCCATCGTAGCCGTAGCGGGTCACCTTGGCGTCTTGCGTGGCCAGGGTCTTGCGGTTGCCGGCCGGGTCGTAGGCATAGGCCATCTGCGCACCGAAGCCGTCTTGCACACTGAGCTGGCGGTCGAAGGCGTCGTAGGTGTACGTCGAGACCCGTGCGCCGGCACCGGCACCCGCGCTGTAGCTCTCGCTGACCGTGATCGGGTTGCCGTTGGCGTCGTACACCGTGGCAATGCTCGCCAGGCCATCGACGCTGGCGCTGTAGCTCTTGCTGATCTCGCGGTTGAGCCCATCGAACACGCGAGTGATGGCCACGCCGTTGGCGTCGATGTGCTGCGTCAGGTTGCCGGCCAGGTCGTAGTTGAAGCTCTCGGTGGCCCCGCCCGGGTAGGTGACGCTGGCCCGGCGGTTGAGCTTGTCGTAGCCGTAGGCCGTGGCGTGGCCGCCCGCATCGGTGAAGCGCGTCAGGTTGCCGTTGGCGTCGCGGTCGTACTGGGCCGTGCGCGCCAGCGGCTCGGCCACCGCGGTGAGCCAGTTGCGGTTGTCGTAGACGTAGCTCGTGCGCGCGCCGCTGGGGCGCTGCTGCGCGGTCTTGTGGTTGTTGAGGTCGTATTCGAACTGGGTTGGTTCGCCGGCCGGGTTGGTGCTGTGGGTCGGGCGGCGGCGGGCGTCGTAGGCCACGCTGCTGATGCGGCCTTCGGGGTCGGTGCTCTGCACCACGTCGCCCATGGCGTCGCGCTGGCTCAGCGTGGTGGCGCCTTCGGGGGCGCTCTGGCTGGTTTGCAGGCCGCGCTTGTCGTAGCTGAAGCGGGTGCGGTTGCCGTTGGCGTCGGTGTGGGTGTCGACCTGGCCCAGCGGCGTGTAGGTGAGCGCCTCGAGTTCGATGCCGGCCTTGCTGCTGCCCACGCGGCGGTTCAGTGCGTCGTAGCGGTGCTCGCTGAGCGTGCCGCGCTTGTCGGTCTGGGTGAGCAGGTTGCCTACGGGGTCGTAGCTGCTCTGGACTTGGCCGCCCAGGGCGTCGGTGACGGTGGTGATGCGGTTGAGCGCGTCCGGCACGAAGCGGGTCGGGTGGCCGAGCGCGTCGGTTTGCGAGGTCTTGTTGCCGGCCGCGTCGTAGACGGTGTCGATCACGCCGCCGTCGGCGAAGATGACCTTGGTGGCGCGGTTGAGCTTGTCGTAGCGGGTGGTGGTCTTGTTGCCGCGCGCGTCAGTGGCTTCGAGTACGTTGCCGAACAGGTCGGGCAGGTACACCGGGCTGCGCCCGCCGGGCAGGCTGCTGCCGGTGCGCTGGTTGAGCGCGTTGTAGCTGTGGGTGCTGCGGTTGCCGTTGCCGTCGGTCTCGGCCGTCAGGTTGCCGGCGTTGTCGTATTCCCAGCTGCCGAGGGCGCCCAGCGCGTCGGTGCTGGAGGTGCGGCGGTTGAAGAGGTCGTAGCCGTGTCTCAAGGGGTTGCCGTTGGCCCAGGTCTCGTGGGTCAGGTTGCCCAGGGGGTCGTAGCCGTAGCTGGTGGTGCCGCCTTCGGGATCGCGGGCGGTGAGCTTGCGGTTGAGGGCGTCGTAGGTGAACTGCGAGATGCCGCCGCCCGCGTCGGTCTGGCGCGTGAGGTTGTTGGCGTTGTCGTAGACGAAGGCCTGGGTGTTGCCGTCGGGCCGGGTGATGGTCACCAGGCGGTTGGCGGCATCGTAGGCGTTCTGGGTGACGTTGCCGTTGGGGTCGGTGTCGCGGGTCTTGTTGCCAGCGGTGTCGTAGCCGTAGGTGGTGCTGCGCCCGAGCGGCTGGTTGACGGCGCTGAGGCGGTCCATCGCGTCGTAGGCCATCTCAGTGCGCCGACCAAGCGGGTCGATCGTGGCGGTGCGGTTGCCGTTGGCGTCGTATTCGTTGCCCCAGGCCTTGCCTTCGGCGTCGGTGGTCTTGGTGCGGCGGCTCAGCTCGTCGTACTCGTGGGTGGTGACCCGATCGGCCGTGGTCTCGCTGGTGAGGTTGCCTACCGCGTCGTAGGCGTAGGTGGTGAGCTTGCCCAGTGGCTCGGTGCGGGTCTTGAGGCGCAGGGCGTCGTCGTAGCTGTAGCGGGTGGTGTTGCCTTTCCAGTCGGTCTCGCTGAGCTTGTTGCCCGCGCCGTCGTAGCTGAACTGGCGGCTGGCGCTGCCGCCGGGGCCGCTCAAGGTGATGGTGTCGACCAGGCTGCCCTTTGAGTATGACCAAGTGGTGGTGCGCCCGCCTTCGTCGGTCTCGGTGAGCTTGTTGCCCACGGTGTCGTAGCTGCTGGTGCGTACGCCGCCGGCGGCGTTGGTCCGCTGGATGAGGTTGTCTTGGCCGTCGTACTGGAAGCGGGTGCGGTTGCCGTTGCCGTCGGTGGATTCGCTGACACGCCCGCGGCTGTCGCGCGGGGTCTCGGTGCGCGCTCCCACCGGGCTGGTGCTCGCGGACATGTTGCCGTAGGGGTCGTAGTCGTAGCGGGTGGTGTGGCCGTTGGCGTCGGTGCTGGACAGCCGGTCGCCGTTGCCGGCGTAGGTGTGGGTCACGCTGCCGATGGGCAGTTGCTCGGCGCTGACGTTGCCTTTGGCGTCGAGCTGGAAGGTATAGCTGTTGCCGTTGCGGTCGGTGCGGCTGGTGAGGCGCGATTTGCTGTAGGGCGCGCTGGTCTGGATCTCGTAGGTGTAGCTGGTCGATTTGCCGGCCACGCTCTCTCGGGTGACGTTGCCTTCGGTGTCGTAGTCGAAGCTGGTGGTGACGCCTCGGCCATCGGCTTTGGTGGTCATGAGCACATCGGCGTCGGCCCAGGTCATGCTGGTGGTGCCGGCGGTGTCGATGATGCTCAGCGGATTGCCGTAGGCGTTGAAGGTGTAGCTGGTAGTGCCGCCAGGAACGTTGGTGACCTTGGAGCTGAGCCACGCGGTGGTGTCGATGGCCAGGCTCATGGTGCCACCCAGCGGGGTGGTCACGTCGGAGACGGTCAGGTGGTCGAGCCAGAGGGTGAAGTCGGCGCCGCGCACCTGGATGGGGTGCAGGCCGTAGGTGTATTGGGTTTTGTCACCCTTGGCGTCGGTGGCAGTGAGCAGGCGGTAGCGGTCGGCCACGGCCACGGCATCGGTGGAATAGGCGAAGCTGCTCGTGCGGCCGTTGACGGCGTGCGAGATGAGGTTGCCGGTGGTGTCGTAGTCGAGTTCGACCTTTTGATCGCCGCTGGCTTCGACGCGGGTGAGCACGCTGCTCTGGCCGGCTGAGGCCTTGCCGGGGCGCAGGATGTTGCGGCTTTGGTAGGTGAAGCTCAGGCTGCGCCCGTCGCTGCGCTGAACCTTGCTCAGCAGCGGGTCGGGGAAGGCGTTGGTGTCGTATTCGTAGGTCTGGGTGTTGCCGTTGCGGTCGCTCACCTGCACGAGCTTCCATTGCACGCGCCGGTTGAAGTATTTGTAGTGGTAGGTGGTGCCGTCTTTGCTGAAGAAGTCCCAGGTGTTGTCGGCCCGGTTGGCGATGAGGGTGCCGTGGTAGCCCTTGTCGGGGGCCATGCTGCCGTCAGGCTTGGGGAAGAAGCGCACGGAGCCGGAGTCGCCGGCGCTGACGGACACTTCGCCGCAGCTGTTGATGCTGAGGCCCAGGTCGTGGTTGTGCGTCCAGTTGGCGCCGGTGCTGGACAACTCGCCGGCTGCCGCCGAGGAGTAGGAGGCAACGAAGTCGAGCGGGTTGCCACGCCCGGGCAGGCTCAGGCGTGGGGTCTGGTAGGTGAGGATGCCGTTGCGGGCGTTGACGCCTTTGACGAGGATCTGGCCCACCGGCAAGGCGTTGGACAGCCGGTAGTGCACTTCGATGTTGTGGCTGGCTTCGTCGGTCAGTGAGGGATCGGCGGCGGCTTTGGCCTTGACGACGATCTGGAAGCTGCCGCTGCCCAGCTTGGCGGCGTCGAATCCGACTTCGTTGACACCGATAGGGAAGGCTTTTTCGGCCACCAACTCTTGGGGCAAGCCGAGCGGTACGTCGTCGGCGCCCAACGCCTGGTAAGTGACGCTGGCCAGTGCGTCTTGCGTGAGCATGAAGGCCACCGTACCGGGGCGGTCGCACACCCGCTTGTTCACCTCGTCAACGTAGCGCGAGGCTCCGCTGGCGTGCATGTCGGCAATCAGCTTTTGCCGCAGCGGGAGGTCGAACTTGGCACTCTCAAGCTGGGTGATCGTGTGCTTGGTGACCAACTGCGCCTGGTACTGGTGCTGGTTTGGCTGGAAGGTCAGCGAGCGCGGCAGCAGCGCCTTGCCGGTGTCGATGGGGCTGTCGCCCGCGGCATAGCCTGCCCACGCGCCGTCTTTGAGCACGTTGGCGATCCAAGCGTTGGAGGAGTTTCTGTAGTCGGCCGGCTCGACCTTGTACTGGACTTCGATCGGGTACAGGCTCTTGCCGCTGCCATCGAGGTGAATCTTGTTCGGGTCTGCGCCCGCCTGTACGTTGCGCGAGACCACGGCGGTGATCGTCGGCTTGACGCCGAAGACGGTGCCGCCGGCTGTGCTGGCGCTGACAGGGCGAGAAAATGTCTGTGGCCCGGACAACGTGTTTTCAATACCGGTGACGGTGACACTCGCGCTGACGGTGCTGGTGTTGCGCCCTGGCGCCGCGCCGGTACGCACGGTGAACGAACTGGAGCTGATTGCCGCCGAGCCCCCATTTGAAACGTTGACTGAATCGATGTTGCCGGAGGCCGGCACCCAATTGAGGTAGGGCTGGAATCGCACCTTGCCGTTGGAGTCGAAGAAGTAGGGGTACTCCGACCGGTAGAGAGACACCTGGAATGGGCCGGGGTAGGCCTGGCCCGGGCTGGCGGCCGTGAGGGTGTTGCCCTCGCCGTCAGCCTCACCGCCTGAGGTGCCGAGGTAGCCGTAATAGGTGACCGCGCTGGTCGACGCCACGCACGCGCCGTTGTTGGTGTAGGTGAACTGGCGTGACACGCCGTTGGCGCTGGCGCTCACCCGGTTGGTACCACCGAGTTCGTTGCTCAAGACGACGCCGGCGAAGACGACACCGTTGGACGCTGTCTTCAGCGACAGGCTTTGACTGCCGCATTGGCCCAGCACCCTGCCGCTGGCGCACGCCTTGGCGCTGACAGAGGCATCCCACAGGGCGCCTGGCTTGAAGTTGCCCGGGGGACCATCGGCAGGGCATGAGGGAGTGGAATTGATGGAGAAATTGACGCTGACGTTGGCGATCGGGTTGGCGTATTGGTCAATCGTGCCCAGGCTCAGGACGTCGGCCGTATCAGACGGCCAGCCGGCGGTGGCGGGGTCGCTCTTGGGCTTGAGGTCGGCCAGCACGTCGGGCAGTGCGAGTGCGCTGAAGGGTTCGGGCGGCTGCAGCGTGCCCGCGGCGCTGTCGACGTAGGCATCAACGTTGACCCAGCCGACCTGGGTGGCGAATTCATCACCCGGGTTGCGCATGATCCAAACGGAATTGATGCCGGTGCTCTGGCCGAGCGTGGCGCTTGTCGAGGCCATGCCGAGCACGTTGGTCGGCAAGGTGATCGACGAGTTGCCGCCGGCAAGCTTGGCGTCGCCAGTGATCACGGTGAACGTGACTTGCGCGCCTTTGACGGGACGCCCGAGCTTGTCGAAGACCTGCACGGCGTAGGGTGCTGTCAAGGCCTGGCCCACGGTGCCACGCTGCCCGTCACCCGCACCGACTTTGCTGACTTTGACACCCGAGCGCGGGTCGTTGTTGGCCTCTTCGGTCTGCATGGCGGCAAAAGCATCGGCCAGGAAGCCGAGCGTCCAGAGCTCCGGCGGGATCACGGTTTCGCCGCCAGCGAGGCCGCCCGAGATGAAGAACCCTGCCCGCCCGCCTTTGAAGGCCTGCCACACGGAGCCGGTCCAGGCGTTCACAGTGAGCTGGCGTTCGGGGATGCGCACGTTGTGCCCCTGGCGAACCAGGTCGCGCACTGCGGCTTTCACGGAATCGCTGTGATCGGTGGCGTCAAGCGCGCCGAGGTTGGCGCTGGCCAGGTCGAGGACACGAATGCCTTGCTCGTTTGCGAGCTGCACGCCGCGGTCGGCAGAGATGGCGTCGACCGAGAACTGGTCATTGAACACGTATTGTTCGAGCGACGAGCCGGCCAGTGCCGACAGTGTGAGGAAGTCGCTCGCGCTTGCGCCCACGGCATCGACCGGGCGCAACGCGGCGTCGATGCTGACACCTGTCCATTCGAGAGTGACCGGCACACCGGCAACCAGCGAGGGGCGCACGGTGGTGCTGGCCAGTGTGACGGCCGGCACGGGGCGCACAACGCCTGTATCTAGCCAGCCGGCGATGTCACGGTCGGCGTCGTTCCATTGCTTGGCGTAGAACACGCCCAAGCCATCGAGCAGGCGTGCGCCGAGGTATTCACCGTCTGAAGCGGCAGCAGTTTCCGGGCGCGGAGGGTCATTGGCGATTACCAGTGCGTGGTAGGCCCCGGCAACCACGGTCTGGTCGACCTCTTGCACACCCCACGGGCCACTCAGCTCGATGCTGAGCCGCAGGCTCGCGCCGGGTTCGACCCGGTCGGTCGCGGCGGCTGCAACATCGCCACCAAGCTTGAGCTGGCCGCGCAGGCCAATCAGGTAGAGCGGCACCGCATCCATGCCGCCGTACAGCAACGAAACCCGGTGGTCTTCGAGGCTGGCCGGGCCGTACGACAGCGTGACGCGTGAGTTCACGGCATCGGCCATCGGCAGGGTCTTGTCAAGCACGACCGGGTCGGTCGCATGGCTGCCCTGGTAGAGGCGGATGCGAACGGTAGCGAGTTCTGAGGCCGGCAGGTCGGCCGCTTCGCGGGTGACTGCCGTCACAGCATAGGGCAGGCTGTTGGGCAGGATGTCGAGCTGCAGCGTGTCGTTTGCCGAGCTGTTGCGCTGGCTGTCCCAGGTGCCGGTGCTGCCGCTAGCGTTGAGCGCGCTCGCCGTCTTCAGACGCAGAAACTCGCCGAAGGGCACGAGGCTGGTGTGCGATTGGTATTCAGTGCTCAAAGCGGCAGCGGTGAAGCTGCGCCCGAAGAGGCCCGATGAGGGCTTGAAGCTGACCGTCTTGTAGAAGGGGTCGAGGGGAATCCAGGTCTTGCCGGAGGCGTCAACCAGCGCGCCGCGGTAGTTGGTGTAGGGCACGTAGGCACTGACCCAGGTGCGGGCAAGCTGCACGGCGGCCACGCGGCCGGCACGCACGACCGGGCTGTAGGCGAGGCCCGCCTTGGTCAGGGCGGCGGGCACGAAGGCCGCGTCGGCCGTTGGCAGGCCCAGTTCGGACGCCAGCCGTTCGAGCGGCACCTCGACAACGCCCTGCACGTAGCGGGTGTTCAGGCCTGCGGCCCGCAGCAATGCGGTCAACAGGCTCGCTTGGTCGACGTCATTGCCGGCGCCGCTGCGCAGTGCACCGACAGCCCCCTTGACGGAGCCGGCATACCACTCGTTGCGCGTGGTGTTGCGCACGAATTCGTAGATGCGGACATAGTCATTGCCGAGCGCCTTGGCCTTGGCAATGACCTCGTCGGTCAGCGGGGCCTGTGCGGTTGCGGCGTTGTCTTCGGCGGTCGAGGCGGTTTCGGTCTTGGTTTCGTAAGTCGGCACGAGGGCCGGCGTCAACACGGGCTGGCGGGGCGCAAGGCTCAGGCCACCGAACGGCACGGCCTGGGCGCGCAGGATGGGTGCCTCGGCCGGACGCGTCTGCTGGCGGCGAAGCAATGCCAGCGCCTGGGTTGCGGCCGTCTTGGCGCGCGATGCATCGATTTGGGTGTTCGGTACGAACAGCGGGTCCAGCAAGGCCTGCACTCGCGCGAAAGCAGCCAGCACCTGCGACTGCGCCTTTTCGTGACGGCCAATGTATGCCGCGCCATCGGACGACTGCTTGAGCCGCTCGCCTTCAGCCGTGAACTTGATCTGCACGACTTGTGCTGCCGCCCGCCACACGTCGTAGCGCCCCGCCAACTGGGTAAGCGCCCCGCCCCGGTCTGCGTATGCCTGCAGCGCGGCCTGCAGTTGCTGCTGGGCCTGATCGAGCTGGCGCGCGTCGGCGCCTCGGCCGGCATCGGCACTGGCGGCCGGCACTTGCAGGCCCCGCAGTGCATCGATGGCCTGCCGCGCACTGGCACCGCGGGTCAATTGCTGCAACACGCGTTGCGCACCCTCGTTGCCAGCGACGGTCTGTGCGAATGCCGATGCGGCGACGAACAGCACACTGCACGCTAGCAGCGGGGCAAGGAGGCAGCGGACGGAAACGTTATTCATGTTGTGTGCGCGGCGCCTGCATCGCGGTCGAAGCTCGGGCGCCGAGAGTCGGCTCAGGGTTTCGGTACGAACGGCGTGTAGGTGATGTTCATCGTCGACGTCCACTTGCGCGCGACGACGGAGCCTTCAAGGCGCCCGGTGCTGCTGCAAACGCAGGCGTTGGCCGCGAGCAGGCTGCCCCAGAACGTGAGGCCGTTGAACTGCAGCGTCTCCGCATCGTGGGCGTTGAAGAGCACCCTGCCCTTCCAGCCGGCCAGGGCCACGGTGTCAATGCCGAACGAGATGCGGCGCAGCGTGTCGGCGCTCAAGTTCACAACGATGTGCGCGTCGGGGAGTACGTTGGCGAGAACCACCTTCTGCGTGCCGCCCACCTGCGCGGCCGAGAGCGAGAAGACCTCGACCTCGCTGTTCGTTCCGGTCAGGGTGAGCGTACCGCCAGACACCGAGACTTGGCCCGTGGTGGGCTGGTCGCGCAGCTGCTCGGACATGGCGCTGAGGTACACCCGCTCGGAATCGAAGTCGACGGGCAGGCTCGTGACCTTGCGCAGATCCAGAGTCGCGGCAGTCGTGGCCGCCTTGGTTCCGAGGTACAGCCCGTACCCCGCGCTTGTACTCGACCACAGTGCCCCGCCGGTGTAAGACGAAACGTTGCCACGTACCACCAAGGTCGGCGTGGACGCAAGTGCCGGGGCACCGGCGCCTATCGTGGCCGTCGTCACCGACAGGTTGCCGCCCACAGCAACGCGGCCAGCCGTTGTCGCCATGCCGCTGACGTCCTCGAAGATGAACGCCGAATAGGAACCGGCATTGCCGAGATCGATGTCCAGGGCATGCGATGGCGTGGTGCATAGCGCCACGCCTGCCAGCAGCACCATGCGCCTCCAGGTAGTTTGACTCTTCATAGGCGCCGCTCCACGGCTTCGATCACGCGCGCAATGGCGAGCTTGTCGTCTTCTGCTTGGGTGCCTTGCACCGGTTGCCAAGCCGACTGGGCGGCGATCAATTGACGCAAGGCATCGTCCCAGCGACCGTCGGCAATCGACATCTTTGCGAGTGACAACCATGTGAGCGTGACTGCCTTCGCGCTGGCTTCCGACCCGGTCAAGGCCAAAGCCTGCACCTTGTCGAACGCGGCATTGGCCAGGCTGACCGGCCCGAAGACGTGCAGAGCCAACTGCTGGTTCTGCAAGAGCGTCGAGCTGCCGCTCGCATTGATCTGGTTGACGATGCTCGACACGACGTAGTCGCCTTCCTGTACCGGCGCGCGCAGAGTCGCATCGAAGGCCAGGGCGCCACTTGGCGCTGCGGTGGCACGCCAGCGCAGCGTGGGCAAGCCGCCCTCGACGGTGGACGCAGTGGCTTGCGGCACGGTCTGCAGCACCTGCGCCTGGGCCGGCACCTTTGCCGCGTAGTCGAGCAGTTGCGCCAGCGTGCCGGCATTGTTGACGGCTGCCTTCAACTCGAACACGCCGCCGCCAGCCACTTCGCTCGGCGCTGTGGGATCAAGGTACTGCAAGGTGGCCAGCCCCAGGCCGTTCCATGTGGCGAGGGTTGCGTCGTTCGCCGCCCGCAAGGTACCCGACAGGTCGAACGCGAAGGCCATGGTCCGGCCGCGGCCATAGGTGCCAGAAACGATGCCGAGACCGTTGTTCATGGTTGCGTGGTTCGTTCCAGTGCTGCTGTTGAATCGCACAGGCGTGTTGACCACCAGCGTGGCACTGGGCAGCACGCTGCCGATGGTGTAGATCTGCGTCTGCAGTGACGACCACTTGCCCAGGAAGCTGACACTCGAAACCGTGTCGAGCACCGGGTTGCGGCCCGCCGTCCAACCTTCGGTCAGCAGCGTGTCACCGCGGCGAACGGCAGCTTGTACCTCGGCCGCAGCAAGACTGCCGAGCTTCAGCGCACCGCCGCCGATCCAATAGGTGCTGTAGCGGCCCGAACGCAGCTCGCGCAGGAAGTTCGCCTCGTCGGAAACAACGGTGTGCGCCACGCCACGAGCCGTCAGGTATTGATCAAGCCAGGTGACGCGGTCACTCGTGCAGGCCGACACAGTCGTCGGGTTACTGAACGTTCGGTTGGGGGCGAGGCAGTTGTCCCAAGTGTCATCTTCCTGGCGCGTGCAACGCACGTAGACCAGCAGCTTCTTGGTGCTTGCCAGCGTGGTTTGCAGCCCGATCGCCGTGTTCGGCGCGCTGAGTTGGATGGTGCCTTGGGCGATGGGCATCACGGTGGCGTTCGCGGTAGCGGTCAATGCTGCGTCTAGCAAGGCACCAGCGGTCCCGCTGGCCGCCCAGCTCCACGCATGCTGGTAGGCGCCGCCTTGGGCCAGGGCTGCGACATCGTTGAAGGTCTGCAGCACGGCGCCGGAGGCGTGGTCCCGGATCACGAGCGAAACCTGCACACCGCTGAGCGCGCTGGCCGACGCATTGGTGACACGCGCATCGAGCACCACCGTGTCGCCGATCGCCACGGTGTTCGGGCTGATGCCCAGCGAGCCGCCCAGCGACACCGCCGCGTCGACCTGGAACACGACTGTCTGCTGGCTCTCGTTGCCTGCACGGTCGCTTGCCTTGACGCTCAGCGTGTGGCTTCCATTGGCGGTGACCGCCGTGCCACTGACGAACGGCACCCCGTCGAGCAGGATGTCGGTGGTCGCCAAGTGTTTGTCGGTCACGCTGATCACCGGCGTCGCCGACCCAACGGTGGTACCCCCCTGCACCACGCCGGTGACGGTGATCAGCGGCGGTGTGGCATCTATCGTCAGCGCGAACTCAAGTGGCGCACTGGTGTTGCCCGCAACGTCGGTCGCACGCAGAGCCAGTGTGTAGTCGCCATCAATCGCAGCCGGTGGCGTGACGCCATAGCCGCCTGTGTTGGCTGGCACAGATGTCCATGAGCCATCGACACCGCGCAATTGCACGGCAGACACACCCGTCAACGCGTCGGTGGCCGTAGCCTGCACCAGAGGCATTGCCTTGGCGATGAGCCTCGGTGCGGGCGCCACCAACGTGACCACCGGCGGCGTCAGGTCGACGGTGAAGGCAACCGTTTTGGTCGAGCGGTTGTCTGCCTTGTCGACCGCGTCGATCGTCAGCACGTGGGCGCCCTCGCCCACCGGCGCGCCTGAAACGAATGGCACACCATCGAGCACGATGGCTTGGCTCAGCGGGTTCGCATCGGCCACCGCGATCACCGGGGCCACGCTGGCGCGCGACACCTGCTGATCGGCCACGCCGGTCACCGTGATGAGCGGCGGCGTGTTGTCAATGACTATCGACAAGGTCACCACCGACGAGGTGTTGGACAAAGTGTCTGAGGCACGCGCTTGCAGCGTCACTGGGCCATCAGCAGTTGGCAAGGCGTTGGAGAAGTACAAGCCCGCGCTGGCGTTCTGCGGCAGCATGGCGAACCATGTCTCGGCGCCGCGCAGCAACTCCACTTTGGCAACCGGGGCCTGGCGCGCCGTGGCCAGCGCGGTCACCGTTGCGGTTGAGCGCACCACGGCACCGGCGGCTGGGCCGGTGAAGGCCACGCCCGGCGGCGTGCGTTCAGCCGCCTGGACCCGGGCACGGTCGAGCAGAAGCCAATTGCCACCCACCTGCGCCTCAAGGCGCAGCTCGAAGCTGCCGAGCGGCCAGGTGCCAGACAAGACTGCGGCTTGGGTAACCGCGTTTGCCCGCACACCTGCGAGCTCACCGCTCCAGGACGCAAGCGTCTGGCCATTGGTGGTGTCGAGCGCACGCACCCGCACAACCAGCGGATTGATGGCGGCGCCGAGGTTGGTCAACGAAGAGGTGGTTGGGATGGCTTCGGTGGTGGTGAACACGTCACCAGCCACCTGCAGATGACCCACCACCTGGGGCGCCGTGGGCACGACGACAGCGAACGCGCTCTGCGCAACCGTTGACGGAGTGCCGGCAGGACCGACCGTCAGGCGCGCGGTGTACGACCCCGGTTGCGCGGCCGGCCAAGACAGGTCGACCTGCACTTCGCTGCCTTGCAGCATGCCCTGCAGGTCGATTGAGCGGGTCGCCAAGGTATCGCCGGACCCGGAAAGCACCGCCAGCACAGCCGGGGTGGTGTCCAACGCAGGCACATTGCCACTGAGGTAACGCACCGTGCCTTGCACGTTCACGTTGTCGCCAGTCAGGTATTCACTGCGGTCTGTCACAACTGCCGAACCCAGCGTGGCCCCTGCATCGATTGCGAAGTCTGCTGCCGCACTCGTCACCAGCTGCCCATCGGCACCCAGCAGTTCTGCGGTCACTCGGTAGTCGCCAGCGAAGGTGGTACCCGACGGCCAGGTGTATGCAAGCGTCTGCGGTTGGCCAAAGACCAGGTTCTGCACCGGGCTGGCATCAAAGCGCAACAGTTCGGCACCACCGGTGTCGACGACGTGCACGATCACGCTGCCATCGAACTGGGCGCCCGCATTGACGGCGGTGATGTCTGCCTTGACGGTCTCGCCACCGGCGTATCGCAGCTTGTCGGTACGGACCTGCAGTTCGGGGTGGCCTGTGGATGCCGTCACGAACACCTGGCGAGCCGCCTGGTTGTTGTCTTTGGTGACTTCATCGGTCAGGTTGCCAGGGTCAACCACCGCCATCAGCGTGTAGCGGCCAGGTTGCCCGCCGGTCCACGGCATGCGCAGGGTCTGCTGCGCATCTTTGGCGAGCGCTTGCAGCGAACCGCTGAACAGGGTCGTCACGAGGCCCTGCTCATCAACCGCAATCACCGACACCGGTGTGGCTGACGCGGCGACCCCGAGGTTCTTCACGGTGATGGCAATGTCGGTCGCCTCACCCACCCGCGGCGAGGCCGGGAAGACGAACCAGCTGTCGTTCGTCACAGACCAATCGGGCAAGGTGTCCGAGCTGCGACGCACTTCGAGCGGCAACGCTGGCGCGCTGGTGTTGCCGGCAGCATCGACGGCATACGCGCCGAACATGTTGGAGCCGACGTTCAACGCGGTGTCAGGCAAGAGGAACTGACCGGCCGGCGTGTGCAGCACCAATTGGCCATAGTTCCGCAGGAAGCCGATCGTCTTTGAGGACGACCAGATCGGCGCTCCGTAGCCGACATAACTCTGGCCAGAAAGCACCTCTTCGCTGCCGGTAAAGCCGCGCAGAACCAGACTTCCATCGCGGTTTGCCAGATAGGCATCGCCTTCAGGGGATACGACCGGCCCCGTGTAATCAACACCGGTTGCGTCAGCGAGAGCAACGACGGTGAAATCGGGCAGTGTGACCCGCGCAATCGCGCGTCTACCAAGCGAGCCAGCCTGCTCGACCAAAAGGCCGCTGCCATCCGGGAGCCATGACGGGCTGCGCGGATCGGTAACGCCCGCCACCGTGACATCACGCGTTAGCAGTGGGTCAATCAGCCGCAACCCGTCCGCGGATGTGATGGCGATGGTTTGGCCATCGGGCGACCAGGCCGCCCCGAGGATATCGCCGGCAACAAACCGGCTCGCACCGCTGGCCCACTGAACAATCACCAGGCCAGGTTGCCCCAAGGTGGCGTCATAGGCATTGGTGAGCAATTGGCTGCCGTCCGGCGAGAACGCAAGCAGATCGGCCCGCGCCCAGACCGGGAGCGACAAGACGGTTCGTTTGTCCGTGGTGCGGTCCCAGCGCGAGAGCACGGAATGACCGCTGCGACCGTCGTAGCTCACGACTGCGGCTGAGCGACCATCTGGCGCAAACCGGAAGCCTTCAATATTGGAGTTCGCCAAGAGTGATGCGGAGGCCACCGGCGTGCCGTCACTCTTGTGCACCGCGGTGCCGTTGCTGTTGAAGTACACGAGCGAGCCATCCCGTGCAACATCGAAGACGCTGTTTCCGTTTGTGTAGAGCGTTTGCTGTTGCACTTCGGCGGTCGTATCGACCATGCCGATCTTGCCATCGCCCTTCGTGATCACGACTTGGCTGCCTGGCTCGGCAAATCCGACCAGCGTCGTCTGCGCGTCAGGCGTGAACACCGGCCCAGGGCTGCGGCTTGGCAAGACAAAGTAGGGCGTAGTCGGCGCAAGGCGGTCGTCGGGTTGCGCATTGACCTCGTTCGAGGTGCTGCCGACATTGCCCAGGCCATCCACGCCCAGAACGACGTAGTAGTAGCGAATGCCGTTGTGCACGTCATGGTCGGCGTACGGCGACGCCGGCACACCCGAGGCAAGCACGATGTACGGCCCGCTGGGCCGGGTAGCCCGCTGGAGGACGAACGCGCCAGGCTGCGGCCCGGTACCGACCGTCCAGGTGACGATGGCGACGCCGCCACCGGCTGGCGCCGTGGCCGTTGCCGCAATCGGCGCATTCGGGCCGGCCACTGCAATATCGACCGCCGCCCTGTTTGACGGCAGACTCACGTTGCCGACGCTATCGACCGCGCTCACGACATACCCATAGTGCGCATTGGGCAGTGCCGGGTCGGAATAGCTATGGGTTGCGCCGTTCGTCAAGGTGGCGATCAAAACCCCGTCACGTTGGATCTGGAAGCCAGCAACATCAACATTCGACGGGCCGACCCAGCTGAGTTGAGCGCCGGACAGAGCTGCCTGGGCTTGCAATACAGGGGCATCCGGAGGGGTCACATCGCCCACCGCCGGCTTGGCCTCTGACAAGGGGCTTGCGAACCCGAGTTGGGACACAGCAATCACACCCACGCTGGCATAGCCATCGGGCAGGCTCGCAAAGGTTGCCGAGCGTGTGCTCGTGACTGCGGGCCCACTCAGCCGCACGTCGTTGAGTTGCACATTGGTGTTCGAGTTTTCGGCAATCAGGACACGCAGACGACTGGTGCGGTATGCGCGCGCGAACTTGATGTCAATGTTCGGCTGGCCTGTCGTGTTTTGCAGTTGCGCCAGCGGCACCCAGACTTCGCCGTCGTAGCCTTCGATCCTGTACCGATTGGGGATCTGTCCGTTCCCCCACAACAAGCTCATGCCATCAATGATGCGCCGGGTGTCCAAATTCAGCTCCAGCCACTGACCCGCGATCGGCTCCAAATACGACGGCGACCACCCTGTGGACAGCTCGGTATCAATCGCGCGGTCTGCCGAGTAGTAGCTGCTGTACGGGTACGTGCTGGACGCAGCAATGCTGCTTGGCGTGATCACCGAGTTGCGCAGCACGCCTGCCAGAGCCGGAACATAGCCTTCGAGATCGCCTTCGAGGTTGGACGCCCAGTTCAGCGTCACGTCGTGACCGGCCGCACTCGCGTCCAGACCGGTCGGCGCAGCCGGTGCTTGGCCGCGGAACGCGTGCCAGGGCGCGGGATTGCTGGTGTTGCCCAGATCGTCATGCGCAATGACCTCGAAGCGGTTGTCGCCGAGGGCCAGGGGCACGACATCGAAGTGGTACGAGCCTGTTTCGTCGGATGCGGCTTCGGTGATGTCAGCTCCACCTTGCTTGCGCAGCACAACATGGTGCGTGGCACGGGCTTCGCCGAGCAGCAGCGTTGTGACATCGGGTGTCGGCGTGTAGGGCTGCACGAAGGTCGGCGTGAACACCACGGCCGCAGCGTCATTGCTGGCGCCGGACTCGGTGCCGCCCGCACTGACGGCGGTCACGCGATAGACATAGCCGGCATCGGGGCGACCGGCATCGGTGTAGGTGAGCGCGGCCAGCGGCGTGGTCGTGAGGCGGGTCACGGTCCCCGTGGGTTCAACCCGGTCGATGTGGTAGCCGACGGCGTAGGACGAGCCACTGGCCATCCAGTTCAGCGCCACGTCGCCACCCGTCACGCGGGTGGTCAAGTTGGTCGCCGGGTCGGGCTTGCGCAGGTCGGTGAGGACGAGCGTGATGAAGCCCGGCGCCGGATCGACCTTGCCGCCCTCGTCGGTGGCAACCGCGCGCACGTTGTACGAGCCATAGGGCAGACTTGCGGTGCTCCACTCGATGGTCCAGGGACCGGCGTTATTCGTCAGCGGCACGCCGATGTCGACCCAGGTGCTTGACGCGACTGGCTTGTACTGGAACTGCACGCGTGCGATGTCGGTATCGCGCGATTCACCGATCAAGGTTGTCGTCTGGCTGACCTTGTTGCCATCGGTGGGTTTGGTGATCGGCACATGCGGCGGATGCGTATCGACCGTGAACTCGACCTCGTTGGACGGATCACTGACATTGCCGGCCTGGTCCATCGCCTGCAGAAAATAGCGGTGCTTGCCATCGGGGACGGCAAGATCGTTGTAGGCGGCGGGCTTGATCAGATATGGGACCATGCTGCCAATCACCAAGCCCGTGGCGTTGGCGAGCTGCTGATTCCGGTACAGCAGATAACCTTGCAGATCTGGCTCGGTGTTGGCCGTCCAGGTCAGTGCGATGTTGTTCACCGACAGCGTGCCCTGCAGCAGGATCGGCGCCTTGGGCGGCGTGTTCTTGACCTTCACGGTGACGCTGTCGGTCGCCACCACGCCCGAGAGATCTTCGGCCTCGAGCTTGAGCGTGTACTGCGCACCTTCGATCAGGCTCAGCGTGTTCCAGGCCGACAGTGTGTCAGCGGTGATCGCGAGTGGCGAGCGGCGCAGCAGCTGCCACGCCGCAGGCGCCGTGCCAGCCCCGATGTAGAGGCGATATTCCTTGAAGTCGGCCGGCGACATGGCGGTGCCGCGCACGTCCATCAGGCCCGCGGCCCAGGCGTCGCGCGTTGGCGCAAAGATCTGCGCCACCGGCTGAGACGAACTGACCACGACCCGCCCTTCATTCGACGGCTCGCTCTCGTTGCCAGCACGGTCGACGGCCTTGACGGTGTAGGCGTAGGTGCCTGGTGCCAGGCCGGCATCGAGGTAGGTGGTCGCCGTAAGCAGCGCAGTGTTCACGCGGCTGCCGTTGCGGAACAGGATATAGCCCGCCACGTCGGCTTCGACAGCGGCGTTCCATTTCACGTTGGCATTGTGCCGATTTTGCAGGTCGGCACTCAGCGTCACAGATTGCGGCGCCAGGGTGTCGACCGTCACGTCTTGCACCGCAAACGACTCGTTGCCGGCCTTGTCGAGCACGGTCAGGCGCACGCCATAGACGCCATCTGGCGGCAGCACCGAGAGTGTCGTCAGTGCGGCGTCGTTGATTTCGCTGGTGCCGCGGGCCACTTCGGTCCAGCGGGTCGAGGTCGAGCCCCCCGGGGCCAGCTCGACGCGGTAGTTCACGAAGTTGAGGTCGGTCGCCGTGCCCTTGAGCACGGTGCCGATGCGCAGGTACATCGGCGTGCCGGTGGACTTGATGGTGGCGACCGGCGGCGTGTTGTCGATGGTGATGGGCACGCTGGCCGAGCCCGTCAGCTCGGCTCGGTCGTCGGCTTTCAGGGTCAGCGTGTAGGGGCCATCGGCCACTGTGAGCGGATCCCAGGTGAGCAGCTTGGCCGTGGGCGGCAGCGTGGTGCCCTGGAGCAAGATATTGCCCGCCAGTGTCAGCTGGTAGCTCGCGAGGTGCAGCTCTTCGATGCCGCCTTCGATGGCGTACGGCTGCTTGCGCCCGCTGATGTAGGCGTTGGGTAGCGGCGCCGTGATCGCCGGCTTGGGCGGCGTGCGGTCGAGGATGACGTTGAGTGTGCTGGTCGACTGGTTCTCGGCACGGTCGGCAGCCTTGACGCGCAGCGTGATCGGGCCTTCGGGAATGTCGTCAAGCGGAGCAGTCAGCGTGCCGGTGTCGTCTGTCGCATCGACCAACGACAGGTAGGGCGCGCCGTTGACGGAGACGGACAGATTCGCATCCGAGAACAGCGGATCGGTGGCACGCGCTACCACACCGCCGCGGCCGGCCGTGACGGGGCCCTTGGGCAAAGTGAAGGCGATGACCGGCGGCGTCTTGTCGAGCGTGAACCCGGTGCGAGCCACTTGGCGTGCCGAAACGTCGCCGTTGGTGACGATCTCGGCCGTAAGCACAGCGGCGACGTCTTCATCGGGCTCGACCACACTGCTGTCGTTCCGACCATCCCAGACGATTGAGCCGTTACCAGCCACTGCCGGCACGTTCTTGACCAGGGTCTTGATCTTTGCGCCAGTGGACGTGCGCATGAGGTCCAGCGTCAGGTTCGCGGCGCGTGACAACGAATACAACAACGAAACCTTCTCGCGGCGACCGTCACCGTTGGGCGAGAACGGGTCGGGTGAGGCATTGAACGCCGCGATGATGTCGGCCGGTTCGGTCAGCTGGATGGGCAACTCGAGTAGGCTGCTGTTGCCCACCGTATCAAAGGCACGGACCACGATCTTGGCACCACCCGTGAGCCCTGCCGTATTCCAGGCGGCGAGGTTGATGTGGAAGTTGTTCATGCCGCCGAGGTTCGGCAGGTTCATCGGCGCATCCGGGTTGCGGTCGGACACTGCCGCTACTTCGTAGCGCAAGGGGTGCAGATCAGAGGCCGAGCCCTTGATGAAGAATTCGATCGGCACCGCAGCGTTCGGCTTCGGGCTGTCGATGACGATCGTCGGCGGCGTGTTGTCGACCTCGACCGGCCAGACATCGATCTTCTCATTGCCGCATCCGTCGGTCAGCGTCACGCGGAAGGCGTACAGCCCGTCGGCGACCACCTGCCCGCCGATGTTGCGACCATCCCAAGTGAAAGGACGATCGCCATCTGACAAGGCCAGGTTGCGGGCCAGCGTGGCGACCGCGGGCTCGTCCAGCGGCGTGACATTGCCAGATTGGTCACGCACAGCGCGGAACACTTCCACCTTCACCGTCAAGGCTTCGAGGGCCGTGACCGTGACCGATACGTCATCGGCGACGCCGTCGCCGTTTGGCGAGAACAACCCGCGGTCGATCGACGAGACGCCCTCCACACGACCATCGACGTCGACGGTTACCGGCGTGCAGGCCAAGTGGCCACTCGGGCCGAAGACACGCAGGCGCGCCGTGACCTTGCCAACGAGCGGATCGAGTTCGAAGTGATCTCGGGTGCCTAGGCCAAGGCCATACAGGCGGCCGCTGTTGGCGTGGACGAAATTGCCCGGCCGCGTTGGCCAGACGATGGGACCGGTATCGCCACAGCCCTCCTGCAGTAAACACACGCGATAGTCGTCCGAGGCCGTCGTAGCGGGGACCGAAAGTGCAGTGGCAGGCGCGCCCACCGGCCCGCGCGGGACCCAGCTTTCGTCCGGTTTCTGCAGCTGCAGATCTTGATAAGCCGCGTACGGTTCTTTCACCTCGACCGACATCGGCAGGTAGCCGATGGTGCCGACATTGGGCACGGCGATGTGCGTCGCGCACATCTTCTGGCCGTCCACCGGTGACCCGATTTTCACCTGCGGCGCGGTGTGGTTCACATAAATGTACGGTGAGGCAACTTTCTCCCAGCGGTTTTCGATGTCGAGGAATTCGACCTCGAAATCATGGCGACCCAGGCTCCAGCCCGCCGTGCTGAACAGCTCGTGGAATTCGAAGCCCGAGGACAGATTGTTGAGAGCCGCTTCGAACATCAATTCACGCGAACCGTCGGCCAATACTTTGTACAGGCGCTCTCCGCGGACCATCGGGCTATCGAAGCCGCTGTACCGCGACACGTGCATCGTCACGTGCGCGATCTCTGAAACATCTGCGCCGCAGCTCTGCGCGGGCTCATGCCATGCCAGCCAGGAGAACTGCGGCAGCGCGGGGGAAATCGTGGTGGCAACGGTCCAATAGACGTGCGACTTGAGTTCTTCGCCGTACTGGTCACGCTCGACGATCTGGTACAGCCAGACGCCGTCGCCCGCGTTCGGCAACTGCCAGCGGAACTGCACCACGTTGTCACTATCGTCCAGCTCGGTGATGCCTTTGGACACTTCGGTCGGCGACAGACCGCGCAGAGGCACTGTCGTCCATTGCAGCAGGCGCATGTCGTCTCGGTTCGGCACGCTGACAGGCGGGCGAGATTCGCCCGGCTTGGGCTTGGGTGTCGGCAAGAAGGCGTGGCGCAGCTCGACCTTCACCGCTGGCGATGTCAGGTTGTCGGCGAACGACAGCGCTAGTGCCCCCAGTTCGTAACCCGGCGGTGGCGGAGCCACACTGAGGGCAGAAACCTTGAGCGCGGTGTCACTGAAATTCGTGATGCCGCGAATGCCGATCTTCTCGACCTTCACCGGATCGCCAGGCGCCCAATAGTCGGCAGAGCCCTTCAAGAGCACGAGCTCGCGCACAGTCCGATAGGGGCTCACCGCAGACACCAAGTTGCCGGCCTTGTCCTGCGCGGTGGCACGCAAGCGCGAGCCGGAGAATGTCAGCCAGGTGTTGGAACCACTCAGTTGTGCAGTCGGAAGGCCATATTTGTCTTCAGCCAAATATGGCGGGTCTAGTTGGACCCCCACCGGCAAGGGCTGAACCTGCAAGTCCTTGAAGCCGAACTGCCACACCGCAGGTGGATCACCCCGGCCGAGTTCGAGTTGGACGGTTCCATAGGTCAACAGCCGGTCGGTCGCCACCATGGAGAAAGGCGGCGTCAGCACCTTCCCGATGACTGCTGCCATCACTGGCCGATAGACCACGTGAACAGCGCCTGCGTCGCGGCTCAGCTCCGCCATGAACTGGTTTAACGGTGTTCCATCGGACACCGCGAACGAGACGACGTAGGTACCGGCGGGCAACTCCCGGCTTTGGTCGTCCAGGCCATCCCATGCCAAGGTGTTGGCGCCCGGCCCGAACGAATAGGTGCGCCAGGTCTTGGAAAGCGCGTCTTCAATGCTGGCTGTGTAGCTTCTGTCAGGCGCCATGACGAAGTCGAGGGACGTTACGGCTTCGCGCAGCGCAGCTCCCTGGAACGTGACGAAGCTCGCTGAGTCGGCCACGTAGTTGAACGCGTGGTCGCTGGTCGACAGACGCAACTCGGGGAATACCGTGTCGACCTCGACTGGGAATTCATAGTCGAGCACGCGCAAGGAATATTTGCCATCCGGCGCCACGCGCCCTTCGTCGTCGCGCCCGTCCCATTCGAAGGCGAAGTCGCTGCCGATGCTTGCGTGGTCGCGCTCGATCAGACGCACGCGGGTGCCGTCTTCGCGTTTCACCTCAAAGGCAAGATGCACGGGCTCAAGCACTCTATAGCTGAGCTTGACCTTGTCTTGCACACCGTCGCCATTGGGCGAGATGTAGTCGAAGTCTTTCACCAGATCGGTGATGGACGGCGTATCGCTCCAAGTCACGCGTCTTACAGCTGCGGCGGTATTGCCGGCACGATCTTGGACGGTCAGGCGAACGAAGAAGGTGCCGTAGCTCGGTGGCACCCAAGTCGCGAGATTGGCGCCGAATTTCTCTTCAGTGCCAGGCACTGCGACGGTATGCCATTCAGTTGGGGTCTTCGTGTTCGCATAGTCGAGCTGGTAACTTGCGAAGTTGATGTCGGCAGCCGTGCCACGCAACAGCACGCCGCCTACACGCGGGTCGCGCAGAGGTTGGAGATCCGCCACCAGGTTCTGCAGCGATTCGTAGGCAAACAGCTGCGCGCCGCCGGACGGCGCATAGCAAGAACTTTGAATGTTGGAGCTATCGCGGTAGGACGTGAAGAAGAGACGTCGCCCGCTGGCCGCGAAATTCGACACCGACATGGTCTGCGCATTCGGGTTCAACTCGGGCAGCCCCCATTTCGGGAACAGATCGCTTGATTGCCCGTTGTCGACCTGCGTCGAGTTGTAGCCAGAGCCGTAGTTGCCGCTCGGCAGACGGCCGCTCCACTGTGCCAGCGCCGTGCGGTCGTTCGGCGCCCACCACAGTGACCTTTGACGGTCCAACATCTGCGGATCAACTGAAACCGCACTCAGCGTGCCTTTGCCGATGTGCGCGCGATAAAAGGTCTTGTCTTTGGGCCCGTCTAGTGCGGGCGAGCCTGGTGACCAGTCCGTTGCGGCAACGGCGCCGCCGTACCAGGCATTGGGCCGCGGATCAAGGCTGAACACGAATTCATCGCCGGCACTCGACCATTCCGGGCCTGAGACACTGCTGCCGTACCAACCACTATTGCCGTCGCCAGCGCCCTTTTCCGTGCGGAAGCGCTTGGTCAGGTTGAAATCGGCATCGAACACATCGAATTCGAAGTCGGTGATGTTGCCGGCCTCCACACCCGTTCTCTCAACTGAATCGAAGAGAACAAAATGATTCGAATCGGGCGACCACTTGACGCTTGGAAAGGCAGAGCCAGGGTACAGGTCAGCCGGCGCAGGCATGAGCAAGCCGGTCTCGAAATCGAGCACAGCCAACTCATTTTTTCCCGTACTTGAATTCCAGACGCGCATCAGGGCACGGCGCCGATTCGGCGCAACGTCCAGGTTCAGGCCACCGACATTCCCATGTTCGCGGCTGTCGTAGAGCACGCGCATCGGGCCGGCGGCCGGGTCCACGGGGTAGCGGCGGATTGAGCTGCTGCCATCAGCCAAATTGAGCTGCGCAATGACGGCCGATCCGTCATGGGTCATCAAGATGTTGTTTGCGCTTGAGTAGGCATCGCTCGCTACCATCGCATCGCTGGTAGCGAGCAGGCGCAGGCCGGCACCATCACCGCCGACAGTCCAGATCTCGTGCGGCTGGATGTACTCGCCGCTCGAGCTCTTGTGATAGTTCCACCGACCGAAAACCACGCGCTCACCGCGCATTGATGCCGACAGGTACTGCAGCGAGTTGCCGCCGGCCGCCACGAACGTGGCCGGCACCACGGTGCTGACTTCGCCACCTTGGAGCGCCACGCGGTAGATGCCAGATTGATTGGCAGCCATGCTCGTGACGAACAGCGATTGCTCGTCGAGCGTCGTCGCCCAATCCTGGAACGACGGAACACGACAGGTCAGATTGCGGTAGTACTCGGACGGCGTGCCCGAGGCTCGCAGGATGGGTGTGCGATTCGTGTCGAGTACTGCACTGGCCTGAGCCAGTTGCTGGCCATCGGCCCCAACGGCGCGGAATCGGTAGGTGCCGTCGTTGGCAATGCGTTGGTAGTCGTCACGGCCATCCCAAAGGACCGAACCTTCCGTTTGCGGACCGCTGCCAAGGCCCGTGAAGGTGCGCACGACCAGATCGTTTTCGTCAACGACCAGCACGCGCGTCACTGCGGCAGTGTCGAGGCGGAAACCGAACGAGACCGTGTCTTTGATTCCGTCGCCGTTGGGCGAGAAGTACGGCTCTGACACGAAGGCCGTTCCGTTCTGGACAGTCAGGCTGCGCGTTGCGGTGTTGTTCGCCTTGTTCGTTTCCTGCACGGCGTTCGCCGGGTCGACGACCACCGTCAACGTACGTGCAGCCACCTTGGGTGGCAACGTCAGACTGAAGGTCGCCGTGTGCTTGGATTGGGCGGCTATCGACGCGATGGTTTGTTCACCCAGCACCGTATCGCCATCCAACAAGCGCACAAGCACCGGTGCGGCCGTTTGCTGACCGAGGTTTTGTACGTCGACAGCAACGGTCAAGGTGTCACCCGGCTTGGGCGCGCTGGGCGACAAGTTGATGTTGCCGGCTGACACGGCGAGATCCGGCAAGGCTCTCACGTCGACCACGCGGAAAGCCGTGTTGTCCTCCTTCGAGGTTTCGGTGATCTTGGCAGCGGGGTCGACGGCAACGAAGTAGAGCCGCTCGGCGCTGCCAACCACGTTGGTGAGTTGCGCACTTACCTCGATCGTCGCGCCGGCCGCAATTGTGGGCACCGCCTGAATGGGCGCGAGCAAGACGCCGCCAGCGGCGGGATCGCCTTCGTAGAAACCGAACTCGACATTGGTTGCAGGCTGATTCCCGATGTTGCGAATCGTTGCCTTTAGTGCGAGCGAATGCCCTTCGTTCGCTGGATCCGGATCAATCAGGAAATCGCGGAAGCTGACCGTGAGATTGGGCCCGGCGGGCGGCAGAGCTGCAGTGAACGCGGCGCGCGCTTCGTTGTTGGAGCGATCCAGGTCCGACACCGCAGCGGCGGGGTCAAGTACCACCTTGAATTCAAGCTGCCCGGTGAGGTCGACGCGCCACGGCAGCGCGAAACTCTGTTGTCCACCGGCAGGGATCTGTACGGCAATGCGGCCGATCTCGCGCACGGTGGTGCCATCGCTGACTGTCAGCACGGCCTGGAATGGCGGGGTGTCGGCGGTGCCCTGGTTGTGCAGGGTCGCCTTCAGCGTCACGTCGGCGCCGAGCATCACCTGCCCGGTTGGCACCACCAATTCATTGGCGAATACCGCCGGGTCGAACGAGCTGACGGTGTCGATTTGCACATCCGCGCGGTTGTTGCTGCGATCGATATCTGCCACGGTTGCATCAGCATCAACCACAACTGCAAGCAACTGGCGACCCGGGCGCGTGACCTGGAACGAAGTCGTGACTGCAATCGTGCTGCGACCCAGCAGGTTCACGAGCTTTTCATCGACGACGACCATCGTGTCGGCGGTCGGCCCCATCAGCAGGCGTACCTTGACCCCGATCGCATCGGTCTGGCCGATGTTGGCGAGTTGCGCGACCACGGAGACGTTTGTTGGCAGCCGATTGATCACGGCCGGCATCACTTGCACATCGGTTGCGGTAACGGTCAGATCGGGCTGCACCGGGGCCGAAGCGACCGCGACCCGAACGACCGCTGTGTTGTCGTTGCGTGTCATTTCGCTGCCGAGCGACGCTGGATCGACCACCGCGCTCAACAGGTGATTGCCAGGTTGGTTCAGCGTCGACCAGCTGCCATGCACGACCGCCGTACCGCCCGGCGGGAGCGGCGGCACGGGCATCTCTGCAAGCACCACGCCTGCTACGGGATCGCCATCGAAGACCTTGACCGTGCTAGCTGGGGCTGCGACTGTGCCAGTGTTGTTCACGGCAAGCGACAGTGCCACGCGCTGCCCGTCACGCACCGCGCCTGGCGTGGCCGTCAGCGAAGAAGCGGCCCAGTTGTAGGTCTGAGCCGCACCGAGCGTGCGTATTGCAAGCCCGGTCGCGTAGACGCTGCCGTCCCAACTGCCGTCGGGCTGCTGGGTGGCGTTGAGGAAGTTGAAACCATCGAGCGCGCGCACCGCACCGAGTTGACCGGTGGCTGCGAGCGCCAGCATCACGTTGGAGGTGTCATGCGTGGTACTCGGACTGTCTCCGAACCCGCCATCGCTGTTCTGTCGTCCGGCAAGAAAGCGCGCCGCAGTAGCCACCTGCGGTACAGCATCGAGCGTGGCCAATGCGCGGATGACCTGCGCGGTTGTGGCCGTGCGGCTGACCCCATTGACTGCGTGCGACCAGCCTCCATCTACGTTCTGCTTCGACAGCAGAAAAGCCTTGGCGCGGTCGCGGGCCAGGGCTTGTCGGGTTGGATTCGGATCGAGCGCCAACGCTGTGACAGCGAGCGCCGAGTCGAGCGGCGTGGATTGATAGCCTGGTGCCACACCCCACCCGCCATCTGCATTTTGTGTGCTGGCCAGTTGAGCCCAGTCGGCTTCGGTGGCCTTTGTCGCCAGCGCCTGGATACGGCGCGCCACATAGTCGGTATTGGCGACGGACTGTGTGGTCAGCCAGGCCATCGCCTTGTCAACAATCGCCCGGTCGCCCGGACCGACATCGGCAAGCGCCGATGCCGCGACGACGGTGTCGCGCAAACGGGTTAGCTGGTTGTCGTACCACTCACCTGCCACTTGCTGTTTACCACGCAGCCAGCCGAGTGCAGCAATCACGTTGGCTGTCGACCCCGCTGTACCTACGACCGCACCGGGCAGGCTCGGATCGTTCGGGTGTTCGAGCGGCTTGGGCTCCAGAAAGGCGTGCACAAGGGCCTTGCCAGCGGTCAGCGCCGTCAGGCGCGTCTCGAACGCCTGACGCACCGCATCAACGTTTTGGATTTGGACATCGGAAGGCGCGATGCCGGGACGAGTCAACAGAACGAAGCCAAGGCGGAACTGCTTCTGTGCGTTGTCCGCATTCGGGTCTCGAGCGCCTTCAGCTGCGATGATCTGGTCGATCGTGACATCGTGTCGTGCGCCCTGAATAGTGACACCCGCCTCGGGGATGCGTGTGGCGTCGACACCAGCGCTGTCGATGTAGAAGAACCATGGGACTTCTTCCTTCTTCAACATCCCCATCAAGTACAGATCCAGCGGGCTGAAGAACTGGCGATCGGGCTTGGTAGTGAAGGTGCCGTCGCCGTTGTCGGACCATCGGTTGCCATATTCCACCGAACCGCCAGTGTCGAGCAGGAACGACCAGTGAGCCCCATCACGACCCAAGAGCGCGCCGTTCGCCTGACCGGCGCTGTCCAGGAAATGAACCTTGGCCGCCCACCGGTGAAGCATCTCGTGCGATAGCACGAGCATGGCCTCTTCAAACCGGGGATCGCTCGGGTCAAGGTGGTAGCGGCTGAGCGCCGCCATGTCGATGTAGCCTTGCAACGACCCCTGGCTTCCAAAGTACGAGGTGTTGTCGTACAAGGGCCTGCCGAGGCCCTTGGTATCGTTCTTGACGCCGATGTAAAACGCCCTCGCATCGCCCGTCGTGAACTCGAAGTTTGAGAACACAACGATGAAGTCGTAGCGATCGGAGAAGTGTTTGTAGAACTCCTTCGAAACCTGCGTTCGCGGTTCGACGTTGAGCTGGCCGTTCGCAAGATCGCGAGAGTAGTCGCCAGACAGCTCAACGATGGCCACGTTGCTGCGCGAACCCTGCAACTTTGCGCTGTATCCGCCCGTTGACGGGAACGACACTGGCGCGGGAGCGTCTGCATGCGCCGCCGTGATGGCGGCTGTAAAGAACAGGAGCGCGGGCGCAACAAACGTACGCGTCCATTGCGCAGCTGCGCGCAACCAAGCCGTAGACATGCGAATGCTTCGTGCCGTTCGTTACTTGGTCGAGGGAATCGCAGACAGCGGGGCGATCGTCGTCGTGCTCTTGGCATTCACGCTAGGTGCGAACGGCGGACTACTGCTCACTCGCTGCACCTCAGGCAATTCCTCTGGGTTGGCAGATCGAATCATCCAAGCGGTCTGGCGGACACCCTTGTCATCGACCGCGTCGAATCGGAGTCTGTCCCCCAGAACCTGGGCAAGGCGTGCCCGTGCAGTTGCAAGCGTGGACCCCACCCGTAACGTCACGAGCCGCCGGTCTGGACCACGGAGCACTGCTACTCCTTCGGAGGGGGATATCGCGAGGAGGAAATATTGTTCCAGACGTATCTGCGGAGTTTGTGCCGCGGATGATGCGGCACCATTGGCAATGGCAGCATCAGCTGCTAAGGAAGGGCAGTGCAGCCCCCCCAATAGCAGCGCGAACACGCCCACAAGACATGCTGTCTTGGCTATCGACATCCCAACGCTCATCCCGACCCCTATTTATTGGGGTCGGATTGTGTATCGGAACGTGAAATGGACACACCCCCCAAGGAGGGGGGCGGAGCAAGTCTAGGAGCCGTAGAGAAAAGCAAAAGTGAAGATCCTGCCGGCTCAGGCGCTGGTGTTTCGCAGCCGCAATCGCCCGGTTGGCTCCTCTTGGCGCGTGGGCGAGACCTGCATCAAGGTGGGGCGGGGCAGTGTCTGTACCGTGTCGTTGACCAACTCGGCCAGACGGTGGATTTCCATGATGTGGCCGCAGCGCGCAGATTCTTCGAGCGCCCCATCAGCCGGCATGACGTGCGCGAGAGAAGGGCCATCAGGCCGTGCACGGCCTGATGGCCAACAGCGGTGTGATCATCGAGCTGCGGCAGTCCAAGTATCTGAACAATCTCATCGAGCAGGATCATCGGGCGATCAAACGAATCGTGCGACCCATGCTCGGCTTCAAGACTTCCACTGCGCGCGCAGACTGGTTACAGAAATCGAGACCATGCACATGGTCAAGAAGAGACAGCTCGATTGCCCCAAAAGGCGATGCCCTGTCCGCTGCTGACCAGTTCAACTTACTCGCCGTCTGATCTTCAAATGCGCTGCCGGGATTCGCTTGGCCCGACGCCCCCTATTTCGACAGAACCCTCGGCGATGCCAGTACTTCTGCAGGAAAGGCGCTGACTTAGCGGGCGGCCTGGGTGACCTTGAAGTCCGCGAGGAAGCGGGCGCGCTCATGAGCGACTGTGTGGGGGTTGGCCGAGAAGACTTGCGGCACGGAAGTCGGTAGGCTGCTTCCCCTGATATTCCCCCTGCAAACCGCCCTGTCCGCCCGCCTGGTCGGCCTCCAATTGCTGATAATGCAGAGAGTCTTTAGCCTGGCGGACGCGGCACCCGGGTCTGCACTGACGGCACGGCGTGACCGCCGCGGCCGGTAGGCTAAAG
>JAJKJU010000361.1 GCA_021153565.1 Rhizobacter sp.
GAGGCTGAGAGTTTTTCGATCATGCCCGCTCATCACGCCAAAAGCCCCCTGCTCGTCGTTGCAAATGCTCGCCATAGCCAAGCTATGGCTGCGCTTTGCGCTAGATCAGGCGCCTTTTGACGTGCTGCTCGGACACGTTCGAATACCCTCAGCAACTCAGACAAATGCGAGCATCAGCCGCCCCGGAATTGCGCCTATGTGCAGTCCGTCAGTACGGTCCGCGAGATAGCGCCGATTCAGCTCGTCCGGGGTCCAGGTGCGGCTATAGCAAAAGCCCAATGCCGCCACCGTGCTGACCAGAACGTCGGGTTCGAAAAAGCTCTTCCACGGCTCACCGCGCTCGGCCAGTTGTGCTGCCACCTGCTCCATCGCAATGCGCATCATTGGCGGCAAACCGGCAAGCGGCATCACATATTCGAACAGCACCGCGCTGCCCTTGGCGCAGCCGGCAATGAAGCGCAAGGTGTCAGCGACGGCCTCTTCCTCAAGGTACATCGTGACACCGAGCCAGCTGAAATAGGCCGGCTGCCGCAAGTCAAAGCCTGCCGAAGCCAAACCCTCAGCCAGGCTGACAGTTTCGAAGTCGACGGGCACGTAGCTGAGCGATGCCGGTATCTCAATGCCGGCATCGCTGAGACGGGCCTGCTTCCATGCCTGGGTGGCGGGTAGGTCGACCTCGAAGATGCGGCCCGGAACATCCGGGTGCCGATAGGCACTGGTGTCCAGGCCCGCCCCGAGGATCACGTATTGGCGCACGCCGCGCTCGACGGCGCTGGCCCATTCGTCCTCGGCAAGCCGGCTGCGAACCACGACCGAGCTGCGCAGGCCTTGGGCCATCGGGTTGCGGTACTTGTTCAGGTCAGCACGCAGCGCCTGCGCCTCTGTTGTCCCGATGATGGACAACGCGAGCGGATCGTCGAGGACCAGCGGCTGTTCGAGCAACTGGTGCGCGGCGCGCTGCATCGCGACCATCAGCGCGCTCGGCTTGGGTCCAGCATTCTCCTGTGGCATGAGATGCCCGACCACATGGGCCTTTTGAAGATAGCTCAGCAAGGCATCGTCCACACCGACGTACAGACTCAGGTCGGGCTCGCGCATGATGGCCTCACGCACGCGGGCCTCGAGTGCCGCGTCGTTACCGCAGAAGCTGTCGCGAAACAACTGCTGCCAGCGCTGCACGATGGCCTGCACAGGGGCGGCGTGCGGGTCGATACCAGCATCCATTTGGCCACGCAGTTCGGCCACCAGTGCCGGCCACGCGTCCACGTGCGTCATGCCGGCAAGCAGACGCCGACGCACCTCCTCGGTCTGCGCCGGACTCAAGTACTTTGCGAACAACGTGCAACGCGCACGCGCATATGCCTCGGCGATCCACGCGAGCATGACCGGTGTGATGCCAACGATGTCTTGTGCGTGCGAATCGTTCATTTGCACCGCCATGAGCTTGCTGGCCAGCGCCGGGTCGTCGCGGTTCATCTGGTTCGCCAGCCGCATCCAGCGGCGGGCCAAAGATTGCGCCTGTGCACTGTCAGTCGGCATCGCGCACTGCATGGACTGATGAACTTCGTCCACGAGTTCTGGCCAAAGCACGTGCGTCGGCCGGACAGTCTCGGGAGCGGGCTCCCGCAGCGAATTCAGTTCGTCCTCACTTAGATGCTTTTGGTACATGTTTCATCACTCCATGGTTTTCAGGCAGTCGACGATAGATTGTCAACAAGCCACTGGGCGCAGTGTTTCATCCAGTCACTGCTTGCCGCGTGATCAGACTTTCGTGTTTTGCTGCAGATCTGATCCGCAGACCGCAATGCGCAACATCGCGACGGTTTGCTACGCGAAGAAGCTCGGCCTTGACGTGATCGCGGACACGCGGCTGGCGGTGATCGACACCGGGCGCGGCATCCTCGACCCCGACCTAGGCCTGATCATGGAGCGGGCCAGCGGCAAGCCGGCCGCCCAGACCGATGCGAGGCTTCTGACCCGTCCGGACGTGTGCGCGGAGGTGACCAAGCTCCAGTTGCTCGACCACCTGACAGGCCAAGGCGATCGCCATGACAAAAACTACTTCATCAACATCGAGCCGAACGGTCGTGCCAAGGTCATGGGCATCGACAACGACCAGTGCTTCGGCAAGTCCCTGACCGCCCCGGACGCCATCGAGCCGTTCGACACCATGGACGGCTTCCACGGCACGGCACTGCCCCCGGTGGTCGATACCGAGATGGCGGACGCGATCGATAAGCTCACGAAAAGAGACATCCGTTGGATGCTTGGAGACAAGCTGAACGAAGCCGAGATCAAGGCGGCAATCTCTCGCCACCAAGGCGTCAAGGATCACATTGCCCAATTGCGAAACGCCGACATGGTCATTGAACCGGAGCAATGGGGTCGGGCAGACGTGCAGCAACTCCTGAACGCGCAAAACAGCTACGTCGGACGGGAGCGCGAACGGGCGCTTGCCAAAAACAGGCCCAACGCCAAGGCGCCCCACTTTCGGATTCCGCTGCAGCGCTTCGGATACTGCATTGGGTGACCGGTCATCCCATGCGACGCTATGCGCATCAACGCCATGTAGCGAGATGACATGTACAGAATTCTTGGCAACCGGAGCGGTGGCACAGTCAGGCCGGGCGAAGGGGCGCCCATCGATCCGGCCAGGGGCACCATCCCCAATGCTGCGCGACAGCAGACGAGGTCGGTGGACCTTGCCCCCCGGGGTGGACAACCCGACGCGTCGATGAGTCCGCCGCAAGCGGTCCCGCCAGACCTGTCTCGTCAGGTGCGATCGCAAAGCAGTGAGATTCAGGCACACGCAGCCGAGGTCTATCAAACCACGGCCACAACGCGAGAGCTGAGACCGACACGGGACGAACTGCTTGCCTTGGAGAGTGGGCAGGAGGAGGCCGAGCGGACGCAACAGGCACAGCGGGCACAGCGCGCCCAACTGATCCACTCCGCACTGCGCAAGGGGGGTGGGGTCATGGAGCGGCTGAAGGACCGCGCGGCGAGACATCATCCAACCACGCTTGCCAAGCGATTGCACAGGCGCCTGAACGGATTGCCCAAACCCATGGTGGATGGCAAGCGTAGAAAGGCATTCGAGGCACTGGTGCGCGCCGACGTTGTGGCGCTGGAGAAATCCGGCGAGATGGTGTCCGAACTGGCCGCTCACACGATGCGTGCAGCTGTGATGGACGGGACAGTGGGCGAAGGCATTCTGCCGCAGGATCGGAAACTGCTGCTGGATGTGCTGGGCCAATTGGGTATCGATCGCTTTTACCGGAGGCTTAACCTGAAAATCACGTCCGACACCATGCCCGCCTTCAGCAACATCCAGTTGATGGAAAAGGCCAAGAGCATGGGTTCGGGCAAGATCAACACCGTTTTCGCGGTCAAGCTAAGGAAACCCGACGGCAGTGCGTTCGACGGCGTCTTCAAGCCGCTTCGCAGAACAGAACATGGCAAGGTCGCCGCAGCGATCGGTATCCCACATGACGATCCGCAAACCGCAATGCGCAACATCGCGACGGTCTCCTACGCGAAGAAACTTGGGTTTGACGTGATTGCAGACACGCGGCTGGCGTTGATCGACACCGGGGACGACACTGGCACCAAACTCGGCCTGATCATGGAGCGGGCCCGCGGCAAGCCGCCCGCCAAAATGGATGCGAGCGATCTGACCCGTCCGGACGTGTGCGCGGAGGTGACCAAGCTTCAGTTGCTCGACCACCTGACGGGACAAGGCGATCGCCATGGCAAGAACTACTTCATCAACATCGAGCCGAACGGACGTGCCAAGGTCATCGGCATCGACAACGACCAGTGCTTCGGCAAGGACCTGATCGACCCAGCCGGCATCCAACGGATCATTGGCGACAAGAGTTGCCCATTCCGCGGCGCGGGACTGCCCCCTGTGGTCGATACCGAGATGGAGCGCGCGATCAATGCGCTCACGTCAATAGATATTCGCTGGATGCTTGGAGACAAGCTGAATGAAGCCGAGATTCAGGCGGCGATCGCTCGCCACCAAGGTGTCAAGATTCACATCGCCCATCTGCGAACTAACGGCATGGTCATTGAACCGACGCAATGGGGCGAGCCGAATGTTCAACAGCTCTTGAACGCGCAGAACAGCTACGTGGGACTCCGGATCGAACGTGCTCTTGCCAAGCAGGCAAGACGCCTTGCCAATCAGGCAAACGCGTCGATGAGGCCTCGTTCACCGCTGCCGCCTCTCGCGAACCTGCACCAGTCTTACGCCCCTCGGCTGAGTGACGAGATCCAAGAACATGCTGCCGAAGCGAATCAACCGCAGCGGCAGCAAGAGGCCGAACGATCCCAGCGGGCACACAGTTCGATGCCTGGCGAATGGCACTCCCAGCTGTTCCGGCAGGAGCCGGCCGAGCGGGCGCAACTGATGCATTCCGCACTGCGCGAGTGAAGTAGGGTCGTGAAGCGATTGAAGGACCGCGCGGTGAGACATCATCCGACCACGAAAGTCGAGCGTTGGCGAGTGCACCTGAAAGGAATGCCCCAACCCATTGATGGCAAACGCAGAGAGGCGTTTGAGGCGCTGGTGCAGGCCGACGTGTTGGCACTGGCCACCACCGGCAAGATAGAGCCCTGGGTCGCCGCGGCCACGATGCGCGCGGCTGTCGTGGATGAACACTGGGCCAGGGCATCCTCGCGCAGGATCGGAAACTGCTGTTGGACGTTTTGGACGAAATGGTCATGCACGTCGTCGGCCAGCCATCTCTGCCCATATCTCGCGCTGCCATGTGATCAGAATTTCGGGTTCTGCTGCAGCGTTTCGGATATCGCATGGGTGACCGGTCATCCCATGCGACGCTATACGCATCAACGCCATGTAGCAAGATGACATGACACCTATTAGCAATCCGAGCGGCAGCACAGTCAGGCCGGTCGAAGGGACGTCCTTCGATGCGGCCAGGGTGCCCAATACCTCCCATGCTGCGGGACAGCCGCCGAGGTCGGTGGATCTTGCCCCCCGGGGTGGACCAGCCGACGCGTCGATGAGGCCGCGCGCGGCGCTGCCAAGCCTGTCTCGCCAAGTGTCGTCGCAAGGCGACGAGATTCGGGAAGAAGCCGCCGAGGTCCGTCAGGCCACGGTCGCAACGCAGGGGCGCGGTCCGACACTGGGGGATCTGTTCGCCCCGGAGCGCCGGCAGGAGGCGACCGCTCAACTGGTGCACTCCGCACTGCCCAATGGTGGCGCGGTAATGAAGCGGTTGAAGGACCGCGCGGCGAGACAGCGTCCGAGCACGAATGCCGAGAAATGGCACGCGCTCCGGAACGGGAAGCCCAAGCCCCTGGATGGCAATCGCAGAATGGCGTTCGAGGCACTGATACACGCCGACGTGATGGCGCTGGCTGAGACCGGCCAGATAGATTTCTCGGCGGCCGCCGCCACGATGCGCGCGGCTGTCATGGATGGAACGCTGGGTCATGGCATCCTGGAGCCGGATCGGCAACTGCTGCTGGAGGTGCTGGACCTAACGCGGGAGCGCAGTCCGACACTGGAGGAGCTGCTCGCCCCGGAGCGCGGGCAGGACGCGACCGCGCGGAAGGAACGGGTTCAACTGGTGCACTCCGCACTGCCCAATGGTGGCAAGGTAATGGAGCGGTTAAAGGACCGCGCGGCGAGACAGCGTCCGAGCACGGTCGCCGAGAAATGTCACGCTTTCCGGAATGAAAAGCCCAAACCCCTGGATGGCGAGCGCAGAAATGCGTTCGACGAACTGATACTCGCCGACGTGATGGATCTGGCCGAGACCGGCAAGATGGATTTCTGGGTGGCAGCCGCCACCATGCACGCGGCTGTCGTGGAGGGAACACTGGGCCATGGCATCCTGGCGCCGGATCGGCAACTGCTGCTGGAGAGGCTGGACGTCATGGCCAGGCACGTCGCCAACTGTTACGAATCGAAGAACCTGAAAGTCACGTCCGACACCCTGCCCGCCTTCACCGACATCCAGGTGGTGGAAAAACCCACGATGCTGGGATCGGGCGTCCTCAACAATGTCTTCGCGGTCAAGCTGAGGAACCCCGACGGCAATGTGTTCGACGGCGTGTTTAAGCCGCTCAGCAGAACGGATGAGAGCTGGGCCGCCGAGGCGACCGGCATCCCGGAGGATGATCCGCAGACCGCAATGCGCAACATTGCGACGCGTTCCTACGCGGAGGAGCTGGGCTTTGACGTGATCGTGAACACGCAGCTGGCGCTGATCGATACAGGGAGCTGCGGCCCCGAACTTGGCCTGATCATGGAGCGGGCCCGCGGCAAGCTGGCCTTCGATACCAATGCGAACGTTCTGACCCGTCCGGACGTGTGTGCGGAGGTAACCAAGCTCCAGTTGCTCGACCACCTGACGGCGCAAGGCGATCGCCATTCCGATAATTACTTCATCAACATCCAGCCGAACTGTCGTGCCAAGGTCATGGGCATCGACAACGACCAGTGCTTCGGCAAGAACGTGACCGACCCGGCCGGCATCCAACAGGTCAAAGACGACCCCAAGCGTGACGGGTTCCGTGGCACGGGACTGCCCCCGGTGGTCGATACTGAGATGGAGCACGCGATCAATAGGCTCACGGAAAGAGACATCCGTTGGATGCTTGGAAACAAGCTGAGCGAAGCGGAGATCGAGGCGGCGATCTCTCGCCACAAGGGCGTCAAGAATCACATTGCCCAACTGCGATCCGCCGGCTGGGTCATTGAACCGGAGCAATGGGATCAGGAAGACGTGCTGCGGCGCCTGAACGCGAAAAACAGCTACGTGGGACGCGAGCGCGTTGTCGACCTTCGCTGGCAGGCCGAATGCCGAGGCAACATTTTTTCGGTGCCGCACCGTATGGACGTAGCGAAGCCGGTCCCGGACGAGGTGCGTTCGGAACCGATACCCCGAAAGAACATCTGGTGAGGTATTTCCCCATGAATACATCCGCGAATGAACCGGGCAATGGCAGTGCCTCGCCCACGGCCCAGGCAATGTTCGAGCGCGAGCACCTGCCGTTTCCACCCGTGCCGGCGCATCTGGCGGCATCGCTGCAGCAACAGGGGCCGGGGTGGTTCGCCACGCGGCCGTTGTCGTCTACGCCGTACGACTTCGATCACTTCCTGGCCGAGGTCGAGGCGCAACCTGGCCTGCCGGACTACGCCGTCGTCGGCTTCGACGGCCACGGCATCAACAGCTGGGCGGTGCACTTCTACCTGGTCGGCAAGGGGATCGCGCTCTTCATCCAGCTTCCCTGGGGCGGCGTCTACCTGGAGCCCGAGCCGGCCCGGGCTGAGATCGCCGAACTGTTCGAATGGGTCGAGACCCTGCAGTCCCGGTTGCGGCTCGCCGAGTCGGCCGGCAAGATCCCCGACGGCATGCGGCTTCAGGTCGCCGCAAGCCGCTTCGGCCACGCTGGCTGGCGCTGGCTTGATGCCGCTTCGGATGCCGCCGCGACCCGCTGGAACTCGTCGGCCGGCATGAAGGCCGCCATGCTGCAGGAACTCGACGATGTCATCGGTGGCCGGCGGGTGCTGACGACGGCGCATCCCCGGTAATGCCGCTTCAATCCAGCACATTTCGTCGACGGCGACGCCGGGTTCACGCTACAAGTATTTCAACCATGTGATGCTGCGTTGCCTGGCCTTGAAGTCAGCGAACGCACGCACAGCGGGGTACAGCGCCACTGCGAGCACGATCGTCGTTAGCCACACCATCCACATCGCGTCGAAACCGAACAGACCGCCCTGGTTCGCGCCCCAAGCGGCTTCCGCGCCGAGATAGAGAAACCTCAGCACATAAAGGTGCAACACGTAAAAGAACATCGGCGCGGCGCCATACACGGCTAGGGGGGCCAGCCAACCCGCCTCGTTGTTCCGGCACTCGAACGCCCGCAGCAACAGCAGGCCGATGCCCAGGGTCAGCGCGAGGAACAGCAGCGAGGGCGGGTACTTGGTGATGTTCACGAAGCTCATCATGGTCATCAGCATGCTGTCTCCCTCCACCCACGGTTTGTCGCCGTAAATGTTGAGCATGCGCAGGGCGACGAAGCACGCGAGAAGACCTGTGCCCCATGCCAACAATCGTTTCCGGCGCGTTGCGGAGTCGACATCTGGCAGGAACCAAGGGCCCGCGGCATAGCCGAGGGCGATCACTCCGATCCATGGCAGCAAGGGGTAGGACGTGCGCAGGCGCAGCGTCTGTGAAACCTCGATCCAGCCGCGGTCGTGCAGCACGGCCCACGGCACGTGCAGCACATGACCGGGCGCGAAATGCACGCCGTCGAGCAGGTTGTGTGCCGCCACCAAGGCCATGCCGAGCACGATCAACACCCGGCGAGGCAGCCACACGAGCGCGGCCAGTACAAGCATGCTCAGGCCGATCGCCCAGATCACCTGCAGGAACACCTTTCCCGGCGGGAACTGAAAGGTCCACGCGAAGTTGATCACCGTGACCTCAAGCAGCACGAGGAACAACCCGCGCTTCCACAGGAATGAAGAGGCCGAGCCACGACCGTCAACCCCTTGACGCGCGCCGTACAGAAAGGCGGCCAGACCAGTGAGGAACACGAACACCGGCGCACAGAGGTGCGCGAGCACGCGGCTGAAGAAGATTTCGGGGGGCGTGTGCGCCACCGCCATCGGGTCGGCAACCTGGTGATGCAGATAGAAGGTCTCGCGCACGTGATCCAGCAGCATGAAGAGGATCACGAGGCCGCGCAGCGCATCGATCGATTTCAGCCGGGACAAGCTGGCGGAATGCACGGCCGCCGTCGTTTGGGTGAGGCGCTCTGGGGAAAGGGAGAGTGATGACATGAGGTAGAGGAAGGGCCGGCGTGCTGGGCCGCAGATGGTAGGGCGACACGTGGCACCAGCACTGCAAAAAAAGGTTGGGACAACCTTTGATGCGATTGATTCGCATTTATATTGCACGCAATTTGCCCGAGGACATCGGAGGGGCCGATGTCCGTTTCGAGAAGAACAGGAAAAGCAACGTGGAACGAAACCGCATCATTTCTCAGAGCACGCAGCGGCCAACGCTGCTTGAGGAGGCAAGCTGGCGTCGCATGCTCCTTGCGACGATCTTGGGGGCGAGCGGGTTGGCGGCCGGCCCGGCCCTGGCTGAGGAGCGCGTGGCGGACACGACAGCGGACACGACCCTGCCTACGCAACACATCGTTGGGCGTCGCCAATCTGGCCAGTACAACAGCGATTCCGCCGAGGGCGCGACCAAGACCGACACACCTGCGCTGGAGACGCCTCAGGCCGTGCGAGTGGTCACGCGGCAATTGATGGACGACCTCGGCGCCCTGCGCCTGGACGACATGCTGGACTATGTGGCAGGCGCAAGTCGTCAGAACAACTTCGGCGGCATGTGGGACAACGTTGCGATGCGTGGCTTCGCGGGGCATGAAGACACGGGGATGGCACTGCTGCGCAATGGCATCCCCGCCAATCGCGGATTCAACGCGCCGCGTGACTCGGCAAACCTCGAACGGGTGGAATTCCTCAAGGGCACCATGGGTGCGCTTTACGGCAGCAGCGAACCCGGAGGTACCGTCAACATGGTCACCAAGCAGCCCGGCTTCAAAGCGGCCCATTCGGTGGAGACCTATCTCGGCAGCTACGACTACAAGCGCCTTGCCTTCGACAGCACAGGGCCGTTGAATGGTGGTGACGAAGTACCTGCGACGCTGGCCTACCGGCTCAACGTGTCGGCCGAAGACAAAAACAGCTTCCGTGACTACGTGAGAAGCCGGCGCGAATTGGTGGCACCCGCGCTGACCTGGAAGCCAGGCGCTGACACGACCCTTCGCTACGACGGCGAATGGCTGCGCCAGCGCGCGCCGCTCGATCGCGGGGTGGTGTCTGTCAACGGGCAGCTCGGGCAAGTGCCGAGCTCGGGGTTCTACGGTGAACCGGGCGACGGCGACATCACCATCGTCAACAGCACCCATCAGTGGTTTCTTGAACATTCCTTTTCGCCGGAATGGACGGTTCGTACCGGCATGCAATACAAGGCCGGGAGCTTGAAGGGGCTTGCGAGCGAGGCCCATCAGTACGGGCCGGCCCCGTGCCAGACATCGGTGGACGCCAATGGTTGGCTGTGCCGCCGGCTGCGCGAGCGCAGCTTCTCCTCGCGTGAAACATCGGCTCAAGTCGATCTGATCGGCACGGTGGAGACAGCCGGTATCGAGCACAAATTGCTGTTTGGGCTGGAGGCCGCGCGCTTCTCGACGGAACAGCTGCTCAAGCAACAGGCGGGCAGCGAACGCTTCTCCTACGGCATCGACGTGTTCGCCCCCGTGTACGGCATGACAAGACCCGCCCTGACCTCTACTGCAACGGACCGCGCTCTGAACGACCGCACGCTTGGCCTGTACGCGCAGGACCAGATCAGCCTGAGCCCCACGTGGAAGCTGCTCCTGGGGCTGCGTCATGACCGCTACAAAGGCGTGATCGACGATCGCCTGAACCAACGCACGCAGCAGAGTCTCAGCGCCACCTCGCCTCGCGTCGGATTGACGTGGCTGCCTGCCCCTGACTGGTCGCTGTATGCGAGCACGGGCCGTTCATTCCGGCCGCAATCGAACACCGACGCCACCGGCCGGACGCTGGACCCTGAACTCGGCACAGCAAACGAAATCGGCGCCAAGTGGCAGTCGGCGAACGGCCGCCTCGGCGCCAGCCTGGCCATGTTCGAGATTCACAAGCGCCACATGACGAAGTACGACGTGAACGGTACATACCTCGAACCCCTGCCGGGCACCGTGCGCAACAAGGGCATCGAAGCCGAGCTTGCCGGATGGGTCGCACCCGGATGGCGGGTGGCGGCGAGCTACGCCTACCTCGATGCCGACGAGAAGATCACGCAATTTGCCAAGCACAGCGGCAGCATCTTCGTCGTGCACGAGAGGCAGCTGTCCGGCGACAGACTCCTCGGACTCGGCGGCGGCTTCACTCACGTGGGCGAGCGCAGTGGCGACACCGGTGAACCCAGCTTGCCCGGCTATACGGTGGCAAAGCTCACGGCATACCTGAGCCTGAGCCAGCAGACCCGTCTGTCCCTGGACATCGACAACCTGTTCGACAGAACCTACTACAGCAGCGCCTACAACCGCGTGTGGGTCACGCCGGGCAGTCCGCGAACCCTGACCGCGGGCCTGCAATACAAGTTCTGAACAAAAGCATTAAGCCTGCCGCAGGGGCTGCGCTGCAGGCGCCGAGCTACGCCATAGCCGGGCGGGCTCGGGCTTTTGCCCCGGCTCAGCACGCGGGACCGGTTCGTACAGCGGCCACTGCCCAACGGTACGCATCGCCTCCGCGATCCGGTTGTTCTGGCACTTGCCGATGAAGTCGATGCCCCGCTCGGCTTGTCTCTTGGCCTTCTCCCGCAGGATCAGGATGGTCGGCTCCCACAGCTCGGGTTGAGCGATGAAATCATCGAACCTGCGGTCGCTGGCCTTGGCAGATTGTTCGCGACCAGCCTTGCGCTGAAGGCTGGCAAGCGCGCGCAATCCGTCGAGGATCGGAGCAGCCTTCTGCTTCAAGGACTTGTCCATGTATACCGTCGCGAACTTGTTGTGCTTCGCAAACAGGCGCCCCTGCTCCAACAGATTTTCGAGCTGCCTTTCCGCGACCGCGTAGCGCATGCCTTCGCCCATGTCCTCGGGAAGCCTGGAAGTGCCGTAGTTCACCCATGAGTTCCACTCGCGCCGCACCTCGCGTTCGAAGTCGCTGAAGTCCAGAAAATCCATCGCGCGGTCACTTCGCACGGGATCGATCTTCTTGTCGATGGTGAACAGCGTGCAGAAGTGCGTGAGTCCCTTGGCGCGGATCTCTGCCGCATAGGCAAGGTCGAGCCCACTTGTACTGATACTGGCCTTCTGCTGCGACGTGCCCGTTGGGGTGGCGTCGTCCTTCTTCCATCCGTGCAACTGCACGCCCGCGGTGGCTCGCACATTGACCTCGACCTTTGCCTGCGCCGTGGAGTCGCGGAAGAGCGTGGTCATGCGGCCTGCAACTTCGGTCTGCGTCCGGCCCTGGTCGCGTTTCGTCTTGCCGCCGAGTGAGATTGACAAGTTGACACGCCGCGGGCGCTTGTCAACCTTTCCAAGGCGCAGTCCAGCAAAGAAGAATGTGTTCGTCTCCGTCGACGTGTTCTCCCGCATCGCACCGTCAATCAGCCCGACGTTCACGTTTGAATGATGCGCCAACAACTCCCGCATCCAGTCGTCCGGAACCGGCTCGTCGCTCTCATGCGCGGCAGTCAGCGTCAGCAGGTGCTCGTACATGTCCATGAACTGCGCCATCAGTTTCGGCTCCTGCCCCTTGGAGAGCCGCAGGACGCGCAACTGCACGCCGCTCTCGATGCCCTTCTCGTGCTTGATTTTCCAGTCAGCCGCCCCGCCGACGCCGACGCGCGCGCCATCCTCCACGTCGCAAAGACTCCATGCATCGCCGCAGTTCACGCCGGCGCCAGCTTGGCCCTGCCGCGTGGTCTGCTCGCCGATCTGCAGGTACAGGCCCGTGCGACCCATGTAGATTTCCATCACCTCGTCTTTGCTCTGTTGAAGACCAGCAATGGCCTTGACGCCCACACCTGTTGTCATGCCTGCCCCCGCAAGCGCCGCAGACAGCGGTCCTGCACTCACCCCGCGGACCTTCTGACCCATGAGCCTCAGCCTGTCCCGCCACTCGAGGTTTTCAATCATGTCCCGTGACAGATCGAACAACGCCTTCGCCGACCTCACTCGTGCGGGATTGCCGTCATGCAGCAAGCGATTGGCACGCTCCACTGAATCGTGCAGACGCGTGCGCAGCACCGCCTCCTGCTCGCGCCAATGCGCCATGTCTGGCGTGTCCGTCTCGCAGCCAGGCAAGGGTGGCTCGGGAGTGGGCAATAGCTGGTGCACTCTGTTCAAGGCCTCGAGCACTGTCTTCTTTCCGCCTTGCAGCTGTTTCCAGGCGGCGTCCAACGCGGGATTCACGGCACTTGCCATCACAGTCCCGCCGGCCTTGAGACGAGCCTCATGTTCGAACTGCCTTTGCAGGTCTTGGCGTCGCTGCTCAATCGCATGCATGGCTTGGGTGTCGAGCTTCATCGACGTGAGGTCGGTTCCCTCGGGGTGCCATTGCACGTGATTGGCAATTGCCTGCCACGCCAACTCCCCGCGGGAGGGAACGTGACCGGGGGCCAGCAGCTGTCGTCGTGCTGCCAGATAGTCGTTGAGATGCGCCGCGGCCTCCTCCAGCGCCTTGGCCGCCTGTCGCGCAGGCGTCGGCAATGCCATTGCCGCCCCCAGGACCAAGCCCTCATGCAGCGCGTCCAACGGACTTGCCGGCTCGAAAAGCGATAAGCAAGGAACGTCAGGACTATTCTTCAGCCACTGAGCCACCTTCTTGAGGTGTTGATTCGCCTTGTCGTAGTTCGATCCCGGCGCGTTGCTGTCGTAGCCGTTGCAGAAGGCGCGATAGGCCGCACGCTCGTCGATCGTGCAATCGGCCAGCGCTTGTGATGGATCGGCGGCATGCGCGGTACGGGCGGCAGCACGTTGTGCCGAGGCGATCCAATCGCGCAGCGCGTTGTCGCCTTCGGGGGCCCGGCGCCGCGCTTCGTCGGCCAGCAGATACTGGCGTGCGGCCTCGGCCTGAACGCTGCCTATGCGGACGTCCGATGGCGCAAGCAGGAGCTCAAGCAGTTGCATGCCGGAACCTTCGTCGGCCAGGATCCGGGCCAGACCTTGCGCTTCCTCGCTCAGCTTGTGCCCTCCTTCGTTCACGACGCCAGACGGTGGCACCAGGTCCGCGAGCACCTTCGTCCCGAGTTCGCGGACCACTTCGGCGGCCCTCTGCGCATCTCCCCCCGTCGCGACACTGAGCGCCTCGAACGCGATGTTCATTGCCATGCTTTTCGGCAGTGCCTCGGCGGAGAAGCGCGCCAAACGGGCTCCCAGGGTGTCGCTCCACGCATGGACGGCCTCGCGCAACGGCTGGAGGTCGGCGGCGTTCTCAAACCCGGGACAGGTCTGCAGCAACTGGTCGCAGCAGGCCTTGTCAACTTCGGCGTAAGACTCGAGTGCCTCGTTGCAAATGGCTTGCGCAGCCGCCTTCGCAGCTTCGCGTTCTTGCACGACCTGCTGTAGCGGCTCTTGCAGCACCTGCACCTCCCGCGCTGCGTCGCCATCGTCCCACAGGGCCCGCTCGTTCACGCGGGCACTTTGCCGGGCTTGCTTGATCTTTCGGTCTATCTCTTTCTGCCGGTGCTCCAGATCATGGACTTTGGTCCGCATCGCCGACAGCGATTCGCGCCCCTGCGTCTCCACTTCTTCCAGCTGTGTGACGTATGCCGTCAGGCTTGCGATCTTCTGCTCTTGCCCTTCGCGAAGCAACCCGCCCATCGAGTACGTGCCTTGTTCCTGCCGACGTGCCTCTTTCAGGAAGTCAGCAAGGTGACGATGCGGCGTCATGTCGATGAGACTGCGAAGTTCTTGCTGCTCCTCGGCGAGCGCTTCTCGGTTGCGCGCCAGCACCGCTTGCGTGGTGGAAAGAATTCCGTCCGCCGATTCGATCGAATAGCGCAAGGTGGCCAGTTCCGCGGCCGTGTCGATGGCTTCTTTGGTCAGTCGGCTGAGCCAGTTGGCCATGTTGCCTGCCCGTGTGGCCGACAGCTCGATGTCGCTCTCCATGCGATCAAGATGCGCATCCATCAAGCCTTTTGCGGCGACAGCTTCATTCACGGCGATGCGGGCGTCCAGCGCGTCCTGCTCGGCCGCCAGCGAGGTAGAGAAGGCCGTCATGATCCTCTGCGGAACATCCGACTCCACAAGCTTGACGCTGCCCGGCGCATCGGGCTTCAGCGTCGTGCCGGCATAGCGCAGAAGCTCCTCATGCACGATCGGCTTACCGTGGCCGATGCCAAGGACTTTGGCGGCGCCCTTCACGCCCTTCAACAGCTTGCTCTTGAGCCTGCTCAGTCCACGGCGCGGTGCCATGGGCTGCTCTGAGGCATTGCCGGAACCTTCGGTCAAGGCTTTGGCACGTGTGAGCGGGTCGGCATTTTTGTCGAGCAGCTCATTTCTGGCGACCAGGGGGTCGAGCGTCGACAACTTGTGATGGCTTTGCTGGCCGCTGGCGGGCTTGCCTGCGTGCGCCTTCGTGTTGCCCATGCCGGGCAGTCCGAGGGCCGTGGTGACTGGGCGCAATCGAAAACAAGACATGGAGGTACTGGCAGCCTTTATTGGGTTCAGGAAGGAAAGTTACGCAGATCGCTGCCGCACCGAGGCATCTTGGAATGCCAAGGATCGTCGGCGCGGCGAAGTGTTATCGCAAACCTCTTTCGCCGCCCTGCACGAGGCGAAGACTTGCCCGATGAAACGAATTTCAGACCAAGGCGAGAACGCCATTCGGCGGGTGCGAATTCACGCGACTTGAAGGACGGCTCGCTCACCCAGGAATACCCCTTTCAAGATCTTGTATTGGCTCCTCTCCCCTCTGGGGCTGACCTTTCCGCACGCTGGACGCGCGGAAAGTTGCGCGTCTTTACTGGCTTTGACGACATTCTTTTGGAGTGATTTGAGTTTTCGACCGAAATCGATGTGAATTTCAGATGCATCAGGGGAGATGGGGGTGATTTTTGAGAAACCCCTCACCCCAACCCTCTCCCCCCGCCGGGGGAGAGGGAGCCGAAATGCGTTACTTCGAAGCGGGCCACAGCGAACTGGCCTGCATTGCTCCCTCGCCC
>JAJKJU010000362.1 GCA_021153565.1 Rhizobacter sp.
CGCGGTCCCAAGCTGAGCAAGGTGCCGATCTCAACATCGCCCTCAAGAACACCGGGACGTCACCCCCTCAGATCGCCTCGGATATCAACGGACATAACACCGTGCAGCAAGAAGGCAAAGTCGGCCGCGCTCTTGGGTGCCACGCCGTGGCCCTTGAAGCGCATGTCTTCGCTGATGGTGTCGGTTGGTTCCCAGCGGTAGCTGAACGGTGGGTTGGCCACCACCGCATCGAACTTCGGCTTCTTTGCGGGGTTGGTCTCACGCAAGTAGTCCCAGGCGTTGGTGAGCGTGTCTCCGTGGTAGATCTCGAACTCGGTGTCCTTCACCCCGTGCAGCAACATGTTCATGCGTGCCAGGTTGTAGGTCGTGACGTTGTATTCCTGCCCGTAGATCTTGGAGATGGTGCCGCCGGCCTTCTTCATGCGGTGCCGCACGTTCAGCAGCAGCGAGCCCGAGCCGCAGGCGAATCGAAAACGCTCTCGAGCTTCTTGCGCGAGCCCGTCTCGGGCGCTTGGCTGTCGAGCGTGACGATGGCCGAGAGAATGCTTGAGATTTGCTGAGGCGTGTAGAACTCGCCCGCCTTCTTGCCCGAGCCCGCCGCAATGCCCGATCAGGTATTCGTAGGCATCGCCCAGGGTGTCGGTGTCGGTCGAGAACAGCGACATGCCACGCGCCAGCTCCGAGATGATCGAGCACAGCTTGGCGTTGCGGTCTTCGTACTTGCGGCCGAGCTTGTCGGATGCGAGGTTGATTTCAGAAAACAAGCCTTGGAAGTTGCTCTGGAATGACCTTTCCTCAATGTAATTGAAGCCCTTTTGCAAGGTATTGAGTAGCTGGCCGCTTTGTGTCTTGGCCAGGTAGGTGATGCTGCCCCACAGATAGTCGGGCTCGATCACGTAGTGCACCTTGCGGCGCATCTGCTTCTCGAACTCATCCACGTCGGCAGCGTTCTCCTCGTACCAGATTTGAAGCGGCGTCGTGGCGTCGGTCTGCTCCATCACGTCCGCCGCCACGTCCGGGTAGTCCGCGCCCAGCTCCTTCTGGGCTGCCTGTTCATAGTTGGCCGACAAGTAGCGCAAGAACAAGAACGACAGCATGTAGTCGCGAAAGTCGTCCGCGTTCATCGAGCCGCGCAGCTGGTCGGCGATGGCCCAGAGGGTTTTGCCCAGTTCTTTTTGGTCTTGTTCGGTCATGGCTTGTCGTCTTCGCCGCTCAGGTTCTGGTGGGTTTCAATGTCTTCTCTGTCGCGCTGCAGCTCCAACCGCAGCTCTTCTTCGCTGGGCAAGACCAAGCGGTACTTGCTGGCAAAGAGCTGCTCGCTGCCGTTGAGCACGGAATAGCGCGCCACCGATTGGTCTTTGCTGCCGCACAACAGAATGCCCACCGTCGGGTTGTCGTCCGCGCCCCGGCGCAGCTCGTCGTACATGCGCACATACATGTCCATCTGCCCGACATCCTGGTGCGTGAGGTGGCCTGTTTTCAGGTCGATCAGCACAAAGCACTTGAGCAGGTAGTTGTAGAACACCAGGTCGATATAAAAGTCTTGCGTCTCGGTGCTGATGCGCTGCTGGCGCGCCACAAAGGCAAAGCCTTTGCCCAGCTCCAGCAAAAACTGCTGCAGCTTGTCCATCAGCGCAGATTCCAGCTTCGCTTCGAGCAGGCGGCCGGTGTCAGGCAGGCCCAAGAACTCCAGCATCACCGGGTCGCGCACAAAAGCGCGGGGCGAGGGCGCCAAGGCCGCAAGATCAACCTGGGCCTCGGCGCTTACCGCCGCCTTGTCCTGGCTCAACAGCAGGCGTTCGTGATACAGCGTGCCAATCTGCCGCTCCAGCGCCCGCGTGCTCCAGTTCTGGCTTGCGGCCTCTTGCATGTACCACTGCCGTGCCTCGGTGCTGTCTACCCGCAGCAGCAGGCGGTAGTGCGTCCAGCTCAATTCGCGACGCAGTGCGTCGCGAATCGGGAAGGCCAGGTAGAACCCCGCATGTGCCGCAAGTTGGTGGCATCAAAGCCGCGCCCAAACTCCGCCGCCAGCGCCTGCCCCAGCTGCGGCAGCAACCGTTGCCCATAGGCCGCACGCTGCGCACCGCCTTGCTCATACTCGACGATGTGCTGCCCGATATGCCAGTAGGTTTGCACCTGAAGACTGTCCACCGCCCGCAGCGCCTGTTGGCGCGAATCGGCGATGAGCTGGCGCAGGGCGCCCAGCAAGGGAGTCAGGCCAGTGGGTGCGGCAGCAAGGGCCTTGCCGTCGCCGCCCGCTTGCTGGGTGCGTTTACCCGTCATGGCGTTTGCTCCGCAGTGCCAACGAAGAGCGTGGGGCTGAAGGGGTGCGCGCTGATGAACTGCCGCATTGCCCGGCCGAAGTGCTCTTTGTTCTCCGGCATCATTTCGCGCGGCTCATACAGTGAGTAGTCGCCATGGCTCATCAAATCAATCACGCGCTTGTAGAGCGTCTGATTCGGGTCGTCGGCCTCGGGCTTGATGCAGGCCGGAGAAGGTCGTGGTCGCCATGTGCTAGACCACCTCCGGCGACGGAAATAGCTGCTGCATGAGGCCCTGTTTGTGAGTCTTTAAGGCATCCAACTTGTCAGATTCGATAGCAATCCGGGTGTCTAAGGCCGATAGGAAATCGGCGATTTGCCTCTGCTCTCGCACGTCGGGCTGTGGGAGCGGAATGCTGCTGAAGCCTTGGTAGTACAGCCGCAATCTGTCTTCTGTGAGACCACGAGAGTGAGCGGTAAACAGCCGCAGCATCTGCGGCAACTTGAAGAGGTAGCCGTAGAAATCGGAGCGCACACCCATCTTCGGAGCAAGCACTACGTAGGCAGGGCTGACCATGCAATCCACGCGCGCAACACCACATGCACCTTGCCACATGCGCATCATGTTGTAGGCGATGTCGTGCCGGAGTACTTTTTTGTTCCCAGCAGCTTCGGCAAGGTCATCGATCCGACGATCCAAGGACGTGCGCTTCACGAGGCCATCCGTCATCGTCACGGAATAGATCGGCAGCGCGTCTTCACCTCTTTCCGAGCGGTTTGCGAACAGCGTTCCAGCCTTCACCTCTTTCCACTCCGGGTCATTACGGAACTCGGGGAAACGCAGGCGAGGGATGGTTTCGCCTTCGCGGGGGAAGAGCTGCTGCATCAGGCCGCGCTTGTAAGTCATCAAGCCCGCCACCCTCTGCCCGTAAGCGGCAATCACCTCGTCCAGCGCCGTCAGGCAGTCGGCGATCTTCTGTTGCTCGCCTTTCTCGGGAAAGGCAATTGGAAGTTGTCCAAGCTGACTTGAATAGAGGTGCACGACGGTGTCACCTTGCGCGACCTTGGCAACTTCTCGTCGTTTTGGCCCGTTCAGAAAGTAGCTGAGAAAGACGCCGTTGTGCCTCGTCCGAATCACGTTCAGGTCGCTTCCGAGCGCCACATCGTCGAGCAAAACGCAAGATGCGGTCGCGATGTCATCTTTGGTCTCGCCTGATGCCGGAACAATCACATCGTTTTTGCAGCTAAGAAGGAGACCCGACTCGGGTGCATTGGTCCTGGAGAAAACCTCCCGAATGACTTCGCCATATCGGGTGTACAGCTCACCGTAGCGAATGCACAAACGATTTCCCTTGGGATCAATCTCGGCCTTTGAGATACCTCGGCCCTTCTGGAAAGTGGCCTCTGAACCGAGGGTTGTCTCCGCCCACTTGGTCGCCTTTCGAAACTCCGGGAACCGCAGTCTCGGCACCACCGTCGATCTTCCCTGCTTCGCCACGCCTCAATCCTCGTAGGCCTGGAGGCCCGAGATCTCTCGGCCCCCGGCGCGCTTCTTCAACATCGGCACCAGATCAGTCATCAAGGCTAGCTCCTTCTGCGTGCGGGCCTTCCAGCCCAGCGCCAAAGGGGCCAGCAGTTCAGTGAGTTGCTCGCCGTCGAAGATGCGGCGCTCAAGCACGCCGTCCACAAAGCTTTGCATCGCCGCTGCGGGCAGGCCGTGCCGGGCAGAGAGTTCGCCCAACTCGCGGGCAGCCTTGGCGGCCTTGAACTGCTGGTAGTCCGCGCGAATGGCGGCCTCGTCGAGGCCTTCGCCGGCCTTGAGGCTCATCACGTACTCGGTGATGTCGTTGCGTTCGTCGATGAACTTGGCGTCGCTCGCGATCAGGCCGACCAGCTGCTCGCGGCTCATCGTGGCCTTGCCGGGTTTCTTGGCAGAGAAGTCCGCGATGAGCTTCATGATGTAGTCGTAGTCGATGGTGCTCGATGCAAAGAGCACGAACTCGAAATCGAGCTGATCGACCTGCTCGTTCTGCTCACCCTCCGGCTTGGCCTGTTGCGCACGCAGGCGCTGTGCGGTCTCGAGGTACTGGCCGCGCAAGGCGGTCAGCTCGTCTTTGGGCAAGATGGCCTGAATGGCCGCGGCTTGCTCGGGTGTGAGGTCGGTGTACTGGTCGAGCTGGGTTTGCAGCTTCTGCACTTTCTTGAAGGCCTCGACGAAGGCGACGCGAGCTTCGTCACCTTTCAGGTTGATGATGTCTTCGGGCTTGCCCGAAAGCCCATGCGAGTGCATGAAGCTCTGAAGGGCCCCCTTGGCCTCTTGCAGCTTTTCAATCACGGCGGGGGCCTTGTCCACCAGCCAGATCGTTCGCGCGGCCTCGCCCTTGGCGCCAGAGAAAAGGGCAATGGCTTCGTCTACCGCGCCTCGTTGGCCACGAAAGTCGAGAATGTGGCCGAAGGGCTTGGTGTCGTTCAGCACGCGGTTGGTGCGGCTGAAGGCTTGTATCAAGCCATGGTGCTTGAGGTTCTTGTCGACGTAGAGCGTGTTGAGGTACTTGCTGTCGAATCCAGTGAGCAGCATGTCGACGACGATGGTGATGTCGAGCTTGTGCTGCGCGGCGCTGGGCATGGACTTGCGTAAGTCCGCGTCGGGCCACTGCTGGTCTTTGATGCGCTGCTGCACGTCTTGGTAGTAGAGGTCGAATTCCTCGATGCGGTGGTTCGTACTGAAGCGGGCGTTGTAGCTGGCGATGATGGCTTTCAGCGCTACCTTCTTGGCATCAGGCTCTTGGCGGTTGTCTTCTTGCTCTTGCGGCAGGTCTTCTTGAATCTGCCTCACGTCGAGGCTCACGTCGCCGGGCGGTGAGAACACGGCGGCGATGTTGAGCGGCACGAAGGCCGGGTCGGCCCGCAGCATCTCGGCCTGCGCCTTCTCGAACAGGCCGTGGTATTCAATGGCGTCGTTGATGGAGGCGGTGGCGAGGATGGCGTTGAACTTGCGCCCGGCCGTGGCGGCGTCGTGCTTGGCCAGGATGGCATCGACGATGGCACGCTTGGCCAGCGTTTCGCCTTGTTTGGGCGGGTTTTTGCCGTCTGGCTTGTAGTAGTCGACGTGAAAGCGCAAGACGTTGCGGTCTTCGATGGCGTGGGTGATGGTGTATTCGTGCAGCGACTGCTGAAAGAGGTCTTGCGTGGTCTTCAGCGTTTTCTCTTCGCCGGTAATCTGCTTGTAGCTCGCGTTGTCTGGAAAGATCGGCGTGCCGGTGAAGCCGAAGAGCTGGGCCTTGGGGAAGAACTCTTTGATGGCCTGGTGGTTGTCGCCAAACTGCGAGCGGTGGCACTCGTCGAAAATGAAAACCATGCGCTTGTCGCGCAGCGCTTCTAGCTGGTCGACGTAGGTGGCCAGCCCGCGCTTCTCTCGGCTTTTGTTGCGCTTGCTGTTTTCATCCAGCGCCAAGCCGAGCTTCTGGATGGTGCAGACGATGACCTTGTCTGCTCCGTCGTCTGACAGCATGCGCTGCACCAGCGCGCCGGTGTTGGTGTTTTGCTCGACGCAGCCTTCTTGAAAGCGGTTGAACTCTTCCCGGGTCTGGCGGTCGAGGTCTTTGCGGTCCACCACGAACAGGCATTTCTCAATGGCCGGGTTGGCCTTGAGCAAGGTGGAGGCTTTGAAGCTCGTGAGCGTCTTGCCGCTGCCGGTGGTGTGCCAGATGTAGCCATTGCCGCTGTTTTCGTCGATGCACTTGACGATGTTCTTGACCGCATAAATTTGGTAGGGCCGCATCATCAAGAGCTTTTGCTCGCTGGCCACCAGCACCATGTAGCGGCTGAGCATCTGGCCGAGAGTGCATTTGGCCAAGACGGCGTCGGCGAAGTCATCCAGTCCCGTGATCTTGGTGTTGTCGGGCGCGGCGTATTGGTAGATGGGCAGAAAGCGCTCGTCGGAGTTGAAGCTGAAATGCCGGGCGTGTTGTTGGCGAAGTAGTAGGTCGAGTTGCGGTTGCTGACCACAAACACCTGCATGAAGCACAGCAGCGTGCGCGTGAAGCCGTTGCCGGGGTCATTTTTGTAGTCGACGATCTGCTCGATGGCGCGGCGCGGGTTGATGCCCAGCGTCTTCAACTCGATCTGCACCACTGGCACGCCGTTGATGAGCAGCACGGCGTCAAAGCGGTGGTGGCTGTAGTCGGTGTTGATGCGCAGCTGGTTGACGACTTCAAAGGTGTTTTTGCACCATTCGTCGATGTTGACCAGGGTGTAGTTCAGTGGCGTGCCGTCTTCGCGGGTGAAGCTGTTACGGCTGCGCAGCGTCTGGGCAGCGGTGAAGACGTCGGGGGTGACAATCTCTTCGAGCAGCCGATGGAACTCTTCGTCGGTGAGCTTGACGCGGTTGAGCTGCTGAAACTTCTCTCGAAAGTTGGCTTCGAGGGCGGCACGGTCGCGAATGTCTTCGCGATGGGTGTACTTCAGCTCCGAGAGCTTGGCGATCAGCTCTTCTTCAAGTTGGCGTTCCGAGGTTGTCATTGAAACTTTGCTTGTGGTTGCTGCCGCCAGTGCGGCATCCGAGCCATCGGTACGGAGCCGACCAGCATCACTATCTCAAGGCAGACAAGTGTAGGCGTCGGGGACGCGCCAAAAGACCAGAGCGGAGGGCACAGCCATGTGGGTCGACAGGTGCAGGAGGTTGAACCTGCGACGTGCGGTTGTGCTGGTGGCATATTCCTGAGCGTGCCGATTCGCTGGCCAATTGGTCCAATCGAGACCGCTGCGGGGCCGAAAGCCATCCCCGAATTCGTGATACGGAGTAACAGAAACCAGTCTTCTGCAGTTGTTCATAGTCGCTGCAGAGCCCCGGCTTGCCGAAGCGCCTGAACGACACTGAGTCGCCGATGCACGGGTGCGATTCAAACTGATGTGTACGCTTCAGGTGGACACCGATTTCCGTTCAGGCTGAGGTATCAAAGCCCCATCCAGACGCTCCACAAGCCCTTCGATACCTCAGGGCGAACGGGTGTTGATGCCTTCACATCAGTTTGAACGCACCCCCGATGCATTGGGTTCCTTTTCCCCGCATCTCACTGTGGTAATGCCCGATTGGATGAAACGCGAAATCGGACTCCGATCGGCGGCAAGCCCATGGCAAGTTCGTCTGCCGCTGCGGCGGCACCAAGATCGCGTTGTTTCAGAAACCCGAGGGAACGAAGGCGCAGCACACCGCCCTGAGCTTTAGAGTCGACAACATCGCCAGCACCATCGCGCCTCTCATATCACGCGGCGTGGTGTTTGCCGACTACGACTTTCCAGGGCTGAAAACCGATAAGCGCGTATGCGTCCTCGGTTCGGAAAAGGCGGCGTGGTTCGAAGTTCCGGAAGGCCACGTCCTCCGTCTGCACAAAGTCTGTCCGCACCAAGACTCAGGTTGAGATCAATGCTGCAGAATCTTCGACAGAAAGTCCTTCGCCCTCGGCGAGCGCGCATTCGGGTTGCCGAAGAAGTCATCCCGCGTGCAGTCTTCTACGATCTTCCCCTGGTCCATGAAGATCACCCGATGGCTCACCTTGCGTGCGAAGCCCATTTCGTGCGTCACGCACATCATGGTCATGCCCTCTTGCGCCAACTGAACCATCACGTCGAGTACTTCGCCCACCATCTCGGGGTCGAGCGCCGACGTGGGTTCGTCGAAGAGCATCACGATCGGGTCCATGGACAGCGCACTGGCGATCGCAACGCGCTGCTGCTGGCCGCCTGACAACTGACCGGGGAACTTGTCCTTGTGCGCCATCAGGCCCACGCGGTCGAGCATCTTGAGACCGCGAGCGCGGGCGTCGTCCTGGCTGCGATCGAGCACCTTGATCTGCGCGAGCGTCAGGTTCTCGGTCACCGTCAGGTGGGGGAAGAGTTCAAAGTGCTGGAACACCATGCCCACCCGGCTGCGCAGCTTGGGCAGGTTGGTCTTGGGGTCGGAAATCGAGATGCCGTCCACGACGATGTCGCCCTTCTGGAAAGGCTCCAGCGCGTTCACGGTCTTGATCAGCGTGGACTTGCCCGACCCGGACGGGCCGCACACCACCACAACCTCGCCCTTCTTGATGGTGGTCGTGCAATTGGTGAGTACCTGGAAGGTGCCGTACCACTTGGAAACGTTCTTGATGTCGATCATGGTTCGCTCTCCTGGCTCGATCAGCGAATGATTTGGATTTTCTTCTGCAGGCGACGCACGAGCATCGACAGGCTGAAGCAAATGATGAAGTAGACAACAGCAGCCGCAAGATACGACTCGACCGGCCGGCTCAGATTCTTTGCGACAAGGTCCATGCCGTGGAACAGATCGTAGGCGCCGATCGCATAGACGAGCGACGTGTCCTGGAACAGGATGATGGTCTGCGTCAGCAGCACGGGCAGCATGTTGCGGAAGGCCTGCGGCAAAACGACCAACTGCATGCACTGCTTGTAGGTCATGCCCACTGCATAGCCCGCATACACCTGGCCTTTGGGCACGGACTGAATGCCCGCGCGCATGATCTCCGAGTAGTAGGCTGCCTCGAAGAAGGTGAAGGTGATGACGGCGGACAACTCTGCCCGGTGCGCCAATGCGAACTGCCCCCCAATGGCCGAGTAGAACCCGGCCGGAATCAGCAGGAAGAACCACAGGATCACCATCACGAGCGGTATGGACCGCAGCGTATTGACGTAGACCGCCGCGGGCATCACGAGCCACTTCTTGCCCGACAGACGCATCAGCGCGAGCAGCGTGCCGATGAAGATGCCGCCGATCATCGCAACCAGCGTCAACTGGATGGAATAGACAAAGCCCTTGACCACATAGGTCGAGATGATCTGCGCGTTGAGGAAACCGAAGTCGAGGTGCAGCATTATTTGCCTCCCCCGATCATTCCTGGCACCTGCACTCGCTTCTCCACGACCGCCATGATGCGGTTCACTGTGAATGCCGACACGAAGTACAGCCCGGTGACGGCAGCATAGATCGTGGTCGGACGCGAGGTCTCTTCACTCGACTGCAGCGCGAAGAAGATCAGCTCGGAGATCTGCACCGCGAAGGTCACCGACGAGTTCTTGATGATGTTCATCGACTCGGACGTGATCGGCGGAATGATGATGCGAAACGCCATCGGCAAAAGCACGTAGCGGTAGGTCTGCGGCAGCGTCAGGCCCATGGCGAGACCCGCATAACGCTGGCCCTTGGGCAGGGCCATGATGCCCGCCCTCACCTGTTCGGCAATTCGAGCGGAGGTGAAGAACCCGAGGCCGAAGACCGCGAGCACGAGCCCGGGAATCGCCTGCAGGCTCGGGAAAATCTGCGGTATGACGTGGTACCAGATGAACAACTGAACCAGGAGCGGAATGCTGCGGAACAGCTCAGTCCATGCATCGCCGAAAAACACGAGCGCCTTGCTCGGCGTGGTGCGAAGAATGCCGATGAGCGAGCCCATCACCAGCGCGATGACGAACGCCTGGACCGAGACGAGCATCGTCCAGCCCCACGCCGACATCATCCAATCGAGGTAGGTGCGCCCTCCTCCCGTGTCCTGCAGAAAGATCTGCCAGTCCCAAGTGCTTCCCAAAACCATCTCCTGTTTTTCTTGGGCTTCTACCGCCTCTACCCCACGGCGACAACACCAGAAAAAAGCGCGACGCGGTCAAACCGGGCGCCGCGCTTCTCGGAACTCGCGCAGGCTTCGGGGCGAAGTGCCCGAAGCCTAACCGAGTCCGATACCTCGCTGTCGAATTACTTCTTGACCGCGTAATCTTCCATGGGCTTGTCGTTGGGGTTCGCCCAGGCGTTCTTGTTGGCTTCCGACAGCGGCAGGCCGATCTTCGCGCCGCTCGGCGGAATCGGCTGCATGAACCACTTGTCGTAGGTCTTGGCCAAGTCGCCCGACTTGATCTGCCCCTTGATGCTGTCGTCGACCGCCTTCTTGAAGGCCGGGTCGTCCTTGCGCATCATGATCGCGATCGGCTCGACCGACAGCACTTCGCCGACGATCTTGAAGTCCGACGGATTCTTGGAAGAGGCGATGTTCTTGGCAAGGATGGAGCCATCCATCACGAACGCATCGGCGCGGCCGGATTCGAGCAGCAGGAAGCTGTCGGAGTGGTCCTTGCCGAAGAGCTCCTTGAAGTCGACGCCGTTGGCGCGCTCGTGCTTGCGCAGAGTTTGCACCGAGGTGGTGCCGGTGGTCGTGGCCACCGTTTTGTTGGCGAGCTGCCCGATGCTGTTGATGCCCGAGTTGGCCTTTACGGCAATGCGCACTTCTTCCACGAAGGTGGTGACGGCGAAGGCGACGTCCTTCTGGCGGGTGGCATTGTTGGTGGTCGAGCCGCACTCGAGGTCGACGGTGCCGTTCTGCACGAGCGGGATGCGGTTCTGCGAGGTCACCGGCTGGTATTTGACTTCGAGCTTCTTGCCGATCTGCTTTTCAAGATCGGAAATGACCTTCGTGCACACATCGATGTGGTAGCCGACGTACTTGCCGTCACCCAGCGTGTAGGACAGGCCCGACGACTCGCGCACGCCCATCGTGATGACGCCGCTGTCCTTGATTTTCTTCAACGTGTCTTCGGCATGAACAGCGCCGACGGCCAGAACCGCAGCGAGAGCGAACATGGTCTTCTTCATGGGGACTCCTTCAATGATTTCCAAGCAAGTAACAAATGAGATACGCGAGGGCCGCGAACAGGCAAAACGAAATTCTATGGATGGGCAGCTACGGAAAACCACCTACAAGCCCGCGGACCTAGGGTTAACACAGCGATTCCAGCCGAATTGAATGCGAACTTGCGTTGGTCAAATGTGTTGGGGGAGGTGCGTGAGCAACCCGAGTCACAGCAAACTTTGCAATGCTCAGGATTTGGCCAGGAATATGTTCTCCTATTCCGGGCCAAATCCTCATGCCCCCAGACGTACCGGACGCGTCAGCGTTTCGGGCACGAGCAACGCCTCCATTTCAGCACGACTCATGATCCCCAGCGCCTCGGCCGTGTCGGCGATGGTGCCGCCGGTCGCCAGCGCGGTCTTGGCGATCAAGGCCGCCTTTTCGTAGCCGATGATCGGGTTCAGCGCCGTCACGAGCGTCACCGACTCCGCGACACGACGCGCGAGGAGCTCGGTGTTCGCCTGGATGCCTTGGACGCAGTTCACTTGCAGGGTCCTGCATGCGTTGGTCAAGTGCTTCACGCTCTTCGCAAGCGCCCAACCCATGATCGGCTCGAAAGCATTCAGCTGCAACTGGCCAGCCTCGCTCGCCATCGTGATGGTGATGTCGTTGCCGATGACCTCGAAGGCCACCTGGTTCATCACTTCCGGAATCACCGGATTCACCTTGCCGGGCATGATCGAGGAGCCCGCCTGTCGCGCCGGCAGCTTGATGTCGCCGAAGCCCGCCTGCGGTCCGGATGACAGGAGGCGCAGGTCATTGCAGACCTTCGACAGCTTGCATGCCACGCGCTTGAGCACGCCAGACAACTGCACGAAGGCACCGGTGTCCTGCGTGGCTTCCACGAGGTTCTCGGACTTCACCACCGGCACGCCGCTGATATCCGCGAGCAGGGCGATCACCTTCTCGGCATAGCCGTGGGGGGCGTTGATGCCAGTGCCGATGGCCGTGGCACCGAGGTTCACTTCGGTGATGAGTGCGCGAGCTTCGCGCAGGCGCTGTTCGTCTTCGCCGATCATGATCGCGAAGGCCAGGAACTCCTGGCCCAGCGTCATGGGCACCGCGTCTTGCAACTGTGTGCGGCCGATCTTCAGAACTCTTGCGAACTCGGCCGCCTTGGCTTCAAAGGCGCCACGCAACTCCGCCATGGCAATGATGAGGTGGCCAATGCCGAACCAGGCTGCGAGCCGCAGCGCAGTCGGGTAGACGTCGTTGGTACTTTGCGATGCGTTGACGTCGTCGTTGGGGTGCAGGACGTCGTAGCGTCCCTTGTCGAAGCACAGGTGTTCGAGTGCACGATTGGCGATCACCTCGTTGGCGTTCATGTTGGTCGAGGTGCCGGCGCCCCCCTGGATCACGTCGACGACGAACTGGTCATGCAGATCGCCGCGGATCAGGTCGTCACAGGCGAGGGAGATCGCGTCGGCCTTGCGCGCGTCGATGACATTGAACGCGAGGTTGGCGCGCGCCGAGGCCTGCTTGACGAATGCCAGTGCGCGGATCAGGTCCGACCAGCCGCCGATGGCCTGGCCCGTGATTGGAAAATTCTCGACAGCGCGGGCGCTGTGCACGCCCCAGTAAGCCGAGACTGGGATGTTCTTGACACCGAGAAAGTCGTGCTCGCGGCGAAAGCCGGGAGTCGGGTCGGTGTCGTCGGAGAGGGGTTGAGGTGGCTGCATCTTGGGCGCGGACTGTACGGTTCGTCGCAACTCCCGGTCCAATGCTGTTTCCCGGAGTGGCTATGCGTTTGTTGCATACGAACATAGGGTTTACCCAAAGACCGTTCGGATGCAACAAAGGGATTCTTGCGGCGCCCCCTCATAGAGAAGACCACGGACGCGAAATTGGGGCCGCTTTTCCGAATCTGAGGTTGAGAGTTTTTCGAGCGTGCCCGAGCAGCACGTCAAAAGGCGCCTGATCTAGACGCAAAGCGCAGCCATAGCTCGTGCTATGGCGAGCATTTGCAACGACGAGCAGGGGCCTTTTGGCGTGATGAGCGGGCATGATCGAAATACTCTCAGCCTC
>JAJKJU010000363.1 GCA_021153565.1 Rhizobacter sp.
GAGCAGGCCATGACGCTGCCGTTCGATCAATTCACCGCGGTCCACGTGAAGACGGGAAAGCAGAAGAATCTGGGTGCGCGATGGGAGGAGATCCAGCAACGCCTCGGCAACTTCGACGCCCGAGTCCACCGCGGGAAGGTGGACTCGGCCCTGTTGAATCAACTGCGGCGCAAGGCCGCAGGGTTCGCGAACGCTTGCTGAATTGCTCGCGACGGGCTCAGAGACTGATGGGCGGCCCCCTACCGGGCCGGCTCGTACCGGGTCCTAAACCTATGACTCGCTCTTCCAGGGAGCATGCTTTCTGGCGAGATTTCGCGTAACGCGACTGCACTTCGCACACACGCATCGCTGAAAGCTGGCTCCATCTACTGTCACCTCATCGGCCACCGATCACGCGTTGGCCACGATTTGAGGTATCACCCCATGAACCTGCGCAATCCGGTCAATAGCGTCGTCAGTGCCATGCACCATGCCCTCGAACGAGGACTCGTCGGTGTACCCAGTCCTGAAGCCACCATGCTTCTCGGCCCTTCTCCAGAGGGCATGCGGCGTCGTCGACCGAACGCCGACGAATGCAATGTGGTCATGTTTGAGCAGACATGGCGCGCTCGTGACGTCGGCTTTTCCCAAGGTCGCGCAAACGAAAGCCTGCAGGGTGAAACCGTCGTCGTGACCGGCCCGGAGGGAGACGCGTGTGTGTACTTCGCTTCTCAACTGGTCTATCACGTGCGTGAGCCCAACCGTCGATTCTTCCTCGACGTCGCGGCTCAATCGATGGCTGCCTGCACCGACGCCGCTGCCTACGACGGTCACGGCAACACCCCGCTCGAGAAGCTCGACTACGGCTTCGAGGCGGAGCTCGCCCGCCGATGCACGATCGCAAAGTTCGAAGACGCGGAGCACGCGCACATGATGGCGGGACTGCTGCGCGAGTATGCAGACCGCTTCGAGCACGTGGCCTTGACGGCAGCGCGTTCAATGCCCGCCGATGCCCCACCGGAGCGCCTGGTCGCCTGAGAGGCTGAGAGGCTGAGAGTATTTCGAACGTGTCCGAGCAGCACGTCAAAAGGGCGCTGATCTAGGCGCAAAGCGCAGCCACAGCTTGGCTATGGCGAGCATTTGCAACGACGAGCAGGGGGCTTTTGGCGTGATGAGCGGGCATGATCGAAAAACTCTCAGCCTCTGAGGAGCGGAACGGTCAGACGTCTTGCAAGCCAGGCCTTCGCCAAGCTGCGTCAGCGACTGGCGACCGGCTCTTGCCTCGCGGCATCGTTCGCCGCCTGTGGATTGGACAAGGACACAGGTTCGTCGAGGAGGCTGGCACGCACGGACCGGATATGTCCGCGCAGCCCGTAGAAGAGATCGCCGAAAGCCGGCGGAATCACGATCTTGGCGACGGCAGTCTCGATGTGATCGAGGTGCCGGACCAGTTCCTCGCGACGCATGGCGTCCACCGACGGCTTGAGTGCGTCGCGTTCAAGCCGCTGCAAGGCCCCGTACCAGCGATAGATGCGCGAGGTCATGTGCCAGCGATAAAGCGCGGGAACAATCTTGAACGCCGGGATGAGCAATAGCACCACCGGCACCAGAACGGCCACGATGCGAGCGATCAGGCTCGCCATCCAGAACGGGAAGGTGCGGTACAGAAAGCTCTTGCCCGACGCGTAGAAGCGCGTGGCATCCGGACTGATGCGGAACTCGTGTTCCAGCGGAGCCGGAAATTCGCCGCGCTTCTTGTACAGGCCTGCCTTGCCATGCACTTCGCGCGCGGCTTCGAGCAACAGGTCGGAGAGTGCCGGATGCAGGCTGTCCCTCGCCACAAGCTCCACCGTCGGGCCGATCAACTGCACGTCCTCGGATGGAATGTCTTCACCGAAGTCGAGCGCTCCTTGTGGGAGATGCAGCTTGTTCAGATATGGGATGCGGCGCGAGTAGCCATCAGCCTGCGTCACGTTGAAAAGGTGAATTTCTGGCGTGTGCAGCAATTGGCGAATCACCGCGCTGGGGCTCGAATCGCTCATTGCGAAGATCGCGTCTATGCGCCCTTCGCGCAGCGCCCGAATGGTGTCGTCCGCCTCCGTGTCTACATAGGTTGTGCCGTCACCTGTCTTGATGCCATTGGCCGCGAGCAGTGTGTGTGCGAGGCTGTTGCTGCCGCTGCCTTCCGGGCCGATGTCGATGCGCAGTCCTTTGAATTCCGACATCAATCGCTTGCGCTCGCCCCGATAGAAGATCATCAGCGGCTGGTATGAAATGCTTCCCAGCGACACCAGGTTTTCCGCGGCAGCGCTCTTGGCCTCGCCACCGAGCACGAAGCCCACGTCCACAGTGACCTTCTGGTTGGCCAGCCTTTGCAGGTTCTCATGCGACCCTTCCGAGGGAAGAATCTTCAGCGTGACGCCTTCCTTCGCAAGGATCTTCTGGTACTGCTCGGCGTTCTTCCTGAACGCGCTCCCTTCGGGTCCGCTGGTGATGGTCAGCGTGCTGGGTGCGGCGGAGTTGAAGAATCCAAACGCCACCAGACTGACCGCGAGGCAGACGATGAAAATCAAGGTCACCGCCAGCACCAGACCGCGTCCGAACAATGCGGTGAGCCTGGCATAGCTCTGAGTCAAGTAGCTTCTCGCGGCAATCACGTTCAATCTCTGGTGTGAGCAGCTGAGAGTATCTCAGCCTCTCACTCTGAGCAATCACGGTTGTGCCCCGGCAGTGGGCCTTTGTTGTGCTGCGTTCGCAGACTGTGAAACTTCTCACTGAAGACGTGTGCACTGCAACAAAGTCTTCTGCGGTAGTGCGCAATTCGATGCACGCGCTGCCGAACAGAAGATGGCGTTGGCGAAGAGCCTGCCAACTTTCAACGAGGCGAACACCGTGTTCTATCTGCCTGCCAGCCACGACCCCTGGGGCGTCATGACATCGCTCGTGATTGCAACGTTCGCGTCCTATGTGGCGCTCGATTTGGCCAAGCGCGTGTGTGCTCAGGATCGCGGCGTGGCCCTGAACTGGTGGATTGGCGGCTCGATCGCCATGGGCACCGGCATCTGGTGCATGCACTTCGTCGGCATGCTGGCGTTTTCGTTGCCGATCGCGCTGGGCTACACCTATGCGTTGACCGTGGCTTCGTGGATCGCGGGCATCGCCGTGTCTGCCGTGGCGCTGCATGTCGCGAGCAGCGGCTCGCTCACCTGGCAGCGACTGGCGGGCGGAGCGCTGGCCATGGGCCTGGGCATCTGCGCAATGCACTACACCGGCATGGCAGCGCTCGACATGGCGCCCGGCATCGTCTGGAACCCTCTGCTCGTCGCCTGCTCGGGTCTGATCGCCGTGGGCGCTTCGGCAGCAGCCCTGCTGATCTTCTTCTGGCTGCGCAAGGTCAATGACAAGCAGGGCCGCATGTACCAAGGCATTGCGGCGCTGGTGATGGGCTGCGCGATTTGCGGCATGCACTACACCGCCATGGCTGCGGCAAGCTTTCCCAGCGGCGCCATTTGCCTCAGTGTGAACGCGCTGGCAGGCAACAGCCTCGGTGCGCTGATTGCGCTGTCGTCGTTGGCGCTGCTCGCAATGACCTTGTTCACATCGACCCACGACGCGCGGATGCAAAGCAAGACTGCGCTGCTCGCCAGTTCGCTCAAGGTCGCCAATGCGCAACTGCAAACCGTCAATGGCGAACTGCAGCGGCGAGCCTTCATGGACCCCCTCACCGGCCTGCCCAACCGCGTGCTGTTTGAAGACCGCTTGATGCATTCGCTTCGCCGTGTCGACCGCGCAGCGGAGAGCGTCGCGCAGCGCAATGCAGAAAAGATCGCGGTGCTCTTCGTCGACCTCGACGGCTTCAAAACGGTCAACGACTCATTGGGTCATGCCGTCGGCGACGAAGTGCTGAAAGAAGCGTCCTTGCGTCTGCGCGTCGCCGCACGCGACAGCGACACGGTTGCACGCATTGGCGGCGATGAATTCGTACTGTTGATGGAAGACGTCGGCAGCATGGCCGACTGCGTCACCTTGGCTCGCCGCCTGATCGAGGTGCTGGCCCGCCCCTTCGACATTGGCGGCCGGCGAGTCGAGATCTCCGGCTCGGTCGGCATCGTCACCTACCCTGATCATGGCGAAAAGGACAAGCTCGTCGCACACGCCGACGCTGCGATGTATGAAGCCAAGCGAGCCGGCGGCAACAACTATGCGCTGTTCGAGTCGCACATGGACGCAGGCGCGCTCGAGCAATTGAGCATGCAGAATGACTTGCGCCACGCCGTCGAGCTTGGGCAATTGCAGCTCTACTACCAGCCCAAGATCGACGGGCGGCTTGGGCAAATCCGCGGCGTAGAGGCCTTGCTGCGCTGGAACCATCCGGAGCATGGCATCGTCAGCCCTGGTGTCTTCATTCCGATTGCCGAGCGCTTCGGCCTGATCAACAGCCTCGGCAACTGGGTCATCAACGAGGCATGTCGCCAGATGCAGGCATGGGCCAGGGACGGCCTTCGCATGCGAATGGCTATCAACCTGTCGGCTCACCAACTGCGCCAAGACGAGCTGGTCGAGCGCATCGAGCAGGCACTCACGCGCAATCACATCGCCCCGTCGCAATTGCTGTGCGAGATCACCGAATCGGTGGCCATGAAAGACATCAAAGCCACGCAGCGCGCCTTCGAAGGCCTGGCCCGCATCGGTGTCTACCTCTCGATTGACGACTTCGGCACCGGGTATTCGAGCCTGAGCTACCTGCGCCAGTTGCCGGCACGTCAGCTCAAGATCGACCGCAGCTTCGTCGGCGACGTCGAGGAAAGCGGTGACGCGCGAGCAATCGTGAGCGCCGTGATCCAGTTGGCGCACGCGCTGGGTCTGCGGGTGGTGGCCGAAGGAGTCGAGACCGTCGGCCAGCGCGACATCCTGGTCGGTCTGGGCTGCGATGAACTGCAGGGCTTCTACTTTGCCAAGCCAATGACTGCCGACACGCTACAGGCGTGGGCCGATGGACGAAAGCCCGCAAACGCCGTCGACTTCTCGCCGTCGGTGATGCACGACAACCTCACTATCTGAACCTTGCTTGGAGGTCACGGCTCTTGATGTGTAAAAGGCCTTCTTCATCGCCAAACGGGTGTCGGCGAGAGGTCGAGCAGGTGCGGGCGACGGTGGAGGGCCGTCGGGTTGCCTTGACGGAGATGGGGGTGATTTTTGGGAGACCCCTCACCCCAACCCTCTCCCCCCGCCGGGGGAGAGGGAGCCGAAATGCGTTACTTCGAAGCGGACCACAGCGAACTGGCCTGCATTGCTCCCTCGCCCCTTCGGGGAGAGGGCTGGGGTGAGGGGCCTGGGCCTCTGAGCAAACATGAACTTGTCATGCGTCAAC
>JAJKJU010000364.1 GCA_021153565.1 Rhizobacter sp.
GAGGCTGAGAGTATTTCGAACGTGTCCGAGCAGCACGTCAAAAGGCGCCTGATCTAGGCGCAAAGCGCAGCCATAGCCGGGGCTATGGCGAGCATTTGCAACGACGAGCAGGGGGCTTTTGGCGTGATGAGCGGGCATGATCGAAATACTCTCAGCCTCTGAGCCCGACCCACTTTTGACGAGATGAGCACCACAAGTTTCGCGCCACTTCTACTCCCCGAATCGGCACCAGCCGCTGCCCGCGCGGTGTTCCGGCTCATGAAAAACATCAAGCACGGAACGATGTCGGTGCAGATCCCTGACGGCAGTACCTTGCTGTTCGGAACGCCCGGTGAAGGCGGCCCGCGAGCGGTCATCCGTCTGCGCAACTGGAACGTCTGCGCCGCCGCGTTGAAGTCGGGCGACATTGGCTTCGCCGAAGCCTACGTCGCAGGCGACTGGACCACGTCCGATCTCATCGCCCTTCTCCAGCTATTCATCGCCAACCGAGACGAGGTCGAGCAGGTCATCTACGGCACCTGGTGGGGTTCGCTGCTGTATCGGATCAAGCACCTCGTCAACCGCAATTCACGCGGTGGCAGCAAGCGAAACATCCGGGCGCACTACGACCTCGGCAACTCGTTTTACGAGTTGTGGCTGGATCCGACCATGAACTACAGCAGCGCATGGTTCGACGGCGATCTCGATGCACCGATGGAAGTGGCGCAATTGGCCAAGATGCGGCGTGCCTTGACCGAATGCGGCGTTAAGGCCGGCGATCGCGTGCTTGAGATTGGTTGTGGCTGGGGCGCGCTGGCCGAATGCGCGGCCCGTGACTTTGAAGCGAGGGTGACGGGGATGACCTTGTCGAGCGAACAACTCGAATGGGCGCTGCGGCGGTTCGCCGCAGCGGGCCTCCACGCCGATCTGCGCTACCAGGACTATCGCGACATCGGGGATGGTCCGTTCGATGCGATCGTTTCGATCGAGATGTTCGAAGCCGTGGGGCGCGAACACTGGCCGGTTTTTTTCGAGACGGTACGCAACAAACTAAAGCCGTCGGGCAAGGCCTGTATCCAGACCATCGTTATCCGCGACGATCTCTTCGACCGCTACGTGAAATCTACCGATTTCATTCAGCAATATGTCTTCCCGGGCGGCTTGCTGCCGAGCCCCTCCGGGTTTCGGAAGGCGGCTGGAAAGGTCGGCTTGCGAGTGATCAACGAGCTCGACTTCGGCTCCGACTATGCCGAGACAATTCGCCGCTGGCGCGAGTGTTTTTTTGCCGCAGATGCTCGCGTGAGACGACTGGGATTCGACACTCGGTTCATGCGTATCTGGGAGTTCTACCTCGCCTACTGTGAGGCGGCCTTCGCGACGGGCAACACAAGCGTCATCCAGTTCACGCTGCAACGTGCCTGAGCATGCGAGGAAACGGATTTCCCATTGCACGACATGCCGCATTGGCGCTGCGCGGCAGCGCCGTTCGGATTGAAGGCCGGGGCCGAGGCGCGGCCGCAGGTGATGGCCGATCTTCCCGGTGCCCGCCTTCGCGGCAGTGGCCGCATGAGCTTCCTCACCATGCACGTCTTCGCCAAATCCGCATTTGGACAGGCGATGGCTTCGTAGACTGCCCGAAGATGAAACGGATGACGATGCCATGACCGCCAGTTCGACGGATACACGCGTACAAAGAATCGTCTCGCTGTTCGAGCACTTCACGCCCGCGGACGTGAAGTGCTTGTCTCGGTACTACGCGCCCGACGCACGATTCAAAGATCCCTTCAACGACGTAAGCGGCATCCCCGAGATTGAACGAGTCTTTACCCACATGTTCGTGGCACTCGACGATCCGCGCTTCGTGATCCGCGACGTGATAGTTGAAGGCGATCAATGCTTTCTGACTTGGGACTTCCTGTTTCGCTTCAGGCATTTCAACGGTGAAGCGCAAACCGTGCATGGCGGGTCGCACCTGCGGTTCGACGTGCAGGGACTGGTATGCCTGCACCGCGACTACTGGGATGCCGCCGAGGAGTTGTATGAAAAACTTCCTCTCATCGGCGCGTTGATGCGGTGGCTCCGGCGCCGCGCGAGCTCTTGAACCTGTCTGTGCAGGACGGCGGTGCCACGCGATGTGAGAGGCTGAGAGTATTTCGAGCGTGTCCGAGCAGCACGTCAAAAGGCGCCTGATCTAGGCGCAAAGCGCAGCCATAGCCAGGGCTATGGCGAGATTTGCAACGACGAGCAGGGGTCTTTTGGCGTGATGAGCGGGCATGATCGAAATACTCTCAGCCTCTGAGGCCCCGAGAGTTCTCGTATTCAAGCGCCGACCCATGTCTTGTTTTGTTGCGAAATGCAGGCTCTGGTCCGCGACAGCCGGCCTTCGTCCATCAACGCAGCCAGCCCTTGCGCCGAAAGTAGATAAACGGCGCCGCCACCGACGCGACCATCAGCGCGAGCGCATACGGGTAACCTATTGACCAGTCAAGCTCGGGCATGCTCTTGAAATTCATGCCGTAGATGCTCGCGATGAGCGTCGGCGGCAGCAGCGCGACGCTTGCGACCGAGAAGATCTTGATGATCTTGTTCTGGTTGATGTTGATGAAGCCGACCGTGGCGTTCATGAGGAAGTTGATCTTGTCGAAGAGAAAGGTCGTGTGGCTGTCGAGCGAATCGATGTCGCGCAGGATCTGCCGCGCTTCTTCGAACTGCTCGGCATTGAGCATGCGGCTTCGCATCATGAAACTCACGGCACGCCGCGTGTCCATCACGTTTCGGCGGATGCGCCCGTTCAGGTCTTCTTCCTTGGCAATGGCCGACAGCGCCTCGCCGGCGGTCTGGTCGTTCACGTCTTGCTTGAGGACGCCGTTGCTTACGGCTTCAAGGTGATCGTAGATGCCTTCCAGCGCGTCCGCGCTGTACTCCGCATCAGCGTCGTAGAGCTTGAGCAGCACGTCCTTCGCGTCTTCGATCAAGGCCGGGATGCGCCGGGCGCGAAGGCGCAGCAGGCGAAACACGGGCAGGTCTTCGGCATGAACAGAGAACAACACGCCCTTGAACAGGATGAAGGCCACACGCACGTTACGCGGCGCTTCGCCGTCGTCGATAAGAAAGTCGGAGCGGATGTGCAGCTCGCCGCTGTCCTCCTCGTAGAAGCGGGCAGATTCCTCGAGGTCGTCGTCGACTGCGTCTTCCGGAATGGTCACGCCGAAGTGTTGGGCAATCCAGCCTTTTTCTTCGGGGGTGGGTTGTTCCAGATCGACCCAGACCGGCTGCACGTGCGCCAATTCGTCGAGGCTTTCAATCTCTTCCTGGAACAGCCGGCCACTGGCCAGCGTGAAAACGTTCAGCATGGGGACTCCGGCAAAACGAAAGCGCGTTTTCGCGCATTCGGGGCCTGGGTGACACGGTTGCGGTGGGAAATGCGACCGTCTCACCCCGGCCAGGGCCTGCATCAGGTGCGCGGCCTGCTGGAGTGGACGGTCACCGAGTAGGGGGCGCGTCCAAGTCGGTGCTCCGAGAACCAGAAAGACTGAAATTATGGCATCTGAAAGACGCTATTCCTCACGGTGTTAGCCGGTGTCACCCGCTTGTCACACCCCCCGAACGCGTGCACACTGGGCCTCAATGACCTCGCGTCGACACACCCCTCTTCCAGCCTTGTCCTCTCGTCTTCCCCCAGTTCCCCGACCCCCTGCGAAAGGAGTACCCATGAACTTGACGATCAGCGGCCATCATCTCGAAGTTACCCCGGCACTGCGCGAATACGTGCTCACCAAGCTAGATCGCGTAACCCGTCATTTTGACCAGGTGGTGGATATCAATGTGCTGTTGTCAGTCGAGAAGCTAAAGGAGAAGGAACGCAGGCAGAAGGCCGAAGTCACGCTGCATGTGAAGGGAAAGGACATCTTTGTGGAAAATGCCCACGAAGACCTTTACGCCGCCATTGATCAGTTGATGGATAAGCTGGACCGTCAGGTCTGCCGTCACAAAGACAGGCTCAATGACCACCATCATGTAGCCGCCAAGAGGCTGGACGCCACGCCGAGCTGATGATGGCCCTTGGGCGCTTCCGCTACCAATGGGCACCGTCCCGCTCGAGGCGGAGCGGGCGCCAAGACGCAAGCAACGTGGGTGTAGTCCCCGTCAACCAAAGCGGCCCTCCGGCCGCTTTTTTGCATGTATATCGCACAACCCTGCGAGCGCGGGGGGCGGTGGCGTTGCTGCTATGCAGCACCACGTGCACAATCTCCGGACTCTGTTTTGCGTATTTTTTATAATTTGATGACTCGGCTCCACGCGAGCGACCCGGCAGGCCGAAGAGGCTGAAGCGGGCGCCCGGAACCCTTATGAACCGTCTCGCCGCCATCCTGCCCGCCAGCAACGTCCTGGTCGACGTGGAATCCACAAGCAAGAAGCGCGCATTCGAGCACGCGGGTCTGCTGTTCGAAAACCAGCATGCCATCGCCCGAGCCACCGTCACCGACAACCTTTTTGCACGTGAACGCCTGGGGTCCACCGGCCTCGGTCATGGAGTCGCCATTCCGCACGGCCGCATCAAGGGCTTGAAAAACCCGCTGGCCGCCGTGCTGCGCGTGCAGCACCCCATCCCCTTCGATGCACCCGACGACGAGCCGGTCGCGCTGCTGATTTTCCTGCTGGTGCCAGAAGCGGCTACTCAGCGGCATCTCGAAATCCTCTCCGAAATCGCCGAAATGCTGAGCGATCGCGAGCTGCGAGAGCGCCTCAAGACCGAAGGCGATGCCGCGAAGGTTCACGAGCTGATTTCGAATTGGGAACCGCTCAAATCGGTCGCCTGATCCGTGCATGTTGTACCTTCCCACTTGAAGGGGAAGCGTCCACAACATGAAACCAACAGTCATCAGCGCCGAAGCGCTCTTCGAAGAACATCGGCAGGCCCTGCACTGGGAGTGGATTGCAGGCCATGCGCATCCCGAACGCCGCTTCGACGAAGCGGCAGTGCGCAACGCCCAGTCTGCGGCCGACTTGGTTGGCTACCTCAATTACATCCACCCATATCGCGTGCAGCTCGTCGGGCGGCGTGAAGTGGCCTACCTGAGCCAGTCGACGCCGGATGTCATTGAGCGGCGTATTTCCCGCATCGTGACGCTTGAGCCGCCAGTGCTGATCGTGGCCGACGCGCAGACGCCGCCGGACAAGCTGGTGGCCATGTGTGACCGGGCGGACATTCCGCTCTTCGTTACCGACGAATCGGCCGGCCACGTCATCGACGTGGTGCGCGGGTACCTGGGCCAGCTTTTCGCCGAGCGCACAACGCGGCATGGCGTGTTCATGGACATCCTGGGGCTGGGAGTGCTGCTGACGGGTGAATCGGGCCTGGGCAAGAGCGAACTCGGGCTGGAACTGATTTCCCGCGGCCACGGGCTCGTGGCTGACGATGCCGTCGATCTTTATCGCGTCTCGCAGACCTCGCTAGATGGGCGTTGTCCCGAATTGCTCTTGAATCTTCTCGAAGTGCGCGGCATCGGCCTGCTCGACATCAAGGCAATATTCGGCGAGACGGCAGTGCGGCGGAAGATGCGCTTGAAACTGATCGTGCACCTGGTGCGCAAGGAGACGCTTGAGCGGGAGTTCGAACGATTGCCCTACGAGCCGATGTACGAAGACATCCTCGACGTACCTGTGCGCAAGGTGGTGATCGCGGTGGATGCGGGCCGCAACTTGGCCGTGCTGGTGGAAGCCGCTGTGCGAAATACGATCTTGCAACTGCGCGGCATCGACACGTACCGTGAATTCATCGAGCGCCATCAAAAGGCGATGGGCAAGGCGGAGTGAGGATTTGGCCCGAAACAATTTCCCGTTTTGGGGGCGCTGGGCGGGCGCGCTGCGGCGTTGCTCCTCACTTGTGTGGCTCGCCACACAAGTGAGGAGCGCC
>JAJKJU010000365.1 GCA_021153565.1 Rhizobacter sp.
TGGGGGCGCTGGGCGGGATGCGATGCAAGGCGCTCCGAGCGCCGTGTGGCGAGCCACACAAGTGAGGAGCAACGCCGCAGCGCGCCCGCCCAGCGCCCCCCCCAAAACGGGAACTTATTCCGGGCCAAATCCATGCACACCTGCGCCCGCGAAAAGTGTTTCAAAGAGCTTCGTTGGCGCGTTGATCAAGGGCTGGTCCAAGAACGCAAGATCTCGGGCCCTCCCGAGCGCAAGGCTTCGATGGCGTGACTTCATTCACGTACCCATGCCGCAACCTCGTGCCGCGGCGCCCGGATTCATCCATGATCGAGGGTGTTGGCGCCACTATTCTGTTGCTGGCGCCTGAGAGGCTGAGAGTATTTCGAATGTGTCCGAGCAGCACGTCAAAAGGCGGCTGATCTAGGCGCAAAGCGCAGCCATAGCTTGGCTATGGCGAGCATTTGCAACGACGAGCGGGGGGCTTTTGGCGTGATGAGCGGGCATGATCGAAAAGCTCTCAGCCTCTGACCCCATCGCGCAACACTCCCGCTACCGCCTCACCGTATGAGGCCTTTGTTCAACGAGGAATCCACCATGAATCGTCCAGTCGTCAGGACCGCCATCGCAGCGGTTGCCATCTCCCTGTCCGCAAGTGCCGCCTTCGCTCAATCGCAGGCCGTGAAACCGTCGAAGCCGGCGCACAAACCAGCTGCCGCGAAAGTGCAAGCCGCAGACACCAACCAGACGATCAGCCAAGCCCAGCTCGACATCGCCAGCCGCGTGCTCGTCGGCAATGCACAGTGCGAGTTCAACCAGCACGTGAGCGTGCAGCCGCTCGAAGGCAAGCCGGGCCTCTTCAAGGTCGGCTTCAAGAACGCCCACTACATCATGGCGCCCGAGGAGACCACCACTGGCGCCGTCCGCCTCGAAGACAAGAAGGCCGGTGTCGTGTGGGTGCAAATTCCTGCGAAGTCGATGATGTTGAACAACAAGATCGGCCAGCGCATGGTGGACGGGTGCAGGCAGCAGGAGCAGCAGGCGTCGCTTTGATTTTGTCCTCGGGTGGCTGGGTTTGACGGCCCGCCACCCTCACCCACCTCTCTCAGCCTCGCAGCGGGCCCCAAAGGGAGGGGCAAGAATATCTCTGGAGATGGTGACGTACTAGTTTGAGTATGTCCCATCAGGTATGTACAATTCGTGCATACCGACTTCAGGAGCGCGCAATGGAAGCCACCGTTGCGGAACGGGGCCAAATTACCCTTCCCAAAGCCGTGCGCGATGCGCTCGGGCTCACCAAAGGCACCCTGCTGAAGGTCGAACTCGACGGCAACCGCATCATCCTGCGCAAGAACGTCGACGACGCCATCTCGCGCGCCCGCGGCAAGTTCAAGCTCGACAGATTCGAGTCGGTCGATGACGCAGTGCGCACCCTTCGGGGTCGCGCACCTGGCGATCCGGTGGATCTGTGATCCGATGATTGCCGTTGATTCCTCCGTCATCGTCGAATTGCTCGCCAATTCCGAACACGCCGATGCAGCGGAAGCTGCGTTGCGCGACGCCCTCGGGCGCGGCCCGGTCGTCGTGTGCGACGTGGTCGTGACGGAAATCTGCAGTTCGCTGTGCGATGGCGACCAGGCGATGCAGGCGCTCGAAGACATGGGGGTCGCCTATAGTGCCGTCGAGCAGAAATCGGCATTGCGCGCTGGCGAAATGCAGCGCCGCTACCGAGCCCGCGGCGGCACCCGTCAACGCACTGTTCAGGACTTCATCGTCGGTGCCCACGCCTTGCTCCAGTGCAACGCGCTGATCACCCGCGACGCCTCTTTCTTTCGCGATTACTTCAAGGGACTCAAAGTCATCGTCCCGACAGCCGCGTGACGCCTCAACCGCGGCACGTTTCACCTTTCACTCTTCACCTTTCACAGAAAATGCTCAACGCCTATCGCCAACATGTCACCGAACGTGCCACCCTGGGCATTCCGCCGCTGCCGCTGTCCGCACAACAAACTGGTGAACTGATCGAGCTGCTGAAGACGCCGCCGGCCGGTGAAGAAGAGTTCCTGGTTAACCTCATCACGCACCGCGTGCCAGCGGGCGTGGACGATGCTGCGAAGGTCAAGGCGTCCTACCTCGCCGCAGTGGCACACGGCACCGAGCACTCGCCGCTCATCAGCCGCACCAAGGCAACCGAACTGCTGGGCACCATGCTCGGTGGCTACAACATCAGCCCGATGATCGAGCTGCTGGCCGATGCCACCGTGGGCAGCGTCGCGGCCGAAGGGTTGAAGAAGACACTGCTGATGTTCGACCAGTTCCACGACGTCAAGGAACTCGCCGACAGTGGCAACGCGAATGCCAAGGCCGTGCTGCAAAGCTGGGCCGACGCCGAGTGGTTCACCGCTCGCCCCGAAGTGCCGCAGAGTCTCACTGTCACCATCTTCAAGGTGACCGGCGAAACCAACACCGACGACTTGTCTCCCGCACCCGATGCCTGGAGCCGCCCCGACATCCCGCTGCACGCGCTCGCGATGCTCAAGAACCCGCGCCCCGGCATCACGCCGGAAGAAGAAGGCAAGCGCGGCCCCGTGCACTTCATCGAATCTCTGCGCGCGAAGGGCAACCTCGTGGCCTATGTAGGCGACGTGGTGGGAACGGGTTCTTCGCGCAAGTCGGCGACGAATTCCGTGCTGTGGTTCACCGGCGAAGACATCCCGTTCGTGCCGAACAAGCGCTTCGGCGGCGTGTGCCTGGGCAGCAAGATCGCCCCGATTTTCTACAACACCATGGAAGACGCCGGCGCCCTGCCGATCGAGCTCGACGTGAACCAGATGAACATGGGCGACGTGGTCGAACTGCGCCCTTACGAAGGCAAGGCACTGAAAGGCGGCACGGTCATCGCCGAATTCAAGGTGAAGAGTGACGTGCTCTTCGACGAAGTGCGCGCTGGTGGCCGCATTCCGCTCATCGTCGGTCGCGGGCTGACAGCCAAGGCGCGTGAAGCGTTGGGCTTGCCACCCTCCACGCTCTTCCGCCTGCCGCAGGACCCGGTCGATACCAAGAAGGGTTTCAGCCTCGCTCAGAAGATGGTCGGCCGTGCCTGCGGCCTTCCGGAAGGCCAAGGCGTTCGCCCCGGCACGTATTGCGAACCGCGCATGACCTCGGTCGGTTCACAAGACACCACCGGCCCGATGACGCGCGATGAGCTGAAGGACCTCGCCTGCCTGGGCTTCAGTGCTGACCTCGTCATGCAGTCCTTCTGTCACACCGCGGCCTATCCGAAGCCGGTGGACGTGAAGATGCATCACGAGCTGCCGGAATTCATCAGCACCCGTGGTGGCATCTCGCTGCGCCCCGGCGATGGCGTCATTCACTCCTGGCTCAATCGCTTCTTGCTGCCCGACACCGTGGGCACCGGCGGCGACAGTCACACGCGTTTCCCCATCGGCATCAGCTTTCCTGCGGGTTCGGGCCTCGTGGCCTTCGCTGCCGCCACCGACGTGATGCCGCTGGATATGCCCGAGAGCGTGCTGGTGCGCTTCAAGGGCAAGATGCAGCCGGGCGTGACCCTGCGCGACCTCGTGAACGCGATTCCGCTGTATGCCATCAAGCAAGGTCTTTTGACGGTCGAGAAGAAGGGCAAGAAAAACATCTTCTCCGGCCGCATCCTCGAGATCGAAGGCCTGCCCGACCTGAAGGTCGAGCAAGCGTTCGAATTGAGCGACGCGTCGGCTGAACGCTCCGCCGCGGGCTGCACGGTTCACCTCAACAAGGAACCGATCATCGAGTACATCAACAGCAACATCACGCTGATGAAGTGGATGATCGCGCAGGGCTATGCCGACGCTCGCACGCTGGCACGCCGCATCGCCGCGCAGGAAGCCTGGTTGGCCAATCCGCAATTGCTCAAGGGCGATGCGGACGCCGACTACGCCGCCGTCATCGACATCGATCTCGCGAATGTGCACGAGCCCATCGTCGCCTGCCCCAACGATCCGGACGACGTGAAGACGCTGTCGGAAGTGGCCGGCGCCACCATCGACGAAGTCTTCATCGGTTCGTGCATGACCAACATCGGTCACTTCCGAGCCGCCTCCAAGCTGCTCGAAGGCAAGCGCGACATTCCGGTGAAGCTGTGGGTCGCACCGCCCACCAAGATGGACGCGAAGCAGTTGACCGAGGAAGGCCACTACGGCGTTCTCGGCACTGCCGGCGCGCGCATGGAAATGCCGGGTTGCTCGTTGTGCATGGGCAACCAGGCGCAGGTGAAGGAAGGCGCGACGGTGTTCTCAACCAGTACCCGCAACTTCCCGAACCGCCTGGGCAAGAACAGCAACGTCTACCTCGGTTCCGCCGAGCTGGCCGCCATCTGTTCGCGCCTGGGTCGGATCCCCACCAAGGACGAGTACATGACCGACGTCGGCGTCATCAACAAGGACGCCGACAAAATCTACAAGTACCTGAACTTCGACCAGATCGACGACTTCTCGAGCGTGGCCGCCAAGGTCATGCCCTGATCGAAAAAAAGCGTCAGATTGCCAGGCATCCCGGCGTTCTCCGGGATGCCCAGCATTCGTGGGCCGGAAGCAATCGCAATCCGGAAACCTCGACATCCAAGACACTCTCGTGGAATCCTTCGACAGGATGCACGGTCCTGATTTGTCCAACCTCCTACGAAATCCCCCAGATTGCGAAGAGGCGCTTTCTGGTACAACTTGCCCAGAGCGCCATGGCAAGTCAATCCCGCAGGCTGCTCTGGGGGCATTCAACATGAAGTCACAGTTGCCGACGGGCCAGGACCGTCGCCAACGTCTGCGCTTGCTGTGGGTCGTTGCCGGGCTCTGGACTGCGCTCGCCGTCGTGGGGTCCGCCTGGGTCGTGAATGACCGCTTGCGCGAGCATCGGGCACAGGTGCTGTCCAGCAGCACGGTGCGCCTGAGCGGCGTGCGCGACACGCTCAATCTCACCTTCCGCCAATTGGCCGCCCTGCCCAAGAATTTTTCACACCGCACGGGCATCCTCGAATTTCTGAACAACCATCATGTCCGCGACACGGCACGCGACACCGAGGACGCTCGCATCCGTCTGCGCGACGAACAACTGCGTGATCCTGCCGTGCGGCAAATGAATGCCCTGCTCGACCATGCGGCGGAAGATTTCGGCCTGCAGCTCGTGCTGCTTATCGACAAGAACGGCACCACCGTTGCGAACGGCGTCGGTGACCCGCGCAGCCAGCCGAGTCCCGTGGGAGGCAATCTAGCCACTCGCGAATACTTCGTGGAAGCGATGCAGCACGGAGATTCTTCGCAGTTCCTGCTCGGTCGCCTGAGCAAGGTGCCGGGTTTTTACTTCGCCCATCGCGTGGACAACGAAGCCGGCAAGCCCTTGGGCGTCGCCGTCATGAAGCAAGACATCAATTCACTCAACGGGCTGCTGTCCGACCCTGAAGGCAGTTTGATCTTCGTCACCGACATCAACGGCGTGATCGTGCTGGGCAATCGCAGCGGCATGCTTCTCCAGCGCATTCCCGTGCCGGGCGCGCACACCCCCACCGACTGGCAGGCGATCTACCAGCGTATCCCCGATACGCTCAAGTGGCAGATGTCGACGATGCGCATCGGGGGGCACGAGGTGCTTGCCGCCGAATGGCGCAACACCCGCCACCTCGCAGTGTCGATGCCTCTGGGTGATCGCCCTTTCAAGTTATGGATCATGAATTCGCTCGACGCCGAGCCTGCACTGGTTGGCAAAATCATCGCCGAAGCCACCGCCATCTGGTTCATAGGCTGCGTCTTCATCTGGGTGGCTTGGCGACGCATCGGGTGGCTCAACACTGCATTGCGTGCCCAGCGCGATCTGCTCGACATGGCGCAGGCGCTGCCGCTCACGGTCTTCCGCTATCAACAGCCGCCTTCAGGCACCGGCAGCTTCTCATTCATCGGCCGGGGGGTGCGCGAACTGTTCGGCATCGAGGCGGACAAGTTGCGCGACGACCCCCTACTGCCCTGGCGGCTCGCCTTGAATCAGACCGCACCGCCGACGCAGCCTACCGAGTTCCCGGTGCACCACGGCGACCGCATCGTCTGGGTGCTGGCCCACAGCACGCCGCTCGCGCAGAGTGACGGCAGCGTCGTCTACAACGGGTACTGGCTCGACATCTCGGCGCGACGCGACGCCGAGCTGCGCTTCGCGGCATTGTTCGAATACGCGCCAAACGGCTACCTCTTCTTTGACCTCAAGCGCGGCGTCACGCACTGCAACCCGGCGAGCCTGCAGATCTTCGGAGTCCCCGATCCGCAGGGTTTGATCGGTCGCCACGTGTGGTTCGCAGACATGTCGCCCGCCATGCAGCCGGACGGTCAGGCCAGCCGCGCTCGCGTGCTCGAACTGATGCGCAATCACATGCATTCGCGTGATCGATCGCAGACCTTCGAGTGGCAGTTTCGGCGCAGCGACGGCACAGCCTTCGATGCCGACGTGACGGTGGTCGCACTGGACTGGGAGGGCGAACCGCAGTTCTGCGCTGTCGTTCACGACATCACTGCGCGCAAGCAGGCCGAAGAAGCAATGCAGCAGGCGCGCGCCGCGGCAGAGGCCGCGAGCCAGACCAAGTCGACCTTCCTGGCCAACATGTCGCACGAGCTGCGCACGCCGATGAACGCCATCATCGGCATGACGCACCTCGCGCTCGAAGACGGCCTGCCACCGCGCCAGCGCGACTTCGTGGAAAAGGCGCACGACTCGGCGCGCAACCTGCTGCAGATCCTGAACGACATTCTCGACCTATCGAAGATCGAGGCCGGCCACATGGTGATCGAGCAAGTCGAGTTCGCTCTCGAATCTGTGATCGGCGAGATGGCCGACGTGCTCGGACTGAAGGCGGACGAAAAGGGCCTGAAGCTGCTATTCAGCGCCGGCCCGGGCCTGCCCACGAAGCTCGTCGGTGACCCGACCCGATTGCGCCAGGTGCTCGTGAACCTGGGCAGCAACGCGGTCAAGTTCACTGACACCGGCGAGGTCTTGGTGCGGTTCGAGCTTGCCTCGCAAGACGCGCAGGGTTGCGAGATCCATGCCTTCGTTCGCGACACCGGCGTGGGTCTGACGCCGGATCAGATCTCGGGGCTGTTCCAACCCTTCAGCCAGGCCGACAGTTCCACCACGCGGCGTTACGGTGGCACAGGACTCGGACTTGTCATCTGTCGCCAACTGGTCGACCGCATGGGCGGGCGGTTGTGGGTGGACAGCGAGCCAGACAAGGGGTCGACTTTTCATTTCACCGCCCGCTTCGGCTGCTGCGCGCAGCAAGGCTCCCCGAAAGGACTGTTGGCCCAGATGCTGCGCAGTGAAGGGCAGCCGGTCGCGGCGCACCGCGCCGGCAACCGCCCAGCATTGCCACGGCTGCGCGAACTGGAACCCGAACTCAGCGAAAAGATCCGCAACCGGCTGGCGGGTGCGCGCATCCTTCTCGTCGAGGACCATCCGCTGAACCAGGAACTCGCTGCCGAACTGCTGCGCCGCGCGTCCATGGAGGTGGTGCTCGCCGAAAACGGCGAGGATGCGCTGAAAAAACTCCTCACCGAAGGCCCCTTTGACGGCGTGCTCATGGACTGCCAAATGCCAGTGATGGACGGGTACACGGCCACCCGCTGCCTGCGCGGCGACCCGGCCTATGCCGATCTGCCGGTGATCGCCATGACTGCAAGCGCCCTGGCCGAGGATCGCGATCGGGCCTTGGCCAGCGGCATGAACGCGCACATCGCCAAGCCGCTCAACGTCGCGCAAATGCTTGCGACCATGGCGGAGTGGATCGTCTCCAAGCGCACCGCCCCAGGGCCGGTCGAGCCCAGCCCCGACACCGCTTGGGCGCCGCTGGCGACGAGCTCCGGTCCTATCGACATCGAAGAAGGTCTCGCGCGATGCCTGGGCAAGGCGCACCTGTACCGGCGGATTCTTCGCGGTTTTCGCGACGCCAATGCAGAATTCGACCTGGAGGTGGGCCGCTTCTGCCTGCAGGGTCATTGGGGCGATGCCGAACACCGCACACATGACCTGAAGGGCTTGGCGGGAACGATCGGTGCCCATGGGCTGCAACACACGTCCGAGGCCCTGCAGACCGCCCTTGCCAGCCGCGATGGCAAGGCCGTGGGAGCCTTGATGCCCAAAATCAAATCCGACTTGAGATCGGTCTTGGAAGAAATCGATCGGCTCGTCGCCAAGGAATGAGAGGCTGAGAGTATTTCGAGCGTGTCCGAGCAGCACGTCAAAAGGCGCCTGATCCAGGCGCAAATGCTCGCCATAGTGCAGAGAGTCTTTAGCCTGGCGGACGCGGCACCCGGGATCTGCGCTGACGGCACGGCGTGACCGCCGCGGCCGGTAGGCTAAA
>JAJKJU010000366.1 GCA_021153565.1 Rhizobacter sp.
TCCACCTCAATAACTGTCGTTCGCGGGTGGTAACTGACGGCCGAGCGACCAGCGCGGCTGAACGACGGCATCAGCACGCGGCGAACTGACGCTGCCGACCCTGAACTGACATCCACGGCGCTGAATTCATCGCCCCGAAGCGGCCAGTCAGGTCCGTGCCGAGCGCCCCGAAGGAGGCCGAGCGCGGCCGACCCGATCATGTTTCGGCGCCGGGGCTGACCAAAACTCGGCGCGCCCCTCCGGTCGGGCATGATCGCCCATCCATGGACAACAACAACATCCGAGATCGGCCGGGCCCTTCTCGATCGGGCTCGCAGCGCCCGCGGCGACCCGCTTTCCTCGCGCTCGGTGCCATCCTGTTGTGCGGCACTTTGTGGGCGATGGGTGCCGCCGGCCAGCCCGCGTCCGCTCCCTCGCCGGAGTTCGACGCGCTGAAGGCGCGTATCGTGCAGGACGACCGCAGGCGCCCGGAACTGTCGATCCAGCTGGCGCAGCAGGCGCTGGCCCAGGCATCGCCGGCGCCCGACGCCCGCCGCTGGCTGCGCTCGCAGCTGATCCGGGACCTGGTGCGCATGCGCCACCACGACGAAGCGCTCGCACAGGTTCAGGCAGGCCGCGCAGAAGCCCGCGGCCCCAAGGAACAGCTCCATTTCGACGTGCTGGCCTTGATGACGCTCGGCGACGCGCAGCGCAATGAAGAGGTGGTCAAGCGCTATCAGGGCCTCGCGGCACAACTGGTGCCGCTCGCGCGCGACACCCAGGATGGCGCTGTGCCCATGGATGTGGCCAACGCGTGGCGAGTGGCCGGCACGGCGATGATGCGGCTCGGCCGGCTTCCAGAAAGCATCCAGCTCCTCACGCAGGCCCTGCGTGTCTTCGACGAGCATCCGAAGGCGGTGTACGAAACCTCGCAGACGCTCGCCGCCATGGCACTGGTGCATGCGAAGTCGGGTCATCCCGACCAGGCGCTGCACATGGTGCAGCGCGCCATCGACTTGTCGGAGGCAGCCAACGAGCGTTCGAGCCTGTCGGGCTACCAATTGGGCAAGGCCTATCTGCTGGGCCTGCTCGGCCGCACGGACGAGCAGCAGACGGCGCTGCTCACGGCCAGGACGCTGGCTCAGGAGGAGTTGATGAGCTACGACCTCGCCGTCGCCGTCACGAACCTGGCAGACGTCGCCTTGCAGAAGAAGGACTACCCGGCCGCGCTGGCCTACAGCAACGCGGCCATCCCGCTGGTGGAGCAAACCGGCGACAAAGAGTCCCTCTGGGTGGCCTGGATCAACAAGGGCACGGCGCTGAACCGGCTGGGCCAGCCGGGCGGCATCGATTGGATCCGCAAGGCCATTGCTGCCTTCGCCGCGACACCGGGCATGGAGAGCAATGTGGCGGAAGTGCACGGCATGCTCGCCGAAGAGCTGGCCTTCAACCACGACCACGAGCGCGCCTACGAAGCCGCCATGCAGTTCAAGCGCCTCACCGATGGCGTGCGCAAAGCCGCCGACCACAAGCGCATCGCCGAGGCCAATGCCGCGTACGAGGCTGACAAGCGCCAACTCCATATTGAGGCCCTGGAACAGGAGCAGCGGCATCAACACCGCTTCCGTTGGATGATGGCCTTGGCCGCCGCGGCGGGGCTGGCGTCGGCGGTGATCGCGGGCATCAGCCGCTACCACGTCAAGCGGGCCTATGGCGCCATGCGCGACATGGCCTTCTCCGATCCGCTGACCCGCCTGCCCAACCGCCGGCACCTCATCAACACCATCGAAGCCGATCTGGGCCTGGCGCGGCGCCAGCGCAACGACGCCCGACCCAATCCCGACCTCGTCTTCATGATGATTGACATCGACCGCTTCAAGTCGGTCAACGACGTGCACGGCCATGCCGCTGGCGACGCGGTGCTCAAGCAGTGCGCGGCCGTGTTGCAGCGGCAGCTGCGCGAGTCGGACACCCTGGTGCGCTGGGGCGGCGAGGAGTTCCTCGTACTGGCCCGCCAGACCAACGTGCAAGAGGTGCATGTGCTGGCTGAGCGCCTGCGAGCGAGCATCGCCGCGCACGCCTTCACCCTAGACGACGGGCAGGATCTGCACAAGACCTGCTCGATCGGCTTCGCCTCCTACCCACCGCAGGACAGCGCCGGTCAGTTGGCGGACTGGCACGACACCTTGTCGATGGCCGACCAATGCCTTTACGTCGCGAAATCGAGCGGGCGCGACCTGTGGGTCGGCGTCATCGCCCAAGCGGCGCCGCCGGGCCGGGACGGTGGGGCTGTACTGGACCTGCGCGCCGGCGTGGAGGCCGGCGCCATTCAGCTGCGCTGGGGCGAAGGGCGCCAGATTGTCTGGCCCGAAACCGGGCCGCCCGGCGCGCCGAGCTGAGAGCCCCACCCACCACTTCGCGGCGCCAGCCGCCTCGCCGTCGATGCCGCCACCGGCGTCACCCTCCTCGTCGAGACTATGCATGCCGAGATCTGCGCGGCTGCCGCTGACGGCCTCAGCACACCGGTTGACCCCGCCCCCGGGGCAACGCCGCGCCGTCCGCGCTCAACGGCGTTCTGGGCGACTACCTGGAAGGGACCGCCAACCCGCCAGCCGACCCCGCCCTCGCAGGTGAACTTGAATACGTTCGACAGCAGGTTCAGGATTGCCTTCTCCCAAATGTCGCGATCGCACCGGTGGTGGCCGCGCGCAGTCGACCGTGAGCGACAGCTCAGTCCGCTCGCAGGCCGAGCGGGGAGCTGCTTGAGAGTTCGGCCGTGATCACAGTCAGGTCCGGCGGCATGAAGCGCGCCTACGTGCGGCCGCCATCGACGCACGCATACTCGAGCGGCGTGTTGACGAGCTTGAGCAGCCGCCGCGCGTTGCGCTTGACCGCCGGGGAGGCATATCGAACCGAACGACAAGGCGCCGGTGGATCATTGCGCGGGCATCCGTGAAGGTGACGTTCGCGGGTGCCCGCTTGTGGCCGGCAACACCAGTTCGCGGACTTCGCTGACAGCTGACCTTGGCCGGCCGCGCGCACGATTCGAAAGTCAGCTTCCTGGCTTGGCCTCGTACTCACACTGCCGGCCAACAGCTGTCCTTCACGAACGGCAGCAATCTTCCAGCCCGAGGTGCGCGGCATCGCACCTTTGCACATGGACTCGCGGCAGCGGCCCTCGAGGCGCTTTGACCGGTAGCTTCAATCACGGCGTCGTCTTCGGCTAGCGACGTGCAGAACCAAGCCCGCGAGCCAAACCAACACCGGGGCCAGCAATAGCCATCTGAAATCGGAGTTCAGCGCGAAGTTGGTGGCGCTCATGAGGGCCACTGTCAGCGCTCCCGTGAGCGCGATGACCCATGACGTGGCCTTCAATCCTGTGGGTATCGCCACCCAGGCAATGAACACAGTGAGAACGCCTGTGCCCGCAATGAATCCGCCCATGACTGCGAACACTCGATGCAACCAGCCTTCCAGACCAGACAGGGACGCCCGAACCTGAGCCAAGGAGCTTCCGATGAAGCGCGTGTCCTCTGGAAATAGGGACGGCCGCAGCAGGATGAAGTAGAGCCCCAGGCCCATGAGCCAGACGCCGCAGGCCGCGATGAGCCACTCCGCCGGCCCGCGACGACAGAGGTACTGCACCGGTACTGCACCTCAGCTACTCCAGCTTCAGCGCTCGGAGCCGAAGCGCGTTGCCAATCACGCTGACCGATGACAACGCCATCGCCGCGGCGGCAACGACTGGCGAAAGCAGGAGCCCGAAGAACGGATAGAACACCCCGGCGGCAAGCGGGATGCCCGCCACGTTGTAGCTGAAGCTCAGCGTGAGATTCTGTCGGATGTTGCGCATGGTCGCTTGCGACAACGTCCGTGCTCGGACGATGCCCATCAAGTCACCTTTAAGAAGCGTGATGCCCGCGCTCTCGATGGCTACATCCGTGCCCGTCCCCATTGCGATTCCAACCGTGGCAGCCGCAAGGGCCGGCGAGTCATTGACGCCGTCACCGCCCATGGCGACGACCCGTCCCTCTTTCATCAATCGCTGCACCACCGCAACCTTGTCTTCGGGGAATACATCGGCAACGACCTCGCCGATGCCAAGCTGCTTGCCAACTGCCTCGGCAGTGGTCTTTCCATCGCCCGTCAGACTGCAATCAGGATGACGACCGGCACGAACCAACCCGCAACCTGATCGGCCATCCGCTGGATGGGTGCGCGACTGCGCTGCGCCGCCGCCACCATGTGCACGATTTGCGAGAGCAGCGTATTCGCGCCAACCTTCTCGGCGCGCATCACGAAGCCCCCGGTCTGGTTGAGCGTTCCAGCGGTCACCTTGGAGCCGACACTCTTCGCGACCGGAATGGGTTCGCCGGTGACCATAGACTCATCAACATTGCCCTTGCCGTCGGTGAGCTCACCGTCGACCGGGACCTTCTCGCCGGGACGGACGCGCAAGAGATCGTTGACTTGGATGGCATCGACCTGAACAGGTTCATCCGTACCATCGGCCTTCACCTTGACTGCGGTCTTCGGCGCGAGGCCGAGCAGGGCCTTGATGGCGCCCGATGTCTTCTCGCGCGCCCGGAGTTCGAGCACCTGACCGAGCAACACCAGCACCGTGATGACTGCGGCCGCCTCGAAGTAGATGGCGACGGCGCCATCGGTCATGCGCAGGTTCGCCGGGAACAAATGTGGTGCCGCTGTTCCGACGATGCCGTAGAGCCAGGCCGCGCCCGTGCCAAGGCAATGAGCGAGAACATGTTCAAACTTCTGTTCTTGACCGATGCCACAGAACGCACGAAGAACGGCCAACCTGCCCACAGCACGACGGGTGTTCCCAGGAGCAGCTGCACCCAGTTGGACGTCTGCTGCGCGATGAGGTGGTGAATGTTGAAGAGGTGACCGCCCATCTCCAGCGCGAAGACCGGGGCCGTAACGGTACTTCAGCGTCATGCCCAGCCCGTGGACGAGAAGCCCTGCGACAAGCAGAGGAACAGCGTAGGCCTGGAGGGAGGCTGGTGCGACCAGCGCGAGGCCTGCGCCCTAAACGACGGCGCCGAGCCCCGAGGCGAGGTCGGCCCCTTTAGTGGCTGTTGACCGGCCGTGCACGGTCGTTCTTTGAGAAGTGCGGAATGAACCGGGGCGTCACAGCCGCGTAGGCTCGCCATGCATCCCCGAAGGCCTGCTCCGAGTCTCGTTCCTCAGAGATGGCCAAGCGCACGTACATCACGACCAGCGCCGGGAACATTGCCAGCGTCAGCAGCGCCGGCCACTGCAACAGGAAGCCGAACATGATGGCGACAAAACCGATGTATTGCGGGTGTCGCACGAGCCGGTATGGGCCTGCGGTCGCGAGCTGATGTCGCCTTTGGGCGTGATAGAGCACGTGCCAAGCCTTCGAGCGCAGCATGAAGCCGGCGAAAAGGACGACCACGCTCAGGAGGTGGAGGACGTCGAGGTGAGGATTGCCGTGTTGCCCCGTCAGCAGCCACCAAAGGTGGCCAGCTTCGATGCTCCAGTTGGACGCAGCTCTACTTGGTCGCCGGGGGCTTCATCCCCTCGCGGTCCATCATCATCTGCATCATCACTTCCATCATGTCCATGCGGCGCTTCATCATCTCGGGCTCCATCCGCATCTCGTCTTTGCCGCTTTCTATCCCCTTGCCGCCCATCATCCCTCCACGCATCTGGCCCATCATCCCCATGCCGTCCTGCATGGTCTTCATGTGGTCCTTCATCAGCGCGGCGCGCTCCTCAGGCGTCTTTGCGGCAGCCATCTTCTGATGCATCTCCTGCATCATCTTCATCTGCTGGTCGTAGCCAGCAGGCGCCGGGGCGGTGACGGTCCCGGCCGGATGGTGGGCCGCGTGTTCGTCGGCCTCCTTCGACGCGCTGCCCGGCATGGACGAACAACCAGCCAACAAGGCCACTGCGAGAGCGCTCAAAACGACGACGAGCTTCATGGTGTTCTCCGTGTGTATCGGACGCACATGCAGTGGTCCACCTCAACAGATTGCTCCCGCCCAGGGCTCTGACCTTTGATGCAGGTCAAGTCACGGCCGGAACGTGAAGGGGAATAAGGCCGAGCCAGTCACCCGCAGCAGCATCCCTTGCGCGGCGCTGCTTGTGTCGGCCGAGTCGCTCCGCCCGCCACTGCGACCGGCGTGAACCCGGCCGTCTTGATGGCATCGCCCAGAACCGCCACCGTCGAAGCGGTCGGCTCAATCTGCACGCGGTGGGAGGCCAGGTCGACCTGGACCTTTGCGCCCGGGTCCACGAACGCTACCGCCTTGGTGATAGCGCTGACGCAGTGGCCGCAGGTCATGTCGCTGACTTCAAAAGTGACCATGTAGTTCTCCAAGTGGTTCGATGGAGCAACTTTCAACCCTCCGACCATGGGAGAGTCAAGCGGTCTCGATGCGATGAGCGGCGAAAGTGGTCTTCCCTTGACCTTGCCCTGGTGGGAAGGTCTAGACTGATTGCGCAGCGACTTGTTCGAGGAGCACAGTCATGATGAACATCGGTGAGGCAGCGAGCACGTCCGGCGTGTCGGCGAAGATGATTCGCCACTACGAAGAGCTTGGCTTGTTGCCTGCGGCCCGCCGCACGGAGTCCGGATATCGCCAGTACGAGCGTGAGGATGTTCACACCCTCCGGTTCATTCGGCATTCGCGCGACCTCGGGTTCTCGCTGTCGGAGATCGCGGAGCTCGTGAGCCTCTGGCAAAACCGCAGGCGACCGAGCCGCCAGGTCAAGGCCCTCGCCGAAGCGCACATCAAGGAGCTTGAGCAGAAGGCGGCGGAAATTCTGGCGATGAAGTCCGCGCTTGAGCACCTTGTTCACTGCTGCCACGGTGACGACCGCCCGGAATGTCCAATCTTGGACGGCTTGGCCGCGGAGGGTGCCGTGACGAGCCGCGCTGTCCCGTCGAAGCGGCGGGTTTCCACGACTCGCGCGGCTCATTGAGTTCAGGGATAACAACCACCCCAGGCTATACGGATGGAACTTTCCCCCTGACCCGCGTCCCCAGAACATCTGCCCGATAATCGTTATTCGTGAAGCACCTCCGCATCATCATCCTGGTCATGCTTTCCATCCTGCTCCCCATCCGGGGAGCGGTGGCGGCGACCATGCTGTGTCCGGATGGGGAGGGGACGGGCACGGTGGCGGTGGCCGCAGGACAAGACGACCACGCCATGCATGCCGACCATCAGATGCATGCGGACCACCATCACGCGCTCGAAGAGGCGCCTGGCACCGACACCACCTCGGCTGACCACCCGGCCACATGCCACTTCTGCGCGAGCGGTTGCTGCATGGCTTCCATGGTCGGCACGGTGCCGTCCGTCGCTGAGCCCAGTCTGACCACCTCGGTCGTCTTCCCTGCGCTCTCCACGCGCATCCCGGCCTTCCAATCGGACGGCCAGGAACGTCCTCCACGAACCATCTGACCCAAGCAGGCCTCCGCTGAGAGGCCGAACAGGGCTCGTGCGTCCCTCGCACGGGAAATCCGCCGTTGGCCTCGCGCCAACGGTGCGCCAGATGAGTTCGAACAATGCGAAACAACCTACAAGCCTGGGGCATGGCCCTGGCGGCGTGCGCGCCACTTCTAGCCGTTGCACAACCGGTCAACACCGAGCCGCCGAAGCAGAGTCCGCAGCTGTCGTACCTGTCAGCCTTCGCCGATTACAAGCCTTACAAGGACGCTCCGCTCGGCAACTGGCATGAGCTGAATGCCACGGTAGCGGGTGCGCCGGGCGGATCAAGCGGCCACGCTGAACACACCACGGGCGGCGTGAAGGGCATAGAAATGCTTCCGACGCCGGCGGCGCCCGCAAGCGGCGCAATGCAAAAGAGCGCAGCCATGCACGACGGCCATCACATGAAGGGTGGGAAGCCATGATGCGCCTGACCGCGACGGCGCTGGCCTCGTTCGTGCTCGCTGGCTGCGCTTCCTTTTCGCAGGATGGCGGTTTCAATACGGTCGAGCAGCTGACCAAGGAGCGCGTTGGGCAAACGCCGACCTACCAGCGCACGGCGGAGCGGTCCGACTTCGCCAAAGCGCGCGTCGCAGGTTTGCTGAAGCTACCGCTGACCGCCGACAGCGTGGTGGAAATCGCGCTCCTGAACAACCGCGACCTTCAGGCCAGTTACGCCGAGCTCGGCATCGCCGAGTCCGACCTGGTACGCGCTGGTCGGCTCGCGAACCCCTCGTTCAGTTTCGGCCGTCTCAGTGGGGGCGGCGCCGTGGAAATCGACCGCGCCGTGCTGTTCGATGTGCTGGGCTTGTTCATCATGCCCTTGGCCAAGGAGGTCGAGCAGCGCCGCTTCGAGCAGACGCAACTGCAGGCTGTCTACGAGACCGTGGGAGTGGCCGGCGAGGCGCGCAAGGCGTTCGTCGAGGCGGTGACCGCGCAGCAGTTCGTCGCCTATTTCGGACAGGTCAAAGAGGCCGCAGATGCATCGAACGAGCTGGCCAAGCGCATGGTCGCGGCAGGCAACTTCAACAAGCTGGCGCAGATGCGCGAGCAATCGTTCTACTCGGATGCGACGGCGCAGCTCGCCAGGGCGCAGCATCAGGCGCTCGCAGCGCGTGAGCGCCTGACTCGGGTACTGGCACTCGGTGGCGGCCAGCTCGAGTTCAAGTTGCCAGGGCGGCTGCCGGACTTGCCAGCCGCGCCAGCCGAACCCAAAGATGCAGAGCAGACCGCGATGGACACGCGCCTCGACGTACTGATGGCCAAGCGCGCGACCGAGTCGACGGCCAAGTCATTGGGGCTCACGAAGACGACTCGTTTCATCAACGTGCTGCATGTGGGGTACCAGAACCAGAGCAACACCGGCGAGACCCGCAAGAACGGCTACGAGGTTGAACTGGAGCTGCCGCTGTTCGACTTCGGCTCGGCGCGTGTCGCGCGGGCGGAAGCCACATACATGCAGTCGGTGAACCGCACCGCGCAGGTCGCCATCAACGCCCGCTCCGAGGTGCGCGAGTCGTACTCCGCATACAGGACCGCCTACGACCTGGCCAGGCACTACCGCGACGAGGTGGTGCCGCTGCGCAAGCGCATTTCCGACGAGAACCTGCTTCGGTACAACGGAATGCTCGCCAGCGTCTTCGAGCTCCTCGCGGATTCCAAGGACCAGATTTCCAGCGTCACCGGCGCTGTCGAGGCACTGCGCGACTACTGGGTGGCCGAGACCAACCTGCAGATTGCGCTCACAGGCCGGTCACCAGGCTCGGCGTCGGTCATGGGCCCAACGACTGCCACAGCTTTTTCGCAGTCTGCCCACTGAAGGAGAAAATCAATGACCAATCGCAGAACATTCTTCAAATCAGCGGGCGCGACCATGCTGGGAGCCGCCGCGGTCAGCCGTGCAGGGGCAGCCTTGCTTCCCGAGGCGGCGACGCAGTCGTCTGCGGCGATGCAATTGCCGCCACTCCCGCCGAATGGCCGCCCTTATCAACCCATCGTCACGCTCAACGGCTGGTCGCTCCCGTGGCGCATGAAGAACAACGTCAAGGAGTTCCACCTGGTGGCCGAGCCGGTGGTGCGCGAAATCGCTCCGGGCATGAAAGCCAATCTCTGGGGCTACAACGGACAGAGTCCGGGGCCGACCATCGAAGCGGTTGAAGGTGACCGCATCCGCATCTTCGTCACCAACAAGCTGCCCGAGGTCACCAGCGTGCACTGGCACGGCATCCTGCTGCCATCAGGCATGGACGGCGTCACGGGCCTGAGCCAACCGCCCATCGCCATCGGCAAGACCTTCATGTACGAGTTCGTGCTGCAGCGCTCCGGTACGTTTATGTACCACCCGCACGCCGACGAGATGACGCAGATGGCGATGGGATTGATGGGCCTGTTCATCGTTCATCCGAAGGACCCGAGACAGTTCAAGGTGGACCGCGACTTTGGCTTCATCCTGAACGCCTACGACATCGAACCCGGCAGCGCGACGCCGAAGGTGAACACGATGCTCGACTTCAATCTGTGGACCTGGAACAGCCGCGCGTTCCCGGGCATCGACCCGTTCGTCGCGCGCACGGGCGAAAGGGTTCGCATCCGATTTGGCAACTTGACGATGACCAACCATCCCATCCACATGCACGGACCTCACTTCGAGGTGACCGGGACCGACGGCGGCTGGGTGCCCAAGAGCGCGCGCTGGCCGGAGGTCACGACCGACATCGCGGTTGGTCAGATGCGTGCCTTTGAGTTCGACGCGCTCGCGGGCGACTGGGCCATCCACTGCCACAAGTCTCACCACACGATGAATGCGATGGGCCATTCGGTCCCAACCATGATTGGCGTGGACCACGGCGACGTCGCGAAGAAGCTTTCGAAGCTGGTGCCGGATTACATGGTCATGGGCGACAAGGGCATGCACGACATGGCCGAGATGGAGATGCCTCTCCCCGACAACACGCTGCCGATGATGACCGGCACCGGCCCCTTCGGGCCGGTTGGAATGGGCGGGATGTTCAGCGTCGTCAAGGTCCGAGACGAGATCAAGCGCGGTGACTTCAAGGACCCGGGCCCATACAAGCACCCGACCGGCACGCTCGCCAGCGAGTACACGGCCGACATGCCCGAGACGGTCCGGGCTCCGGCGCCCAAAGCCGATGCCAACACCCTGAAAGTTCGCAAACCCACTGGCCACGAAGGCCCCTGAAGGAGATATCCATGACGAAGTTGAATGCACTGACCTTCGCCGCTTTCTCGCTCGGTTTCGGCACCGCGTTTGCGCATGGCGACGAGGAACATGCGGCACCTCGCACGTTCGACGCGCGCAAGGTCGAACCCACTGACTTCGGTCAGGAAGGCAATCCGAAGAAGGTCACCAAGACCATCAAGGTGGACATGACCGACACCATGCGCTTCACGCCGTCAGACGTGACGGTCAAACGCGGCGAGACGGTGAAGTTCGTCGTGCACAACGATGGCAAGGTCCTGCACGAGATGGTCCTCGGCACCAAAGAGGCCATCGCCGAGCACGCGGAACTCATGAAGAGGTTGCCGGAGATGGGGCACGCCGATGCCAACATGGCTCACGTGAAGCCCGGCAAGTCCGGGGAAATCGTCTGGCAGTTCACCAAGTCTGGCGAGTTCAACTTTGCGTGTCTGCAGCCTGGCCACTTCGAGGCCGGCATGGTGGGGAAGGTGGTTGTGAAATGAAGCGCCGCAACTTCCTGGCGCTTGCCGTGGGCGCTGCGGCGCTTGTAGCCATTCCTGCCGTTGCTGCAGCTGCGTTGCCACAGGTCGAGGTCTTCAAGAGCCCTTACTGCGAATGCTGCAGTGCGTGGGTGGAGCACATGAGGGCGGCTGGCTTCGACGTGAAGGTCACCATCGTCAACGACACGACTGCAGCACGCAAGCGCCTTGGCATACCGGACAAGTTCGGCAGCTGCCACACCGCAACGGTCGGCGGCTATGTGCTCGAAGGGCACGTCCCTGCGATTGAGGTCAAGAAGCTGTTGGCGGCGAAGCCGGCTGCCGTGGGCCTTGCCGTTCCCGGCATGCCACCGGGTTCTCCAGGAATGGAGGTCGGCGCTCGGCAGGACCCGTACCACGTCTTTCTCATCGACAAGAGCGGGCGCGAGACCGTGTTCGCGTCCTATCCCAAAGCTTGAAGGAATATCCTATGCAAATCACTCATCTCGTCGCGGCGCTTGGACTGACCATGGCCCTTGGCGCCCATGCACAGACTGCGGCGTCTGCCGCCGAACATGCCGCCCACCACCCTACTGCGGCAGCGCCCATCACTGACGGCGAGGTCCGGAAAATCGACAAGGAGCAGGGCAAGGTGACCCTGAAGCACGGCCCCATCGCCAACCTCGAGATGCCTGGCATGACGATGGTCTTCAAGGTTTCTGACTCGAAACTGCTGGACTCCATCAAGGAGGGTGACAAGGTGAAATTCGCTGCCGAAAAAATCAACGGTGCCATCACGGTGACGGCAATCGAGGCCGCAAAGTAAGGCGCTGTTCGTCCATCCCCGCGCCTGGCATCTCCTGCACCGCCGGCGCTCTACAGAGCCGATGCTTAGTCTGTGCAAAACAGCGGCCCCACCATGGACAGCTACATCGTGCGCATCTATCGACGAAGCGTTGGCGACATCGCCGCGATGTCGAGAGACAACTTCGCGCCCAAAGTTGTTGCCAAGCTGGCGCGCACGATGCACTTGGCGCAAGCTGCACCTGGCGGTGGACGCCCACAGTGGGCAAGTCGTGGCGTCGGTGCTGATCGGGAAGGACGTTGATGATCCATCTCAAGTGGGCCCACTGCACCAACGCCGCCCCGATACCAAAAAAACGGCGGCAATCCGGCCACAACGCCAAGGATTCGATGGTCGCTCTGGTATTGCAGCCTGATGCGTCTGTGCCACTTTTTGCTCTCACTCTGAGCGGGACGGTGTATGCCGGTGGTCGCCCGAAACGACTTGCCGCATTGGCCAAGATGCCGGGCGCGCACGCGTCGCATGTACGCCAGGCCGCATGATTTGGCCTCCCACAGTTTGGTTCGCTCTCGCGCTCCACGTCATCTGCGCACTTTTGCACAGGTGGGCGTTGCATAAGGCTGCCGACGTTCACAACTTGACCGGGAACAAGGATGAGGCGGGCAAGCGCTTCATGCTGTCATTCACTCGAATTGATCGCCGCCGTGGGGGTCGCCCGCAAACTCAATCTCAGATTGCGAGCAAGGCGCGGTCGATACCGCCGATACACGCATGGGGCCCATGAAACCCTGTTCCTGGCAAACGCTGATCCGCAGCACTGCCGCCTGGCAAGGATTCTGGAAGCCCATCATGACTGTCTCACCTCCATGCGCGGGCGTGCTGACGCCGGCACCGAAGCGGCATCGCACGCGCCGGCCGCTGTCGCTTTGCCTGGCCCTTGCCGCCGCCTTTCCGATCGCGGTTCACGCTGCCGATGACCTGACCTCGCTGAGCCTGGAGCAATTGCTCGTGGTCACGATCGTCGGCGCCTCCAAGTACGAACAGACGCAGGGCGAGGTGGCCGCTGCTGCGAGCGTCATCACGCGCCACGAGATCAAGGCCTTTGGCTGGCGTACGCTCCGCGAGGCGCTGGACAGCCTGCCCGGCGTGCACACGACCTACGACCGCCAGTATGGCTATCTCGGCATGCGCGGCTTCAGCCTTCCGGGAGACCTGAACACGCGGGTGTTGGTCACCATTGACGGCAATCGCGTGAACGACCCGATCTTCGACAGCGGCCCCTCGGGCCGCGAGTTCCCGCTCGACGTGGATCTGATCGAGCGCATCGAATTCATACCCGGACCCGGCAGCGCCGTGTACGGCCAGAACGCGATGTTCGGCGTCGTCAACGTGATCACCCGTCGCGGCGCCGATATCGATGGAGGCAGAGTCGCTGGTAGCTACCAGAGCCTGCAAGCGCAACGCGAAGGGCGCGTGAGTTGGGGCAAGAAGCTCGACAACGGCGTCGACGTCCTGGTGTCGGCGTCGGGCATGCATGCTCGCGGACAGGGCGGCTTCAACGATTTCGGCGCCTCCGGCGTGTCGGGCGTGGCGACCGGCCTGGACGGCGAACGCGACGGCGAATTTTTCGCACGTTTGGGCCGCGGTCCCTGGTTGATCGAGCACGTCGAGGGGAATCACCGAAAGTACGATCCGACCGGAGCCTACCTGTCCGACCCCTTGGTTCCCGGAAGCTATCAAGGCGACCGCTTTTCGCTGACTCAGCTTCAATACCAGGACAGCTTCGACACCCTGCAGGTGTCGGCGCGACTGTTCATGGGCCGCGAAAGCTATCGCAGCATGCTGAGCTTCGGCACGCCGTTCCAGTCCCCTGCCGACAGCGAATGGCGCGGCGTTGAGTTGAGTGCGCTGTCCACGGCGCTGGCCGGCCACAAGCTGATGTTGGGTCTCGAGGCGCAAGACAACACGCGCCAGGATCAAGCCTCGATCGACGCTGCCGATCCAGCCAACAACTTTCTCGTGGCACGCAAGGGCTACCGCCTCGGCCTCTACGCCCAGGACGAATGGCACATCGCCGAATCGCTGGTGGCGACCTTGGGCGCGCGCGTCGACCGCAACAACGTCACGGGCAACAAGCTGAGCCCGCGCGCGGCGCTGATCTGGCAGGCCACGCCCGCCACCACGCTCAAGGCCTTGTACGGTCGAGCCCACCGCGCCCCCAATTCGTTCGAGCGCGACTACGGAGACGGCGTGACCCAGGTGGCCAACCTGGCGCTCGCCGGCGAAACCATCGAGACGGTCGAGTTGATCGCCGACCATCGCATCGGCCGCGACCTGGCGCTGCGCGGTTCGCTCTACCACTGGACCATGCGCGACATCGTCACTCAGGGTATCGACCCGGTCAGCGGCTTGTCGCAGTACCAGACCGGCAAGACAGTCAAGGCCCAGGGGCTGGAACTGTCGGCCGACAAGACCTGGAGCTCGGGCGCGCGCCTGCGCGGTAGCGTCTCGGTGCAAGACCTCGCCTACGTGAACGGCGAACGCTTGCCCAACTCGCCCAAGCTGCTGGGCAAGCTCAACCTGTCCATGCCCTTGCCGTGGCCCGGCGCGCGCGCAGGGTACGAACTGCACTTCGACGGCAAGCGACAGAGCCTCGACGGCAGCAAGCTGGGCGGCTACGCGCTGTCGAACCTGACCGTGAGCGTCGATGGCCTGACCCACGAAACGGATCTGTCCGTGAGCGTCTTCAACCTGTTCGACAAGCACTATGCCCAGCCGGGCGCCGACATCAACTGGCAGAACGCCTTCGTCCAGGACGGCCGCAGCGTTCGGGTCTCGTTCAGGCATAGGTTCTGAGCCGTCAATGAATCGCACACTTGCTGTCAAGGTCGCCATGCGGGCATGGACGCTGCTATCAGGCCTGCTGATGTTCGCGCTGCCGGCGCTGGCCGACGACCCGCCCGAGTACCGGCTGAAGGCCGCCTTCCTGTTCAACTTCGCGCTGTTCACCGAGTGGCCTGCCGAGGTGGGCGGCGTGATCAACCTGTGCGTCGACGGGACCGATCCGTTCGGCAAGGAGATCGACGTGCTGCAGGGCAAGGCGGTCGGCAGCCGCAAGATCGACGTGCAGCGCAAGCACGCCGGCGAGTCCCTTGCAGACTGCCAGATCGTGTTCATTGCCCCTTCGGCCATCGGCAGGCTGCCGCAGGTGCTGGAAAGCGTGCGCGGCCGCCCGGTGCTCACTGTGGCGGACAGCGTGGGCGCGGCCCGCCGGGGCGTTGCGCTGAACCTCGACGTTAACCAGAACAAGGTCAGCTTCCAGGTCAATCTCCAGGCGACGCGCGCAGCAGGGCTCAACCTCAGTTCCAGGCTGTTGCGGCTGGCCGCCGAGGTCTTCCAATGAGCCTGTTGCCGAGCCGCTCCGATGCAGACGAACCCGCTCTCGCAAGGGCAGGGGCTGAAGGCGTTGCAGGGGCTGACTCGATGCCACGTGTTGCCTTGGGCGAACGGCTGCAGCGCATCAACCTCATTGCTCTCGGCGCAGCAGTGGCCATCGTCGCAGTGTTCGTTGTCATCAGCAGTCTTGCCCTGAGCCTCATGGCCTTGGTCGACGTGAGCCGGGTACAGGCCAAGGTGCTGGCCGACAACGCCACCGCCGCTCTCGCGTTCGAGGACGCGAGAGCGGCCGGCGAATTGTTGCAGTCGCTGCGCAATTCCCCGGACGTCCGGGGTGCCGTTCTCTACCGCGGCGACGGTGGGGTGTTGGCGGCGTTCCAGCGTGCCGGGCAGGCCGCACCGGCGATGCTGCCCCAGGCGTCGCAGCACCTGACGATTCGCCCTGACTTCGTCGTGTTGAACGAGCCGGTGCCGAACCGGGCGGGTGCGGATGGCCGCCTGATGCTGGTCGTGGACCTCGCCGGCTTGCTGCGCCAAACCGTGTGGGAGGTGGCGGCGTCCATGGTCGCCGCAGTTCTCGCGCTCGCTGTGAACGGGAGACTGCTGCGCAAGCTGAACGTGTCGGTGCTGCAGCCGCTGGCCGGCCTCAACGACTTGATGGGCCAAGTGTCGGGCCAAGCCGACTACAGCGTGCGTGCACCCGCCAGTCGCATCGTCGAGCTGGACGTGCTGGGCAAAGGCTTCGACGCCATGCTCGGGCAGATCCACGAACGCGACGCGCGGCTCGAGGCACACCGCGACCATCTCGAACACGAGGTGGCCGTTCGCACTGCGCAATTGCGCCTGGCCAAGGAGGCGGCCGAGGCGGCCAGCCGCGCCAAGAGCGAGTTCCTGGCCACGATGAGCCACGAGATCCGCACCCCGATGAACGGCGTGCTCGGCATGAACGAACTGCTGATCGACAGCGCGCTGGACTCCCAGCAACGCGTCTGGGCCGCGGGGGTCCAGGCGTCGGGTCGACACCTGCTGGGTGTCATCAACGACATCCTGGACTTCTCCAAGATCGAATCCGGACAGTTGGACCTGGAGGCCATCGACTTCAATCTGGTCGATGTGGTGGAGGACGCGCTGTCGATGTTCGCACAGCAGGCAGAGAGCAAGGGGCTCGAACTGGCCGTGCAGTTCATCCCACCGGATGCACCGCTCGCCTTGCGCGGCGATCCGTTCCGGCTGCGCCAGGTCATCACCAACCTGATCAGTAACGCCATCAAGTTCACCGATGAGGGCGAGGTGGTGGTGCGCGTCACGCTGCAGCAGCTCAACGAGACGCACGCCACGGTGAGCCTGTGCGGGCGGACACCGGCGTGGGCATCGCACTGCAGGCGCAAGCGAAGATCTTCGAGCACTTCGCCCAGGCCGACGGCAGCACGACGCGCCAGCACGGCGGAAGCGGCCTTGGCCTGGCCATCTGCCGGCGCTTGCTGGGTCTGATGGACAGCCGCATTCGTGTCGAAAGCTCGCCCGGGCAAGGGGCAAGGTTCTACGCCGAGCTGCACCTCCAGAGAGCGCATGCAGCGACACCGCCGCCTCTGGCCAGCAGCATGCTCGACGGCGTGCGCGTGCTGGTCGTTGACGACAACCAGACCAACCGCGACATCCTGCAGCCGCAACTGCAAGGCTGGGGCATGCATGTCACTTGTGCCGCGGGAGGCGATGAAGCCCTGCGCCTGATCTGCGAGGCTTCGCAAGCGGGGCAGGCCTTCGAACTGGGCGTGCTCGACATGCACATGCCCGCGATGGACGGCCTGCAGCTCGCGCGGACGATTCAGGCCCTGCCGATGGCGTCGGACATGAAGCTGATGATGTTGAGCTCCACCTACGCCAATGTCGGTCAGAACGCGCGAGTGGCGTTCGGAATCCAGCGCCACCTCAACAAGCCCGTTCGCCGCGCCGATCTGTTCCGGGCCATCACCGGGGTCATGGCAGCAAGCCCTTTCGAGGCGAGCGTGCACGGGCTGGTGGACGACGCGCCCGAGTCGCCGGCACGCGGTCATGTGCTGCTGGTCGAAGACAACCCGACCAACCAGAGCGTGGCCCTGGCCATGCTCAAGAAACTCGGCGTGTCGGTGAGCCTGGCGATCCACGGTGAAGAGGCGGTCGACCTCGTGGGCAAACAAACCTTCGACCTCGTGCTGATGGATTGCCAGATGCCGGTGATGGACGGTTTCGAGGCCACGAGCATCATCCGCGCCCGTGAGCGGACACAGGGGCGGGTGTCGGCGCTGCCCATCATCGCGTTGACCGCCAATGCGCTCGCCGGTGACCGGGAGGCTTGCCTCGCGGTCGGCATGTCGGACTATCTCGCCAAGCCCATCAGCGGTGCCAGCCTGGCGCAGATGCTCGCGCGCCATCTGGGCGCCGCGAGGCCGGCACCCTCGCCCTCGCCCGACCGCGAGGCACAAACGTCACGCGAGTCCCATGAGGCACCCAACACGACGAGAGCGCAGTCGCCGGTATTCGATGCCTCGGTCCTGGCGTCCTTGCCCATGGTGGCCGACGGCTCCGAACCTGAATTTGCCATCTTCGTGCTGGAGCAGTACCTGCAAGGCAGCGCCGATGCGATCGATGACTGCCAGCGTGCGGCCACGGCAGGCGATGAGAAGACCGCGTTGCGCTGCGTGCACACGCTCAAGTCCTCGAGTGCACAGATCGGCGCGATGGCATTGGCCGACCTCGCCGAGGACGTGGAAACCAGCATGCGCAGCGGCCAGCAGCTGGCCGCTGACGGCATCGCGCGACTACGTTCCGAACATCGACGGGCTCTTGAAGCCATCACGTCACACCTTGATCTCAAAGCACAAGAAGGAGTCTCATCATGAAGGACGAACGCGAACCATCGCACTTGCTGATCGTCGACGATGACATGCTGCTGCGCGGCATGGCCGCCAAGACGCTGCGGCATGCGGGATTCAACGTCAGCGATGCCGTCAGCGGCGAAGACGCCCTGGCGCAATTCGCGGAGCGCCCGTATGACCTCGTGCTCCTGGACCTGACGATGCCGGGCCTCGATGGGTACGCCCGGCGCATCCGGGCGATGGCGCACGGTGCGCAAGTCCCGATCCTGATTCTCACCGGCCTCAACGACACCGAGGCGATCGAACTCGCCTACAGCCACGACGCCACCGACTTCATCACCAAGCCGATCAACTGGACCTTGCTGTCGCATCGCGTGCGCTACGCGCTGCGCGCCAGCCTTGCCGCCGAAGCGACGAGGCGCAGCCGCGAATGCCTTGCGCGTGCGCAAAGCCTTGCCGGCATGGGCAATTGGGCGATGTTCCCGGACGGCCGGATGGAGTGCTCGACCGAGCTCTTGCGCATGTTCGACGCATCGGTCGATGCGAGCCGATGCGGCACCGCGGATGCCTTCCTGCAGCGGGTGGTGATGCACGACCGCGACCGCGTGGGGGCTGCTCGCTCTCAACTGGCTGAGCAAGGTACGCCGTACGGGATGGAATTCCGGATCGGACGCTCGGACGGCGCCGTTCGCACGGTGTTCGAACAGGCCGCGCGCATCCAGAACGACCATGGCGGGCCGACGACCATCGAGGGCATCACGCAGGACATCACCGAGCGCGTTCAGGCGCGTGAGCGCATCACTGAGCTGGCCCACTACGACGGCGCCACCGGGCTGCCGAACCGGCAATTCTTTGCGGAGCTGGCAGGTCCATCGCTTGAGCGGGCGACCCGCAACGGCACCGGGTGTGCCGTGCTGCATGTGGACATCGACCGCTTCATGGGTGTCAACGACGCCTTCGGCCGCAGCCAGGGCGATGCGGTGCTGAAGACCCTCGCAGAGCGGCTTTGCCATTGGATTCGCGGCAGCGACCTGGCATCGCTTGGCCGGGCGCCCGCCGACCGCGCGGTGCTGGCGCGCGTCGGGGGAAATGCCTTCACGGTGCTGATCAGCGACCTTGTCGGAAAAGAGCAGGCCGCGATCGTGGCCCAGCGACTGCTCAAGGCCATTGGCCAGCCGATCATCGTGGAGTCGCAATCGCTCGTGTTGACTGCGAGCATCGGCATCGCCTTCTTCCCCAACGACGCCAAGGACCTGCCCGGACTGACGCGCTGCGCCGAACAGGCTGTCCATGCCGCCAAAGGCGCCGGCCGCGCGCAGCATCGATTCTTCGACGAGCAGATGAACGCACATGCCGCGAGCCGGCTGCTGCGTGAAGCAGATCTGCGCCGGGGCATTGCGCACAACGAGCTGCGACTGCACTTCCAACCCAAGGTCAATGCGAGGAGTGGTGCCATCGTCGGCGCCGAAGCGCTGGTTCGCTGGCAGCACGCCGAACGTGGCCTGGTGCCGCCCGGCGAGTTCATCGCGCTGGCCGAAGAAACAGGCCTTATCCAGCCGCTGACCGACTGGGTGCTCGAGTCCGCGTGCCGCTGTCTGCGCGAGTGGGCGGACGCTGGCCTGCCGAGCGTGCCGCTGTCGGTCAATCTGGCGGCTTCGAGCCTCGCGGACATGAGCCTGGCGGCAAAGCTCAGCACTTTGACGCAGCGCTTCGGCCTGGCGCCGGAAAGCTTGATGCTGGAAATGACCGAGACGATGCTGATGCGTGACGTCGAGTCCGGCGTCGCGCTGCTGGAGGCGTTGCGCGCCAAGGGCTTTGGTTTGTCACTGGACGACTTCGGCACGGGCTATTCGTCGCTCGGCTACCTGAAACGCTTTCCGATCGACGAGCTGAAGATCGACCGCACTTTCGTGACTGACGCCGCGCGCGGCGGCCGGGCCGGCGCACTGGCCTCGGCGATCATCGCGCTCGGGCGGGAACTGGGTTTGCAGGTGGTGGCCGAAGGGGTCGAGACATCGGAACAGTCGGCGTTCCTGCTGAGTCGCGGCTGCAAGATGCAGCAGGGTTATCTATTCTCCAAGCCGGTCCCCGAGGAGGCGTACGCGCGGCTGCTGCGCGTGGGTTCAATTGTGCCGCGTGAGGAATGCATTGCGATGGCGCCGCTATAACGCGCATTGCCTGATCAAGCCAGCCGTCCAGATCGCCTCAAAAAGGTTCACATGCTGCCAAGCCACCGGCGAAATCCCCCGCAGGATGGCAATGGCCTCCTGGTCGCCAGCGGCCAGCTTCTGTGCGTACACCTTGGACAGCAGCGCCGTGTTGTCAGGGCGAATGGTGCGGATCCGTCAACGACGGTACTCATGCATCACCTCGCGGTTCTTCCCGGATCGCTTGGCCTCGTAGAGTGCGTTGTCCGCGGCTTCGATGAGCTGAAGGGACGAGCCGCCGCGTTGCGGGATCGTCGAGGCGCCGCCGATGCTCACGGTGAGGTGCCAGGCCACCGTTGAATCGCCATGCGTAAGCTGAAGGTCCCTCACTGCCACCCGAAGCTTTTCGGCCATGAAGCTCGCTCCGGACAACGGCGTGGTCGTCATGATCAGTGCAAATTCCTCGCCACCATAGCGGGCGACGAGATCGGTCGACCGGTTCGCATTCAGCTGCAAGGTGCTTGCCACCTGCTTCAAGGCCTCGTCTCCGCCCAGGTGGCCATAGGTGTCGTTGTACTGCTTGAAGTCGTCGATATCGATCATCAACACGGAAAGCGGGCTTTGGTCGCGCAGCGACCGGCTCCATTCCAACTGGATGTGCTCGTTGAAATGGCGCCGGTTGCAGATCTCGGTGAGTCCGTCCAGCTGTGTCAACCGCTCCAGCTCGATGTTCTTCTCCGTCAATTGTTGCTGGCTCTCGCGCAGAGCCCGGTAGGCTTCGTCGCGCTGCAGCTGGTTCGTGTACGACTTCGAGTGGTAGCGGACGCGCGCGACCAGCTCGATCTGGCTCGGCAGCTTGACGAGATAGTCGTTGGCGCCAGCTGCGAACGCATCGCCCTTCACTGCCGGGTCTTCCTTGGTCGACAGCACCACGATCGGGATCTCGCTGGTGGCCGAGTTTGCGCGGTATCGGCGAACCAGCGCCAAGCCGTCGATGCCGGGCATGACCAGGTCCTGCAGGATTACCGTCGGCCGGATCTGCTCGGCCACCGTGATCGCCTTTGCCGGATCGGAGCAATAGTGGAAATCGATGCCCGGCTGATTCAGTAGCGCGCGGCGCACGGCCTCACCAACCATGGCCTGGTCGTCGACCAACAGCACCATGACGGGAGAGTGCATCGCTGCGGACTGCGTCGCCACACCGAGCTCTTTCGTTTCAAGGTCGATCATCATGACCCCCTGGTTTTGGTTGGATGGAAAGCGCAGCGCGCAATCGCGGCGCGATTGCGTCGATGGGCAAGACGTCCACCGCGGCGCCTAGCGCGACGGCGGCCCTGGGCATGCCATAAACGGCACAACTGGCCTGATCCTGCGCGATGGTGTGGTGTCCCTGGTCGCGCAATGCCTTCAAACCGAGCGCACCGTCGCGCCCCATGCCGGTCAGCAGCACTCCGACGATGTCGCCCGGCCACAGGGCACACGCACTGTGGAAAAACACGTCGACCGACGGACGGTAGGCGTACTCCTGTGGGATGGGCGTGTACGCAAGCCGCTCACTCGTCACAAGCCGCAGATGGTCGTTGGTGGCGGCGAGCAGGACCGTGCCGCGGGTCGGCCGATCGCCTTCCCGGGCCACCTGCACCGGCAGCACCGAATGCTGTGCCAGCCACTGCGCCATGCCGGCGGCGAATTGCTCGTCCACATGTTGGACGATGACCACGGCGGCCGGAAAGTCCGCCGGTAGACCGCGCAGCAACGTGGCCAGCGCCGCCGGCCCGCCGGCCGATGCACCGATTGCGACCAACTGCTGTGCAAAAGTCCCGCGCGACGCCGCAGCAGACTGAACGACGTCGGCGCGGGCCGGCGCGCTGTCGCCGATCAGCTTGCCGATGATTTCGATCTTTGCCAGCAGAGGCGCAGCGCCCGCGCGGGGGTCGGCGCCGACCAGCGTCGGCGTATCGACGACATCGAGTGCACCGTGACCCATCGCGTCGAAGATGCGGGCGGTGTTGATACCCATGTTGGCGGTGACCAGCAGGATGGCGCACGGCGTCTCGGCCATGATTCGGCGTGTGGCTTCGACGCCGTCCATCACCGGCATCAGCAGGTCCATCAGCACGAGGTCAGGCCGCAGTTCGGCGCAGCGCTGCACGGCCTGTGCGCCGTTCTCGGCCACCCAGATGACGCAGTGTTCCGGCCGCTGCGCCAGCACGCGGCGCAGGGCCTCCACCGCCATGGGCAGGTCGTTGACGATGGCGATCTTCATCAGGCGACCTCCGTGTTGCGCACTGCGGTATTCACCTTGGGAACGGCCCAGCGTCTCATCAGGCGAACCTCCGTGCTGCGCACTGCGGTATCGCCCTTGGGGCGGCGGCCCGGCGGTCTCATGCGACCGCCTCGCCGATCAGGTCGACGGCCGCCTGCAACAGCGTCTCGTCGTGAAAGCTGCCCTTGGTCAGGTAGTGGTCGGCCCCGGCCTCGAGCCCGCGCCGGCGATCTTCGGCGCGGTCCTTGTACGACATGATCATCACCGGCAGCGACTTCAGGTTCGGATCCTTCTTGACCAGCGTCACCAGCTCGATGCCGTCCATGCGTGGCATGTCGATGTCGGTCACCAGCAGGTCGAATTTGCCGGTGCGCACGGCGTTCCAGCCGTCCATGCCGTCGACGGCGACCTCGACGTCGTAGCCGTGCTGCGCAAAGAGCTTGCGTTCGAGCTCACGCACCGTCAGCGAGTCGTCGACCACGAGCACGCGCTTTCGCTTCTTGGCGTCGGTCGCGTTGGTGCCCGGCGACACCTGGCTCAGGTGGCCCGACGCGATGAGCTTCTGAACCGAACGCATCATGTCATCGATGTCGATGATGAGCACCGGCGATCCGTCCTCCATCAGCGCACCGGCGCTGACGTCCTTGACCTTGCCGAGGCGCGGGTCAAGCGGCTGCACCACGAGCTCGCATTCGCCGATGAAGCGGTCCACCACCAGGCCGTAGATGTCCTCCTCGTCGCCGACGACGAGGACTGACAAGTCGCCACCCCCCGCCTTCGGCGCGCTCGCCTGCAGGATCTGGTGCGCAGTGACGAGGCCGACGCGTCGCCCGTCGACTTCGACGTGCTGCCGTCCCTCGAGCAGCTCGACCTGCTGCGGAGCGAGCTTCAGGGCGCGAAAGATGCGCGCCAGCGGAAAGGCGTACGGCTCACCGCCGATCTGCACGAGCAGGGTGCGCACAACCGACAGCGTGAGCGGAACTTGCAGTTGAAAGCGTGTTCCGAGGCCGGCCTGCGTCGACATGCGAACGCTGCCACGCACCTGTTTCACCATGTCCTGCACGACGTCGAGTCCGACGCCGCGCCCGGATACTTCGGTCACGCGCTGGCTGAGCGTAAAACCGGGCAGGAACAGGAACTCCAGCAGCTCGGACTCCGACAGCTCGGCAGCGAGATCGGCCTTCGCGTGATGGCGCTCGACCACGGCGCGCCGCAGCGCATCGAGTGCAATGCCGCGACCGTCGTCGGACACGATGATCTGCAGGGCCCCGGCGCTGTGGCGCGCTTCGAGCCGCACGACGCCTTCCGCGGGCTTGCCCACGGCGCGACGCTGCTCGGGCGATTCGATGCCATGGTCGAGCGCATTGCGCAGCAGGTGACCCAGCGGTGCGTCCAGCCTCTCGAGCATGTCGCGGTCCACTGGCGTGGCGGCACCGACGATGTCGAGCCGGACCTGCTTGCCGAGCGAGCGGCCGAGGTCGCGCAGCATGCGCGGCGTGGCCTGGACACCGTCGGCGAACGGCCGCATGCGACAGGCCACCGCTTCGTCGTACAGCCGGCGCGACAGGTCGGCCGAGCGCCGCTCGAAGGGCTCCAGGTCGGCCAGCCCCTGCGCCAACAGCTGCTCGCACTCGAGCACGCGGCGCCTGATCTCGTGCAGTGCGGCCCGCGACCGCTCTTCCCCGGTCGCTGCCGGCCCATCGTCGCGCATGGCAGCCAGCCTTTGCACGGCCTCGTGCTGCAGCCGCTTGAGCCGCAGCAGCGAGCTGGCAAAGGGCTTGAGCCAGCGAGCGGCCACCAGGGATTCACCGGCCAGGCCGAGCAGCCGGTTCAGGCTGTCGGCGGTCACGCGCACGACGCGGTCCGAGGTGTCGCGCGCGGCCATGACCGCTTGGGTCGTCGGACAGAAGTCCGTTACCGGCGCCGACGCAGCCTCGTCCGGCGCCGGGCCGTCTTCGCCATCGGCCTGCATTGCGTGTGTCAGCGCCTCGACGAGGGCCTTCACTTGAGGCTCGCCGGCGTGGTCCGTCCCGGAGGTTCGGGCGAGGCGCGCGAGCAGATCCACACCGCCGAGCAGCAGGTCGATGTGGCCCTGGCGCAATCGCAGCCGACCTTCTTGGGCGGCGACGAAGCAGTCTTCCATCGCATGGGCCACGCGCACCGCCGCGCCGAGGCCGACGATGCTGGCAGCACCTTTGAGCGAATGAGCGGCACGCATGCAGGCCTCGAGCTGGTCGGCCGCATCGGGATCCCGCTCCAGGGCAAGCAGCCCCGCCGTCAGCAAGGGCGTATGGTTTTCCGCTTCGATGCGGAACAGCTCCAGCATCGACAGTTCGCTGAGATCTTCGCTGCTCAAGCCAGACTCCGCTCAAGTGTGTAGAACAGCAGTTGTTCGTCGAGCACGCCGACCATGTGTTCTTTCCAGGCCAGGATGGCCTTGGAGTAGGTTGCCGTGGCGCGAGCGACGGTGGCGGGCACCGCCTTCAACGCGGTCGGATCGAAGCGGGCGATGCCGCGCATCTCGTCGACCGCGAAGCCCAGACGCTGGCCGTCGAGGCCGATCACCACCAGGCGCCGCAATGCGAGGTGTTGCAGTGCGTGCCCGGTCTCAGCCACCTGAGCCATGCCAACCAGGCCAAGCACGCTGCCGAGCGACACGCAGACCAGCAGTTCGCCGCGCACATTGGCAACACCCTGCACGACGCCGTCGCGGCGGTTCGGCAGCGAATGAATCGCAGGCAAGGCGGCGACCTCCTGGAACACCGGCGTCGGCAAAGCAAGCCATTCGGTGCGGATGCGAAAGATGACCACCGAGCCCGCATCGGCCTGCCGGTCCTCGGGCGCCTGTGCCATGTGGCGGGTGCAATCGGCGAGGTAGTCGGGCGGAGCCTCGCGGTCCAACAAGGCCAACGCGGCGGCGGCATGGGTCGGGCAGTGGCTGCAGTGCACGTGCTGCTTCAGTTCAGGGCAGGAGCCATCGCCGCGCACGTCGATGCGGTTCCAGCAATCGTCGATGGCCGCACGTGCTGGGCCGGCAGCGATGATCGACGCGGTGTGCATGTCAGGCCTCTCCGCCTGGCTGCAGCCGGCGGGCGCGCCGCTGCAAGCGCTGCGCGCCGGCCGTGTCGCCCTGCTTTTGCAGCAACAGCGCGAGGTGGGTCAGCGATTCGTGGTGATTCGGTTCCAGGTAGAGCGCCTTGCGGTACTGGTCGGCGGCATCGTCCGTTTTGCCGCTCGCATCCCGCACCAGGCCGAGCAGGTTGAACGCCTCGGCCGTGGGACCGTGCTCGCGCAGATGCGCTTCACAGTGCGCCGCGGCCTCGGCGAGGTGACCCTGGTCGGCAAGGCGTCGTGCGCGGGCTATGTCCTTCGCCGCATCGGCCCGTGCAGCCGCCCGCGGCGCGGTAGCAGGCGGCACCGCTCGGGGCCGAGCGGGCTGCAAGGCCGCGGCCGCCAGCGCCGGCGCATGTACGTGCCTGGATGGCGCAGGGGTTGCGCAAAACTTCATAACGCTGCCGGGCACCGGCCCCTTGCGGAACGCGAACGCGAGCGGAAGCTTCGCAGAGACGAAACCGTGGTCCGACAGCAGGGCTGTCTCCGAAGGGCCGACGAACAACCATCCGCGCGGCTTGAGCAGCCGGCCCAACACCGCCAGGGCGCGGTCCTGCGTGGCGCGGTCGAAGTAGATCAGCACGTTGCGGCAAAAAA
>JAJKJU010000367.1 GCA_021153565.1 Rhizobacter sp.
ATGCTCGCCATAGCCCGGGCTATGGCTGCGCTTTGCGCCTAGATCAGGCGCCTTTTGACGTGCTGCTCGGGCACGCTCGAAAAACTCTCAGCCTCTGAGGCCCGCACGAGCCCGGACCCTTGCGAACGGCGAAGACCGTCTCGCGCAAAACCAATGAGTTGGAGCCCCCCATGGACCTTCGCAAGCTGAAGACATTGATTGACCTCGTGTCGGAGTCGAACATTTCCGAGCTGGAAATTACAGAAGCCGACGGCAAGGTGCGCATCGTCAAGGCCGACCCTGCCGCAGTCGCGCAGCCCATGCACATGCCCGCCGTCCAACTGGCCGCTCAGTCGGCGCCCGTCCAGACGTCCGCCCAATCTGCCATTGCCGCAGCACCGACCGAGCCCACAGAACCGGCCGGCCATGTCGTGAAGTCTCCGATGGTCGGCACTTTCTATCGTGCGTCCAGCCCTGGAGCCAAGGCGTTTGTCGAAGTCGGCGACGAGATCAAGGAAGGCGAGCCGATCTGCATCATCGAAGCGATGAAGATCATGAACGAGATCGAGGCCGACAAGTCGGGCAAGGTCACTCGCATCCTGTGCGAGAACGGGCAGGCAGTCGAATTTGGCCAGCCACTCTTCATGATCGAGTGAGATTGACTCGATGTTCAAGAAGATTCTGATTGCCAATCGAGGCCACAACGCCAACGGCGTTTCGGCGCAGCCACGTTGCGCTGCAGGCACAGTCCGCAAGAGCGATTGAGCCGAGGCACTATGTTCAAAAAAATACTCATAGCGAATCGAGGCGAAATCGCACTTCGCATCCAGCGGGCTTGTCGTGAACTGGGCGTGAAGTCGGTTGTCGTCTATTCAGAAGCAGATCGCGACGCCAAGTACGTGAAGCTCGCCGACGAGGCGGTGTGCATCGGGCCGGCGCCCTCGGCGCAAAGCTACCTCAACATGCCCGCGATCATTGCGACGGCCGAGGTGACCGACGCGGAAGCCATCCACCCGGGCTACGGGTTCCTTTCCGAGAACGCAGATTTTGCTGAGCGTGTCGAGCGCAGCGGCTTCACCTTCATCGGCCCGACACCCGACGCCATCCGCGCCATGGGCGACAAGGTCGCGGCCAAGCAGGCCATGATCAAGTCGGGCGTACCCTGTGTGCCAGGGTCCGAAGGCGCCCTGCCTGACGATCCGAAAGAGATCATCAAAATCGCGCGGGCCGTGGGCTACCCCGTGATCATCAAGGCTGCGGGCGGTGGCGGCGGGCGCGGCATGCGCGTCGTACACACCGAAGCGGCGCTCATTCACGCGGTGCAGACGACACGGGCAGAGGCGGGGGCCGCCTTCGGGAACGCTGCCGTCTATATGGAGAAGTTCCTCGAGAACCCGCGCCACATCGAGATTCAGGTGCTGGCCGACACGCACAAGAACGCAGTGTGGCTGGGGGAGCGCGACTGCTCCATGCAACGACGCCACCAGAAGATCATCGAAGAGGCGCCGGCACCGGGCATTCCGCGCCGCGTGATCGAGAAGATCGGTGAACGATGCTCGGCAGCGTGCAAGCGCATCGGCTACCGCGGCGCCGGAACCTTCGAGTTTCTCTACGAAAACGGCGAGTTCTACTTCATCGAGATGAACACCCGCGTGCAGGTGGAACATCCGGTAACGGAACTGGTGACAGGCATCGACATCGTGCAGATGCAGATCCGCGTTGCCTCAGGCGAGAAGTTGCCATTTGCGCAACGGCAGATCCAGATGCGCGGCCACGCCATTGAGTGCCGCATCAACGCCGAAGACCCGTACAAGTTCACCCCCTCACCGGGACGCATCACGATGTGGCATCCACCGGGCGGCCCGGGCGTTCGCGTCGATTCGCATGCCTACACGAACTACTTCGTGCCGCCCAACTACGATTCGATGATCGGCAAGATCATCGTCCACGGCGACACACGCGAGCAGGCTCTGGCCCGCATGCGCATTGCCTTGTCGGAGACGGTGGTCGAAGGCATCCTGACCAACATCCCGCTACACCGCGAGTTGATGGTCGATCCGAAATTCGCCGAGGGCGGCACCAGCATTCACTATCTCGAAGGCTGGATGGGCACGCACAAACGGTAGGCGTTCGCGCATGGTCGAGTTGCTCCTGATGGCACCGGAAGACACCGTCGAGACGGTGTCGGACGCCTTGAGTTTCGAGTTGAATGCACTGTCGGTGTCAGTGGAAGACGCCGACGCCGACACGGGGGCCGAGCGCGCGCTGTTCGGCGAGCCCGGCATGCCTGCGCCGCGCGGCGGTTGGCAACGGTCGGTGCTGCGTGCGCTCTTCCAGACGGAAGTAGAAGCGACCGAGGCCGCAACCTTGTTGTTGGCACAGGACTGGGCAAGTGACGTGCACGTGCAGTCACTCAGCAAGGTCGAGGACCAGGACTGGGTGCGACTCACCCAATCGCAGTTTGCACCGGTCGAGATCACGCCGACTTTCTGGATCGTGCCAAGCTGGCACGCCCCCCCCGTGGCGGCGCAGAAGGTGATTCGTCTCGATCCCGGGCTCGCATTCGGCACCGGCACGCATCCGACCACACGCATGTGCCTGCGCTGGATTGCGTGGCAGTCGGCAGTGCGTTCAGCTCGGTGGACACGCGTGCTCGACTATGGGTGCGGATCAGGCATCCTCGCGATCGGCGCGGCCTTGCATGGGGCGCGCGAGATCGATGCGGTGGACATCGATCCAGCGGCGGTCGAATCGACGCTCGCCAATGCGAAGGCCAATGGGGTTCAACTGAGCGCCGGCTTGCCTGACGCGGCCGTGGGCAACTATCCCCTCGTGCTCGCGAACATCCTCGCCACACCTTTGAAATTGCTCGCGCCTTTGCTCTGCGGCCACCTCGCTGATGGCGGCGATCTCGTGCTCGCCGGCATTCTCGAGCGTCAGGCCGATGAGCTTATGGAAGCCTATGCGCCTTGGTGCCGGCTCGAGGTTAGCGACACAGAAGACGGCTGGATTCTCATGACCGCGCAGAAGGCTCCATGAGCTCGAACATGGCCACGCGCTGCGTCGCGTGCGGCACGATCTTTCGTGTGGTGCAAGACCAGCTCAAGGTCTCCGAAGGCTGGGTGCGCTGCGGTCGTTGCGACGAGGTGTTCAACGCGCTCGAAGGCCTCTTCGATCTCGACCACGACCAGCCACCGCCATGGAAGCCGGGCGATGTCGACAAGGCGCCCAAACGCGATAGCGACCTCGCGAATACCGCCGCCGATCTCGACGAAGAAGACCGAATCGCGTCGCGCTTCTTTCGGCCCGAGCAGGAAGATGTGGCTCAGACGCCGGCGGAGGCAGTCGACGAGCGCTTTCGCGTCGACTTCGCGGACGCAGAGTTCAACACTGCACTGCTGAGTGAAGACGAAGGCGGGCACCGGCAACCGGTGCCAAACGACCATCTCGAAAATTCCAGGCACGCACGCAAGACGCTCCCTGCGTTTGTGCGACACGCCGAGCGCGAAGCGCTTTGGCGCTCGCCGCTCGCCCGCATCCTGTTGTCGCTTGCCGGGGTCGTCCTTTTCGCGGCCTTTGTGCTGCAATGGAGCCACCATTTCCGCGACCAGATTTCCGCGCAGTGGCCACAGTTTCGACCAACGCTCGCTGCGTGGTGTGTGTTGGCGGACTGCAGCATAGAGGCGCCGCGCCGCATCGATGACGTGACGGTCGAAAGTAGCTCATTCACGCCTGCGGCCGTCGGCACCGACTCGTTCAAGCTCTCAGTCACATTACGCAATCGTGGGCCGCTGCCTGTGAGCATGCCCTCCATCGACCTGACGCTCACCGACACCGCCGGTCAACTCGTCGCCCGACGTGCGCTGCATCCTGCAGATTTCCGCGCGCCTGTCAGCGTGATTGCGCCGGGCGCGGAAGCCCCGCTGGAAGTTCTGTTGACGGCCGGCAATCCGCGCATATCGAGCTACACCGTCGAAATTTTCTACCCGTGAGTCTGGCGTCGCGGCGGCCTCTTCTTCAACTTCTCATCTCAATCGGAGTGCCCCATGCCGGCATTGATCTGCGGATCCCTCGCGTTCGACACCATCACCACTTTTCCAGGTCGATTTGCGCAGCAGATCCTGCCCGACCAGGTGCACATCCTGAACGTGTCCTTCCTTGTGCCGACCTTGCGCCGAGAGTTCGGTGGTTGCGCAGGAAACATTGCCTACACCTTGAGCCAGCTGGGTGGGGAACCGTTGGTGCTTGCTGCCATCGGGTCGGACGGGCAGGAGTATCTGCAGCGACTCAAGTCCTGGGGTGCGTCGACTGAGCACGTGCGCGTCATCGACGACAGCTACACCGCGCAGGCGATCATCATTACCGACACCGACAACAATCAGATCACCGCCTTTCATCCTGGCGCAATGCAGTCGGCGCACATGACTCCGGTGCCCTCGCGCGATGACATCCGAGTTGCGATCGTGGCACCCGACGGCCGCGACGCGATGCTCCAGCACGCCGAGCAGCTTGCAGCGGCGAATGTGCCCTTCGTTTTCGATCCGGGCCAGGGCCTTCCGATGTTCGACGGCGATGATCTCAAGCGCTTCGTCTCGCAGGCCACCTGGGTGGCCGTGAACGACTATGAGGGGCGCATGCTGTGCGAGCGGACGGGTGAAACACTCGAGTCGCTGTCAAGCTCGCATCTGAAGGGCGTGATCGTGACCTTGGGCGCCCAAGGTTGCGACCTGTGGCAGCAAGGCGTTCGCACGCACGTGCCGGGTGTGGCCGCGACCGATGTGGTGGATCCGACGGGATGCGGCGATGCGTTTCGCGGTGCGCTGCTGTTCGGGCTAGAGCGCGGCTGGCCGCTGGAGCGCTGCATCGCGTTGGGCAACAAGATCGGTGCACTCAAGATCGCGTGCCGCGGGGGACAGAACCACACGTTCGACGCCACGACCCTGATCGCCTGAGACGATTTGTTTGTAGGGCGGTAAAGCGAACGTCCGTGCATCCCGGGCCTTTCAAATGGGCCAAGGCGGACTGCCCTCGATCTGACTTGACCGAAAACCGTGTAGGCACGCTTCGCTTGCCTACGCTTTCACAAGGTCACAGCGTCAACTGTCGGATGGCGGTAGGCTACGCGTGAGCCACGCCCGAGCGATAAGCATCGAGACTTCAACGCGCACTTGCTTTCGTCTCGACGACGCGCCCCGCAGCAGCTTGACACAGCGGCGCGTAACACCCAGCTCATTCGCCAGCCAGACGATCAACGCGTCGTTGGCCTTGCCATCGACGGGTGGCGCTGCGAGGCGAACACGCAAGGCGCCATCATGCAGCCCGACGAGTTCGGTCCGCTTTGCACCAGGCACGACGCTGACGTCGAAGACCACGGCATCACGTTCGCGCCGCAAGCAGGACCAGTCACATTCCATTGGCCTGAAACCAGAGTTGAATTCTTTATATTGAGGGGATGAATCGATTGGCCGGCCACGTGGTCGTGGGACACATTGCCAAGAGGCCGGTCGATCCGTACGAGGGTATCTCCGCCACGCCGGCCGAGCTCGACGTCCGATACGTCGCTCGCACCCTTGGCGTACCGCTGAGGGCCGTACGTGGTGCCATGCCGCGTCCGGGTTCAACGCGCCAGTGGTGCCCTCACCTGCGGTTCTGCCCTCGCTGCATGTCGCGCGGCTATCACAGTGTGGTGCATCAGTTCGGCTACGAGCCGCAGTGCCCGCTGCACGGCTACGGCCTCGACACGGCGCGCCGCGGCTGTGGCGCCACCAGTAAGTACCGCATCGATGCACGCTTGCTCGACGCGCCTTTTCGCTGCGCACAGTGCCGCCGCTCCTACGCGCATTCGTCGACCAGCTTCTTGCATCGGCGCCCGCTGCCCAAGCGGGGCAAGCGGGCAAGCGACGCCATCAGGCGCATGTTCTACGGCTGAGACGCGGCCACGAAGCCGGCCCGATCTTGGGCGGACCTCGCGGGGTGACACTTTCATTTGCCGGCGAGGCTTCGCCCGCGCTCAGTGACAGATTCATTGTGCTCGAGCCGAAAAGCCTTGCTGCATGCGGGTTTGCGGGCGATTGGGTGCATTGCTCGCCACCGATTGACACTTTTATCGGCACAAAAGTGACGAAATTGTTTTCCTCTACGGCAGCGTGAGCTCAGGCCTCCCACACTTTTGCCCGCTCTCCTTCACGGCCCGGCGCACGCGGCGCGGCGCCAGCGAGCTGACCCAGACGCTGCGCACGCTGGCGGCCGCGCCCACCAGTGCGTCGGCCGTCACGGCCGGCAAGACCGTACCCGACGTCACGCCGCGTCACCTTCGGCGAAACGCGTGCAATCTTTCTTCGGTGTGCTCATCTGATTTCCGTGGGCTCAGTTGGCCGATGTATCCCCGATCTGCGCGAGCAGGCGAGCGGCTTAGGCATATCGGCCGGCCTCTTCATGCAACCAGGCTGCGACCGGCCAAACACTTCCTCGGACAGTTCTTGCTTGGACACCACCCGGTTCCGGTGGCGGATCAGGTACAGGTACTGCAGCAGCCTGCGGGGCTGCGGTTCAATCGCGACCGGGATCCGTCGGCCAGCACTTCCTCGAGGTCGACCTCGAACCGACCGAAGCGAATGCAGTGTTCCTCTGCTTTGTTCTCGTGGCGGGTCGGCGGCAGGTTCATAGCGAGCAGTGATGGCGTTCGACGCCGAGCATGACGCTGCGCCAGGCTGCCGTCGAGATCTTCCCGGGGGCGGCTGTGCTGCCCAAGAGCACAGCGCCCGCAACAGCTCCCCTGATCAGCCTATTGCTTGTAGAACGTCACGTCATCGACATAGAGCAAGCTGTTGTTGCCCGAAGGATCGTTCGAGAAGAACCCGATCTCGGCCATGCCGTTGGTGACGTTGATGTTGCTGATGACGACCTGCGTGTATGCGTTTGGGGAATTCGGAAGGTCGACGGTCTGCTGGCCTGCGCCGAAGTTCTTGACGTACATCTGTCTCTGGCCCCCAGCGCCTGCCACCCACGCCTTGACCGTGTACAGCCCATTGCTCAGGCCGGTCAGGCCTTGGTAGGTCGTAACGTAGTAAGGGTTCGCGCCCCAGTGCGTCAAATGGGAAATGCCAGAGTGCGCGTTCGCGCCCCACGCTTCGGTATATGCATGCCCCGCTGGCCAAACTCCCCAGCCGCTCATCCCATTCTCGAAGCCGGGATTGCTCAACAGGTTGACTCCGCCACCGAGGTACGGCTGCAGGATCGGGACGAGACGATTCATGATCTTCACGTGACCCGCGTCGCTCGGATGAGAGTAATCGGCGAAGTCCGTTGAAGGGGACGGGATCACCCAACCGTCGGTGTTGATGTAGTGCACTTTGGTGTCTCCGGCACTCAACCGGGCATTCACCGCAGCTTCCGTCTCCGTCGCGTAGTAGGCGTAAAGCGTCCGCATCGCAAAGATGTCGGCATTGGGATATTTGCCCCGGATGTTCTGGAGGAAGGCGGTATATCGACTTTGGAAATCGGCCGAACCAACACCAAAATTGCTGTCATTCGTCCCGAGGTTGATGACGACCACCTTCGCTGTGTAATTCGCAAAGTTCCACGCCGGATCGGTCGCGCAGGCCGGAGCATCCGGGCATGCATCGATGGACTTGAGCTTGAAGTAGGCCACCTCCATCCCAAGAGCATGACTGCCCGAATAATGGTATCCATCAGCCAAGCCGGCGCCTGAATGAGCGATCTGCGTATGGTCGGCGCCCAATGCCTCGCCCGTCAGCCAGGCATAGTCCGTCACCGGCCCTTCGCTGGTCGCATACCCCGCAGTGATGGAGTCGCCAACGAACTCCACCAACGGTCGGGTGCCAGGCGCCACCGTCGATGCGCCCGCATCCAGAACCAGGCCCTTGAACGGCAATTGGCCTTCGTCGATGGGGGCGATGACCTTCAGCGTGTGGGTGCCGTTGGCCAGCGGCGTGGATGTCAGATTGATTGTTCCGTCCGAGCCCGAGGGCGAGTATGTGGCGAGCGTTCCATCGATGATGAACTTGAAATTGACTGGGGCGGTGAGCTTGACCTTGACCGTGGTCCCAGTGAACTTCGTGCTCACATAGGCCCCCCCCAATAGCTCCTGTACGTGGTGCTGTCGCTCTTGTCCCATCGCCCGACGTACGTGAGGTTGGAATCCGTCAGAGAGCCGTCTCCGGTGGCCGCCTGGACAGATGCACCCAAGGAGAAAAAGATGCCCCCCAGAGCAAAAATCAAGGACCGTTGGGAGACCCAATTCCTAGATGAATGAGCATGATTTGTCATGGTACTGAACCCCTTCCAAGGCAACGCCTTGCCGTTTAAGCAACATCACGCGCTCGGAACGGATCCATTCGTCGCCGGCCAGATCGTCCGAACGAAACTCCGCATGCGCGCCAGTGGGTGATGCGATACGACCCCACACCGGGTGCGCTTGAATTCGGAGGTGTTCATCGTCGGTGCCGGGTCGATGCAAGTCATGATGGAGATGTGACGCACCCCGGCCAAAGCGTGAGCCTATTCACACGAGAGCGGATAAAAACGGGGACATGAAGCTACGTGGCGGCGGCCCGCAGTTCCAGCACTTCGATCCGTTGCCCAGGCGGGAACCAGCGCTTGAAGTTGCGAACGTCGTGCCCGTTGAGCACGGCGCCACGCACCTGCAGTAAGGCATTGGCGCCTCCTTGGCCCAGGGTAAGGATTCGGCGTGGTTCAGTTTCGGCGGGGTAACACAGGCGAGCACGCTGAGGCCGCGAGCCTCAGCGGTCTTGCATGGATCGTGACGGATTGAGAAGGACCTGCGCCGCGCCCTTCGGGGCGGACGTCAGGCCGGCACGTCGACACCCCCGCTTCGCCTGCCCCACGCCGCGCCGCGCCACGGCGATCAGGAAAGTGGAACCCTGACTTGAACCACGCCGAAAACTGGCGGGAATTGGAGAGTCTTTGGACTCACCCTGCTTGACGTGCAGAAATTTCCGTTTCTTGAGGGCATCCCAAGAAGAGACGTTGGGGCGGGGCAGGATTCCATGGCGGTCGCGCGCGAATGAAGCAGGTCGGGTAGCTAGCGGGCGATCCCGACGAAGGTCACGATGCCGTGCGGCAGCGGCGCCGTTAACTGGCCGTGGGCGATTGCGATGGACGCCGGCACCTGCTGCGACGAGGAGCCGAGCGAAAGATTGCCGTCGGTGCCAATGGCACCCAGGGCGGTGTCGGCCGTCACGTAGGTCGAGACGGTATTGCCGTTGGCCCCAGTGATCGAGAACGTTCGCATCGTGGCACTGCCGGAATTGACGACGACGATCGCGAAGTCACCCGACGCGGGGTTCTTGAATGCGGTCACGAGCGTCCCTGCCACGCCACCATCTACGCCGATCCGCACCCAGCTGGGACGCACGAAACGTGCATAGTTGCCGAGGGCGAACAGCCGCTTGGTCAATTGGAAATCGCCCTTCCTTCCGATAAGGCCTTCGTTGTCATCATTGAGTCCGTTGAGCCACCAGTAGTGCCAGGCGCTGACATTGCCTGAAGTGATGGCCTCGTGGATCCAGGCCCCCACCTTCAGTGCATGCACGATGGAGGGGTCGAAGGCCTCGAATGAAGATTGCTCGGTCTCCCACAAGGGCGCGGCCAGTGGCCTATAGCTGCTGACCCCGCCGTACTGGTGAGATGCGAATATTCCAACGCTCGCGTGGGCGACGGGATCGGCATCGATGGCGGCGCTGTAATTCCAGAGGTTGCCCCACGATGCCGCTTCAGGCGCGATGATCTTCGGCGGCGAGGGCAGGTTCAGCGCGGCAATGGCTCGGCCCAGCTGGTCGACGAAAGACGCCATCTGAGGAAAGCTGAACAGGCACATGTCATAGGCACCCTTGGTGTCGAAATCCGGCTCGTTCTGTGCCGAGATCGCGTACAGCGGCGTACCGACGTTGGCGTTGAAGTTGCTCGCGAACGATGCCAGCGTCGTGGCCCAGGTGCCGTAGCCATCAGCGCGCAGCGAACCGGAATTGAGGTCCGCCGTCGTCTTCAGGTTCGCCGGTGGCGACCAGGGGGCAGCCCAGACCTGGGCGCCTCGTGCTATGGCCAGCTTCGCGTTGTTCCAGTTGGAGAACGTACCGCCATCCGGGCCGATGCCCATGCGAAGCAACGACAGCCCGATGCCCGAAGTGGGGCTGAAGTAGAGGTCGGCTTGAGCGGTGGTCAACGCGCCGTGCCAGGCATCGGAGGCGCCGAAGCCGTCCATCGTCTGGTGGACATCCGTCCATTTGACGGCGAAGTCAGGGGCGGGCGCAGGCGCAGGCGCAGGTGAAGGTGAAGGTGAAGGTGAAGGTGAAGGTGAAGGTGAAGGTGAAGGTGAA
>JAJKJU010000368.1 GCA_021153565.1 Rhizobacter sp.
CCCCTGCTCGTCGTTGCAAATGCTCGCCATAGCCCGGGCTATGGCTGCGCTTTGCGCCTAGATCAGGTGCCTTTTGACGTGCTGCTCGGACACGCTCGAAAAACTCTCAGCCTCTGAGGTGAGACTTGCAAATGGTTCGCGGACGAGAGCCAAGCGTTCAACGCCGCCCAGAACAATGATTTTCGAATGAACAAAGAACCTGATCTCTTTGACAAACCAGCATCGCCCGATGACGCGATCGCGCTCGCGCAATACGCCGAGCGCGCCTACCTCGAATACGCTTTGAGCGTTGTGAAGGGCCGTGCGCTGCCCGACGTATGCGACGGCCAGAAGCCGGTTCAGCGGCGCATCCTGTTCGCCATGGAGCGCATGGGCCTGAGCTTCACCGGCAACGTTGGTGCCAAGCCCGTCAAGAGCGCTCGCGTGGTGGGCGACGTGCTCGGCAAGTACCACCCGCACAGTGACCAGGCGGCTTACGACGCGCTCGTTCGCATGGCGCAGGATTTTTCGCAGCGCTATCCGCTCATCGACGGGCAGGGCAACTTCGGCTCGCGCGATGGCGACGGCGCAGCGGCAATGCGTTACACCGAGGCGCGACTCGCGCCGATCTCGCGGTTGCTGCTCGACGAACTGGACGAAGGCACGGTCGAGTTCATGTCCAACTACGACGGGTCTCAGCAGGAGCCGAAGCTGCTGCCGGCGCGTCTGCCGTTCGTGCTGCTCAATGGCGCAAGCGGCATCGCCGTGGGGCTGGCCACTGAGGTGCCGTCGCACAACCTGCGCGAAGTCGCCGCTGCGACCGTGGCCTTGATCCGCGACACGATGTTGAGCGATGAGGAACTCGCGGCCTTCATCCCGGGCCCCGACTATCCGGGGGGTGGCCAGATCATCAGCAGTACGGAGGACATCCGCTCGGCCTACAAGTCGGGTCGGGGCAGCCTCAAGGTTCGTGCACGTTGGAAAATCGAGGAGCTGGCCCGGGGACAATGGCAGTTGGTGGTCAGCGAACTGCCGCCGGGCACGAGCGCGCAGAAGGTACTCGAAGAGATCGAGGAGCTGACCAACCCGAAGGTCAAGACGGGCAAGAAGACGTTGAGCGCCGAGCAGACACAGCTCAAGACGACGGTGCTTGCGGTGCTCGACGCCGTGCGGGACGAGTCGAGCAAGGATGCGCCGGTGCGCCTCGTGTTCGAGCCGAAGACGAGCCGCATCGAGCAATCGGAGTTCATCCAGACTCTGCTTGCGCATACCAGCCTCGAAAGCTCGTCGCCGATCAACCTCACGATGGTGGGTGCCGACGGCAGGCCGACGCAGAAGAGCCTGCGTCAGATGCTGGTCGAGTGGATCGACTTCCGCATGGAGACGGTGCAGCGTCGCACGCGCCATCGACTCGCGAAAGTGCTCGACCGCATCCATGTGCTTGAAGGCAGGCAGCTCGTGCTGCTCAACATCGACGAGGTCATCCGGATCATCCGCAATGCGGACGAGCCCAAGCCGGCCCTGATCGATCGATTCAAGCTGAGCGATCGACAGGCCGAGGACATTCTTGAAATCCGCCTGCGCCAACTTGCGCGCTTGGAGGCAATCAAGATAGAACAGGAACTGAAAGACCTGCGCATCGATCAGGGAAAGCTCGAAGACATCCTGAACAACCCGTCGAGCCTGAAGCGAACGGTGGTCAAGGAGATCGAGTCCGACGCCAAGCAATACGGCGACGATCGCCGCACGCTGATCCAGGCCGAGAAGAAAGCGGTGGCCGAGGTGAAGGTCATCGACGAGCCGGTGACGGTGGTGGTGAGTCTGAAGGGCTGGGTCCGGGCCTTGAAGGGCCACGAGATCGAGGCGTCGTCGCTGCAGTTCAAAGCGGGCGATGCGCTGTACGGCGTGTTCCCGTGCCGCACGGTGGACACGCTGCTCGTCTTTGGCAGCAACGGCCGCGTGTATTCGACGTCGGTAAGCCAGTTGCCCGGTGGGCGAGGTGACGGCCAACCGATCACGACGCTCGTCGATCTGGAAAGCGGCACGCAGCCATCGCACTACTTTTCCGGCAGTGCGGAACGTACGCTCCTGCTCGCCAACACAGGCGGCTTCGGTCTGCTGGCACGTGTGGGCGACCTCGTGTCACGCCAGCGCGGCGGCAAGTCCTTCCTCAGTCTCGAAGCGGACGACAAGCCGCTGCCGCCAAGCTTGGCGGACAGCGCCACCAAGGTCGCCTGCCTGACCTTGCAAGGCCGGTTGCTGGTCTTCGGCCTCGACGAACTCAAGCTGCAGCCCAACGGCGGCCGCGGTTTGACCCTGATCGACCTGGAAGCCAAGGACCCATTGGTAAGCGTTGCCGCTTTCACCGACACGCTTCAGGTGCTGGGTACCGGCCGCGGCGGTGCGAAAGAAAAGGACGAGACCATCCGGGGCGCGGCCCTTGCCGACTATGAAGGCAAGCGAGCACGCAAAGGCAAGAAGCAGGATGTGATGGTGAAGGCAATGCGGGTGCTGCCTGGAAGCAAGGGATGATGTTCATGCGGGCGCGCAGGTGGGACACCACTTGTTGCAAGAGTCCATCGCATGCTTGCGGTAGAGGCTGGCCACGGCTTCCGTCCGGCGCCGTCAGCCATTACCTCGGCCTCGAGCTTAATTTTGCAGGGCCGACTCTATAATCCGGCCCAACGCGGGTGTAGTTCAATGGTAGAACGGCAGCTTCCCAAGCTTCATACGAGGGTTCGATTCCCTTCACCCGCTCCAGCATGACGCCCGGTAAACCCGGGCTTTTTTCATTTACTGGGGACTTCCAGGGGACTTTTCGCGGAAGCCGCCGAGCCGCTGAGCGCGTCCTCCATGCGCTGCATCTCGATCGCGTCCTGCTCGCCGTCGAGCCACTTGCTATAGGTGCGCAGGAAAACCTCGACGCTGTGGCCGAGTTGTTTGGCGCAGAACGCCGGCCCCATGCCCGCCATGAGCATCATGGTGGCGTAGGTGTGGCGCGTGTTGTAGGGTGGCCGGTGGCGGATGCCCAGGCGCTTCAGCGTCGGCATCCAATACCAGCGGAACTTCGGCTCGCCGCCCCCATCGCTCATCGTCGCGTGGGTCATGGAAGACGTGTTTGCCGGCCATGAACGTGTGTGCCTTCTGCGCCTTCAGCGCTTCGAGCGCTCGGCTGTTCAGAAAGACGGTGCGGGCCGTGTTCGTCTTGGTGCTTGCCTTCTCGATGCTGCTGACCACGCCTTCCTGCACGACCATGCTGCTGCTGGCGAATCGATGTTGGGCCAGCGCAGGCCGAACGACTCTCCGGTGCGTAGGCCGGTGAAAAACTTCAAGGCGGTGTAGTTGGCGACTTGCGCCGGGTGCCGCTTCGGCATGTCGGCGAGGATTGCCTCGACCTCCTCTGCGGTAAATGGGTCAACCGGCAGGCGTTGCCACTGCGCGCTCGGCACGTGGGCGGCGGGATTGTCAGGCAGCAGCTTGTCCAGCACGGCCATCTCAAGCGCCTCGCGGAGTACGTTGACCAGGTTGTTCACGGTCTTGCCCGACAGCTCCGGCCGCGCGGCCAGTGTCTTGGGCACGTCGCTGTGCTTGAGTGTGCGCAGCGGTTTGTCGCCGAGGCTCGCCTTCCCGTGTGAGCGCCGTTTTCTGTGATCGAGCGGGCGTAGTGGTCTAGGCCACTTGTTCCTATGGGATTGGGGGCGCTGATGTGTGCGGAGTGGAAACAAGCGGGGGGCGACAAATGAAAACGGCGCGTCCGCTTGTGGGGGCGCGCCGTCCTTGTTGTCGTGTTGGTCCTAGATGCAGAGGGGCCTTTGCCTCAAAGCAAGGCGCCCCTATCACGGTGACATACATCTCAGGTCGAATTTGGTTTCGATGTGTTTGGTGCCGAGGGTTTGTTTTTCTTGAAAAGACCGACTCTGAACGCTTGGATGACAGCAGCAGTTGGTATAGCGCAGAGGGCGCCCGCTGCGACTTCATGCCCAAGCGCGCCCATCCAGATGGCTCCGACAACACATGCTATGCAGACAATGAATCCGCATATTTGACCAACGAAGTCACTACGAAAGGTAGCGCGAGACTGGTAATGAACGATCTCCAGATGTCGGCTCTGGTTCATGATGTTCGCCGCTTGCGCAGATGACTCCATGCTGCGCCTGTGGGCCGATTCTTCTTCTGCCCAGCGAATGAGTTTCTCGGCGGTGCCTGGCAGAACTGCGTCGAATTCTCGCAGCAATGACGGAGGGGGGATGTTGCCCTGATACTCCGTCTTAACGGTGACTGACTGCTGTCTGACTTGTGGCTGCGCCGCTTGTGGTCTGTTCGCTATCGGCTTCTGTTTCATTCTTATATTGGCTGATGGCTGACTTCATATCAAATCCAATCCGATTCCAATCGGCAGCCAAAGCCTCTTGAACTCCGCGTTGAGGAGCTTCGATATTTGCTGGCGGTTCAACGACTGGCGCGCCGTCGAGGCGGAAAAGCTCAAGCGGCGCAGACAGGCCCTTGAGAAACCCTGTTGCAAACGCCTGCCGACTTGTCTGATCAAATTTCAAGATCGCCACGCTGTGCGCACCCCTTGTCGTCTGTTATCGGCCCCTCTCTTGGTGACCAACTTGAGCGCATTCTGACACTCGGTGGAGCGATTGCTAGTAAGGAGTTGCGCCAACCCTGGCAGTTGTGTGCGTTTATCAGGACATGGCTTCGTTTTGTCGGCGGCGGTCCTGTTACATGGCCGCAACTTGAGGGTTTGCCGCTTGTTGCAGCGGCGCCCTGAGGTGCATGTCGATGTGAACCTCAGCAAACAGGCATTCAACGCTGCCCGATTCGCTGCGTTCGACAAGTCCCAGGTCCGCGAGCGCCTGCACGTCCTCATGCACGCGCTTCACGTCCCGCTCGACTCGGCGGGCCAGCTCGCGCACCGCGAGTGCACCCTGGCCCTGCCGCGCTCGCACCAGCTCCCACCGACGTTCCGTCAGTCGCGAGAAGAACACGCCGGGCGACTCGAAGTTGAGGACTTCGCCCTGATAGGTCTTCGCCTGGGCACGCTTGCCAGCGGTGCGCAGCGCGGCCTTCCAATCAGGCTGCAGGGTGATGGTGAGGGTGCGTTTCGTGCTCATGGTGCTCTCGGTTGCTCGACCAATGCGATGAAGTCTTCGATGAGCTGGTCCATCGTGGTGAAGGTAGAGCCTCATGCGGGGGTCTGCGACGCGAGGCTTTGTTTTTCGAGGACTTCTAGTTCTCCTTCAGAGGCTGGGAATGTAGTGCCAGTCGCGCCCGGGAGAATGGGATGTGTAGCGCTTGGGGGGGCAGGTGGCACCCTGCTGTCGAGCCAATTTCAGCTAACGACGCGGGGACTTCTTTGGGGGCTTTTCTGGAGGCTTCTGGGTGTGAAATGGGGGCTCTTGCTACACTGGGTGTTCTGCGAGAGGGCGCCACTTTTGGGTTCGATTCCCTTCACCCGCTCCATCTTTCGCTCGCCGTCTGGTGGTGATGCATCGGGCCGCTGAAGCGGCCTTTTTGTTGGGTCGAGACATGAGTCCCTGAGGTCCACATGAGCAACACCGCATTGCGCGTTCTGCTGGTTACCGGAATAGGCACGACGCTGCCAGCTCTTGCGCCGGCATCGGTGTTCGGGCCGTTCGACCTGCATGTGAGCCCGGATCTCGATGCAGCCACGACGAGGCTCTCGAGCGACCACTTCGACGCAGTAGTCATCGCCGTTCGTACGGTGGATGCGCGCAATCTCTTGCAATGGCCCGGCTTATCGCAAGCGACTGCCGAGCCGGCACTGATCGTGCTAACCACCGAGGAGCCTGGATCCGACCTGGCGACGCAACTCGTTCGCAAAGGTGTGCAGGACGTGCTGCCTCTGTCCATCGATGCGGTCGATGCCTTGCCGCGCGCCGTGCGTCTTGCAATCGAGCGCAAGGGCCAGGAGCGGCTGTTGCGCAAGGCCTACGCCACCGACCTGATGACGGGCCTGCCCAACCAGAGCCAGCTCATCGAACACATGAATCAGTTGATCGCCCTGATCGAACGGGAGCCTGCGCCGATGGCCTTGCTGGCCCTGCGAGTCGAAGGGATCGCGAGTGCTGAGGCGCGCTTCGGGGTGGAGTCAGCCAATGTGCTGCGCCGAAAGATTGCCGTGCGGTTGCGTGTGGGTGTGCGGGCGAGCGACGTGGTCGCATCGCTTGGCACGGATTCATTCGCCGTGCTGCTTCCGAAGATTCAAGACCCGCAGGATGCGGATCGTGTGGCGGCCAAGTTGTCGGCTGCGCTGCATCCTCCGTTCGCGATGTCGGGCAGCGAGATTGCGATTGCGGTTGCGTCCGGCGTGGCTCATTACCCGCAGGACGGGAAGGACGCCACGACCTTGCTGCGCCGCGCCGCAGGCCTTGCCGCATCGTCGCCAGCCCAGGGCCGTGGCGGATTCGCGAATCGCGCCGAAGGCAACGAGGGCGCGGCGAATGATCCGTCGTGAACATCGTCGCCTTGACGCAAGTACCCCCTCACCCCAACCCTCTCCCCCGAATACGGTGGAGAGGGAGTGCTGAAACGGCGAAGCAGGTGGATGTCGAGCGGCTCGTCGAACTGTTCCCCGAATTCGGTGGAGACGCAGCGATGAAACTCCCTCTCCCGCTGGCGGG
>JAJKJU010000369.1 GCA_021153565.1 Rhizobacter sp.
AATAAGTTCCCGTTTTGGGGGCGCTGGGCGGGCGCGCTGCGGCGTTGCTCCTCACTTGTGTGGCTCGCCACACGGCGCTCGGAGCGCCTTGCATCGCATCCTGCCGCAGCGCCCCCAAAACGGGAACTTATTCCGGGCCAAATCCTAAGCAGCAGCGACGATGAGTCGAGTCACGCAGGTGACGACTCCCTACAATCACCGGATGCGCATTCTCATTGCCAATGACGACGGCTATCTCGCACCCGGCCTCGCCGCATTGGTGCAGGCCTGCGAAGGACTCGGCGAGCTCGACATCGTCGCCCCAGAACAGAATGCGAGCGGTACATCGAACTCCCTCACGCTCAATCGGCCACTCTCTGTATACACCGCTGCCAACGGCGTGCGCTACATCAATGGGACGCCGTCCGACTGCGTCCACGTGGCGCTGACGGGCCTCCTCGAGCATCCACCTGATCTCGTCGTCTCGGGCATCAACAATGGCGCCAACATGGGCGACGACACGCTGTATTCGGGCACTGTCGCGGCGGCGATGGAGGGTTTCCTCTTCGGCATTCCGGCAATCGCGTTTTCGCAGGTCGACAAAGGCTGGACGCACCTCGATGCCGCCGCCCGCGTGGCGCGGGAAGTCATCGAGCATGCGCTGCGACAGCCGCCGGGGCGATCGCCTTATCTGCTCAACGTGAATATCCCGAACCAGCCCGACGCGCAGAAGCTGCCGCGCAGCATCACACGGCTCGGACGCCGCCACGCGAGTGAGCCGGTGATTTGCCAAACGAGTCCGCGCGGCGACGCGATGTACTGGATCGGGCCGGCCGGCAATGCCCGAGAAGCAGGCGAGGGCACCGACTTTCATGCAACAGCGACGGGCCGCGTCTCTATCACGCCCTTGCAGATCGATCTCACCGACCACGCATGACTGCCTGCGTGGCAAAGCTGGCTGTTGAAATGACCGACAACGCTCGTCGCGCGCCGAAGTTTCCGCTGCGGCTCGACCAGATGGCCGCGCCGCGCAAGAGCCTGGTCAATGCGCCGCAAGGCAGTGCGGTCTCGCCACTGAAACCGTCCACACCCGCACCTGTCAGCCCCCGCGCGATCCTTCGTCCGCAACAACCCTTGCATCATGCCGCCGCCGTGTCGGCGCGCAAGGCGTCGCCGACCGGTCTGGGCCTCGATTCAGCGGGAGTTCGCCAGCGCATGACCGATCGCCTTCGTGCAGAAGGTCTGAGCAACGATACCGTGCTCGCAGCCATGGCCGCGGTGCCGCGTCACCAGTTCGTCGACGCGGCTCTCGTGACCCAGGCCTACGAAGACACCAGCCTGCCGATTGGCCACGGCCAGACGATTTCCAAGCCCTCGGTCGTCGCACGGATGATCGAGTTGCTGATGGGGGGCGCCAATGCACGGGCGAGGTCGACCGGCCCCGGCCAGCTTGGCCGCGTGCTTGAAATCGGCACAGGCTGCGGTTATCAGGCGGCGGTGCTTGCGCAACTCGCCAAGCAGGTGTTTTCGGTCGAACGGTTGAAGCACTTGCACGATAAAGCCCGAGAATTGATGGCGCCGCTTCGGCTGTCCAATGTTCGACTCGTGTATGGTGACGGTATGTTGGGCCATGCGCCCAACGCGCAGTACGACGCGATCATTGCGGCTGCGGGCGGCGATGCGTTGCCCACCGCGTGGATGGATCAATTGGCCGTGGGTGGCCGCATCGTCGCGCCGGTGCGCGAGGGCGTCCGGCAGGTGCTGGTCGTGGTCGATCGCAATGACCAAGGCTTCCACAGAAGCATTCATGAAGTGGTTCAGTTCGTCCCATTAAGATCGGGGACGGTTCGATAGTTCGACAGTCGCAAGTACGAAGTGAAGAGGGGATGGCACAGCTGATGGTGATGACGAAGAATCGCTCGATGGACACGAAGCTCTGCGGCGTGCTTGCTGTCGCGGTGTGGATGCTCGCGGGCTGCGCGACGTCGAAGAACCATGCGCCGGTCGAAGACCGCGGCACTGCGACGCGATCGCTCGCAACTGCCGTGGCAGTCGTTCCGACTGCGGGCGATCCGACCAAAGATGCACCCAAGCCCGGCGCAGAAAACGCAGGGAAGGTGGGCTACTACATGGTCAAGCCCGGTGACACGCTCATTCGCATCGGACTCGAGAACGGGCAGAACTGGAAAGACGTCGTGAAGTGGAACGGATTGGACAATCCGAACCTCATCGAGGTGGGGCAGGTGCTTCGCGTCATGCCGCCGGCACCTCCGGCGCCGCCGACGCCCCCCGCGGCTGACGCCAATGGCAACAAGACCGCCAAGGTGGAAGTCAAGCCGCTTGCAAGCGCCTTGCCGGCCAGCGGCGCGGGATCCAGTGCGGCGGTGGCCGCCGCCGTCAGCCCGTCGTCGCCCGCACCGAAGGAAAACGACGACGACGTCAACTGGATGTGGCCCGCCAATGGTGCCGTCGCCGGCCCTTTCGACGATCTTAAGAGCAAGGGCCTCGCCATCACTGGCAAGGCAGGTGACCCAGTGTTTGCCGCTGCAGACGGTCGCGTGGTGTATGCCGGGTCAGGCCTTCGCGGCTACGGCAACCTTGTGATTCTCAAGCACAACAACACTTACCTCACCGCTTACGCGCACAATCAGACGCTGCTCGTCAAGGAAGACCAGACGGTGCGTCGCGGCCAGAAGATCGCCGAAATGGGGTCCACCGACGCAGAGCGCGTGCAACTCCATTTCGAAATTCGCAAGCTTGGCAAGCCGATCGATCCGGCCAAGCTCTTGCCGCCACGCTGAGAGGCTGAGAGTATTTCGATCATGCCCGCTCATCACGTCAAAAGACCCCTGCTCGTCGTTGCAAATGCTCGCCATAGCCCGGGCTATGCCTGCGCTTTGCGCCTAGATCAGGTGCCTTTTGACGCGCTGCTCGGGCACGCTCGAAAAACTCTCAGCCTCTGAGATGTGGCGGATGCCCGTTCAAATGATCAGGAGCCACCATGATCAAGCGGCGTACCTCATCGAACGGGCATTTTCACGACGGGCACACTACTCGCATTCCTGATCCTGCTGTCGAACACGACCTCGGGTCCGCAATGATGGACATTGTCGTGCCTGCCGGCCTCGATGGTGAAGTCGGGAACGTCAACGGCCAAGTGCCGACCGGAACCGCCGGCGTGCACGAACTGGCAGCCGGCGACGGCGAGATCGGCAACACGCTGCAAACGTACCTGAGGGAAATCCGCCGCGCACCGCTGTTGACGCCGCAGGAAGAATTCGAGACGGCGACGCGAGCGCGGACGGGCGATTTCCAGGCTCGCCAAGCCATGATCGAACACAACCTGCGGCTCGTCGTCAGCATTGCAAAAAACTACCTCGGACGCGGGCTGCCCATGACAGACCTGATCGAAGAGGGAAACCTGGGCCTCATGCATTCGATTGGCAAGTTCGAGCCTGAGCGCGGGTTCCGTTTCTCGACCTACGCGTCATGGTGGATCCGACAGAACATCGAGCGCGCGATCATGCATCAGGCGCGTCTCGTGCGGTTGCCAGTGCACATCGTTCGCGAGCTGAACCAGGTGCTGAAGGCGAGGCGTGCACTGGAGGCCGAGTCTGGCCGCAACGGCATCCATGACAAGCAGGTGCGCGTCGAGGACGTCGCTGCGGCGATCGGCCGGCCGGTGCAGGTCGTGAGCGACCTGCTGCGGTTTTCCGAATTGCCCGCCTCGCTGGACGCGCCCATCGACCGCTACCCCGCCGACAACAACAACGCCGAGTCCATGCTCGACAGCGTGGCCGACGAAGGCGCCACCGATCCGATGAGTTTGACGCTCAGTAACGAGGTCGAGCAGTTGCTCAATCACGGGCTCGACGAGCTGAACGAGCGCGAGCGCGAGGTGCTTGCCGGCCGTTACGGGCTGCACGACCGCGAACCTGAGACACTCGAGGTGCTGGCAGAGCGGCTCAAACTGACGCGCGAACGCATCCGGCAAATCCAGCAGGAAGCCCTGCTTAAACTGAAGCGCCGGATGATCCGACACGGCGTTGACCGCGACTCCATTTTTTAGAGCTTGAATGGCCTGGCCTGTACTTGTTTTCGACATTGAATCTATTCCTGACGTGGCCGGCCTGCGCTCATTGCGCGGACTCGGCGCGAGCGTCGCCGACGACGAGGTCTACGCGCTCGAAATGGCCGAGCGCAAGGAGGCGGGCAAGAGCGATTTCATGCCGCTTCACCTCCAGCGCATCCTCGTCATCTCTTGCGTTTTCCGTAATGCCGAAGGATTGAAGATCCACTCGTTCGTCGACCGCGAAACCGACGGCATGAGCCAGGAAGGCAAGGTCATCCAGACCTTCTTCAATACGATCGAAAAGCACGTGCCGCAGCTTGTGAGCTGGAACGGCGGCGGGTTCGATCTGCCAGTGCTGCACTACCGTGGATTGCGCCACGGCGTTGTGGCTAACAAGTATTGGGATCTCGGCGAGGACGACCGAGAATTCAAGTGGAACAACTACATCAGCCGCTATCACATGCGGCATTTGGACTTGATGGATTTGCTGGCGATGTACCAGCCGCGTGGCAGTGCACCGCTCGATGCGATGGCCAAGCTCTGCGGATTTCCGGGCAAGCTGGGCATGGACGGGTCGCAGGTGTATCCGGCGTACCGCGAGGGCAAGCTCGAAGAGATTCGCAGGTATTGCGAGACGGACGTGATGAACACCTATCTCGTGTACTGCCGCTTCCAGATGATGCGGGGCGGATTCACCGGGGTGGAGTACGAGCGCGAGATCGCGTTCGTGAAGGAGACGCTTGCGGGGTACACGGAGCCGCATTGGGAAGAGTATTTGCGGGCCTGGGCGTAATCATGACTGTCATGGATAGTGGAAAACGGGGCACGCGGGGATCTGGCGAGTCCGTCATGTGCCCCGAGAGAACAGTACGATTCGGCGGGACATGATGCCATCTGGAACGGGGGTGGACATGGATTGTTGCCATGGAGAAATGGCGCTTGGCTCGACCAGTATCGCCGGCCCGGGATAATCCGCTCCATGACAGCGAGCAACGAATGGTTGAAGGTCGAGTCCCTCGACCTCGAAGGGCAAGGCGTGGCCCACAACGCCGAAGGGAAAGTCGTCTTCATCGAGGGCGCTCTGCCTGGTGAAGAAGTTCAGGTGCAGGTGCACCGCAAGAAGAACAACTGGGAGCAGTCGTCGATGACCGCCCTGCGCCGCGAAAGTGCGCAGCGGGTCGCGCCGCGCTGCAAGCACTTCGGTGTGTGCGGCGGTTGCAAGATGCAGCACTTTCACGTCGGTGCGCAGATCGCGACCAAGCAGCGTGCCCTGGAAGACGGCTTGTGGCACCTGGGCAAGGTAAAGCCAGAACGCGTGCTGCGGCCCATTGAAGGACCGTCCTGGGGTTACCGGTATCGTGCGCGGCTCTCCGTACGCTATGTAATGAAAAAGGGCAAGGTTCTCGTCGGATTCCACGAGCGCAAGTCGAGTTACGTGGCTGACATGGACAGCTGCGAGGTGCTGCCACCGAACATGAGCGCACTTCTGCCGCGTCTTGCAGAACTTGTGAACAGCATGGACCAGCGCGATCGGCTGCCGCAGATCGAGGTGGCAATCGGTTCGTCGGTGACTGCGCTGGTGTTGCGTCACCTGGAGCCGTTGACGGCCGGGGATCTGGCGCGTTTGCGTGCCTTCGCCGCCACCTACGCCATTCAGTGGTGGTTGCAGGCGAAAGGGCCGGACTCGGTTCAACTGCTAGACGAAGGAGGCCCCCAGCTCGACTACACGCTACCCGAATTCCGCGTCACCATGCCCTTCAAGCCGACAGATTTCACACAGGTCAACCACCAGATTAATTCGGTCCTTGTCAGCCGCGCTTTGAAGCTGCTGGATGCGCGACAGGATGAACGAGTCATCGACTGGTTTTGCGGGCTGGGTAATTTCACCTTGCCAATCGCCACGCAAGCGCGGGAGGTGTTGGGCATCGAAGGTAGCGAGCCGCTGGTGGCCCGATCACGCGAGAATGCCGCGTTCAACGGCCTTGCGGCGAAGACCCGTTTCATTTCGCGCAATCTCTTCGAGATCACACCGGCCGAGCTTGCGACCTACGGCGCAGCGGACAAGTGGCTCGTCGACCCTCCTCGCGAAGGCGCCTTCGCTCTTGCGAAGGCCATGGCCGATTTGCATGAAAACCCGTCGCTAGCGCCGGATTTCGTGGCGCCCAAGCGCATTGTCTACGTGAGCTGCAATCCGGCGACCCTGGCACGTGACGCGGGTCTCCTGGTGCATCAGGCAGGCTATCGCTGCGTGGCAGCGGGCGCGGTGAACATGTTCCCGCACACGGCGCACGTGGAAAGCATCGCGGTATTCGAGAGGGATTGCGGGTAGCAATGAAAAACGGGGCCAAGAGGCCCCGTTGACATGATGCTTTGCAGACTTACTCGCGTTCTCCGCTAAAGGCGCCGAGCAGAACGAGCAAGTTCTGGAAGATGTTGATCAAGTCCAGGTATATCTGCAGCGTGGCTGTGATGTAGTTCGTCTCGCCGCCGTCAATGACTTGCTTGATGTCATACAGCAGATAGGCTGCAAAGAGTGCCACCGCGGCCACCGACATCGTGAGCATCAGAGCACTCGAATGCAAGAAGAGCATGTTCAGCAGGCTGACGACGATCAGGGCGACGATGCCGACGGTCAGGAACTTGCCCATGCTCGACAGGTCGCGCTTGATGATGGTCGAGAGGCTCGCCACTGCGAAGAACACGCCAGCTGTGCCGCCGAAGGCGGTGATGATGAGCGAGGCGCCGTTCTTGTAGGTTCCCAGCACGGCGCCCAGCAATTGCGACAGCATCAAGCCCATGAAGAAGGTGAAGCCGAGCAGCACGCCAACGCCCGCGGCTGAGTCCTTGGTCTTCTGGATGGCGAAGATGAAGCCGAAGGCGCCGCCCAGGAACACGAGCAGGCCCAGCCCCATGCCCATGCGGGCGAAGATGCCAGTGCTGACGCCAATCCAGGCTCCGAGCACGGTGGGCACCAGCGACAGTGCCAGCAGCCAATAGGTGTTGCGCAGCACACGGTTGCGCTGCTCTGCCGAGATGATCGAGCTGCCACCGTAGACGGTTTGCAAGCTTTCGTTCATGGAACCTCCAGGTTGAATGACTTGGGCTCAGACCCACCACAGGAATTCTAGTTCCCCTTTGGGCGGTATGTGGGTATGCGGAGCGCTTTCACAAGCGGAACGCGGCGCATCTTACTGTCGTTGCGAACATTGCATGCTGAGGACGTACATTTTCGCGTTCCAAATAGCAGGAAATGTGATGAATCAGAAACCAGTATTGACCCTTGAAGAAGTGAAACGCGTGGCGGCGGCTGCCGAAGCGGAAGCCAACGCCAATCAATGGGCGGTATCGATCGCGATTGTTGACGACGGCGGTCACATCTTGTGGCAACAGCGGTTGGACGGTGCTGCGCCACTCACCTCGCACATTGCGCCCGCCAAAGCACGCACGGCGGCCCTGGGGCGCCGCGAGAGCCGCATTTACGAGGAAATGATCAACGCCGGACGGCCGTCTTTTCTGAGCGCGCCCTACGTCGAAGGTCTGCTCGAAGGAGCGGTGCCCATCATGGTGCAAGGGCAGTGTGTGGGGGCCGTCGGCGTGAGTGGCGTGAAGTCTGATCAGGATGCGCAGATTGCAAAAGCCGGCATTGCGGTACTCGGTCTATGAGGTCTCATCGGATATACTGGTAAGGTTTACCCGCAATCACCCCCGCCCCAGCGAAACTCCTGCTGTTTCCCACCGGATTCGAGCCCGCGAAACGATCGAAGCGCGTCAAAAGACGCGCCCGAGGCGACCGCAAAAGGCAGAGCTGGGCGCAACGATGGAGTCTTCCTTGCTGCCAGTTTCGTCTCCCGCTCTCCTCGCTCTTGCAGACGGAACCATCTTCAAGGGCAGCTCGATCGGTGCTCCGGGCGAGACGGTCGGTGAAGTGGTGTTCAACACCGCTCTCACCGGCTATCAAGAAATCCTCACCGACCCGAGCTACTGCCGCCAGATCGTCACGCTGACGTATCCGCACATCGGCAACTACGGTGTCGCCACCGAAGACGTCGAAGCGAAGAAGGTTCACGCCGCCGGCTTGATCATCAAGGACCTGCCGGTTCTGAAATCGAACTTCCGCGCGGCGATGACGCTGCCCGAATACCTGAAACGCGAAGGCACAGTGGCCATCGCAAACATCGACACCCGTCGACTAACGCGCGTGCTGCGCACGAGTGGTGCGCAAAACGGCTGCATTCTCACGTTGCCCGAAGGGGTGACGATCATTGAGAGACACATCTCCGACGCCATAGCCAAGGCCAAAGGTGCTCCGAGCATGGCTGGGCTCGACCTCGCCAAGGTCGTGAGCCAGACCGAGCCCTACGAGTGGACCGAAACCGAGTGGGTGCTTGAGACCGGCTATGGCAAGCAGGCGGATCCCCGCTTCCACGTCGTTGCCTATGACTACGGCGTCAAGTTCAACATCTTGCGCATGCTCGCCAGCCGCGGCTGCAAGATCACCGTCGTGCCTGCGCAGACGCCGGCTTCCGAGGTGCTCAGGCACAAGCCCGACGGCATCTTCCTCTCCAACGGCCCCGGCGACCCGGAGCCTTGCGACTACGCAATCGCCGCCACGCGCGAGTTGATCGAAACGGGCATCCCGACCTTTGGAATCTGCCTCGGCCACCAGATCATGGCGCTTGCTTCCGGCGCGAAGACCTTCAAGATGAAGTTCGGCCACCACGGCGCGAACCATCCCGTGAAGGACCTTGATACCGGTCGCGTGAGCATCACGAGCCAGAACCACGGTTTCGCAGTCGATGAGAAGACGCTGCCGTCGAATCTGCGGCCTACGCACGTGTCGCTCTTCGACGGCACGCTGCAAGGCCTCGCCCGCACGGACAAGCCCGCTTTCTGCTTCCAGGGTCACCCGGAAGCATCCCCCGGACCTCATGACATTGCCTACCTCTTCGACCGCTTCACGGATCTGATGGCTGTGCGCAAGACGACGGAGAAAAACTAAATGCCAAAGCGCACAGACCTTAAATCCATCCTCATCATCGGTGCCGGTCCGATCATCATCGGCCAGGCCTGCGAGTTCGACTACTCCGGCGCTCAGGCATGCAAGGCGCTGCGCGAAGAGGGTTACCGCGTCATCCTCGTCAACAGCAATCCCGCGACGATCATGACCGACCCGGAGATGGCCGATGTGACCTACATCGAGCCCATCACTTGGCAGGTGGTCGAGAAGATCATCGCAAAGGAACGTCCCGATGCAGTGCTTCCCACCATGGGCGGCCAAACGGCGCTGAACTGCGCGCTCGACCTGCACAAGCACGGCGTGCTGTCCAAGTACAACGTCGAGATGATCGGCGCGAACGAAAAGGCCATCGAGAAAGCCGAAGACCGGCTCAAGTTCAAGGACGCGATGACCGGCATCGGTCTGCACTCGGCCAAGAGCGGGATTGCGCACTCCATGGAAGAGGCGCTGGCGGTGCAAAAGCGCATCACGCACGAAATCGGCGGCACAGGGTTTCCGATGGTCATCCGGCCGAGCTTCACGCTGGGCGGAACGGGGGGCGGTATTGCCTACAACCCGGATGAATTTGAAGAGATCTGCAAGCGCGGTCTCGATCTGTCGCCGACCAAGGAGCTGTTGATTGAAGAGTCCTTGATTGGCTGGAAAGAATACGAGATGGAAGTCGTTCGCGACAAGGCGGACAACTGCATCATCGTGTGCTCGATCGAAAACCTGGATCCCATGGGCATCCACACCGGCGACTCGATCACGGTGGCGCCGGCGCAGACGCTGACCGACAAGGAGTACCAGCTTCTGCGCAATGCGAGCATCGCGATCCTGCGTGAGATCGGAGTAGACACGGGCGGATCGAACGTGCAGTTCTCGATCAATCCCGAGAACGGCCGCATGGTCGTGATCGAGATGAATCCGCGCGTGTCACGGTCTTCGGCACTGGCGTCGAAGGCCACTGGTTTTCCGATCGCCAAGGTGGCTGCCAAGCTGGCTGTGGGCTATACGCTCGACGAACTGCGCAACGACATTACCGGCGGGGCGACGCCTGCGAGCTTCGAGCCGAGCATCGACTATGTCGTCACGAAGATTCCGCGTTTCGCCTTCGAGAAGTTCCCGGCGGCAGATTCGCGACTGACCACGCAGATGAAGTCCGTGGGGGAGGTAATGGCCATGGGGCGGACCTTCCAGGAGAGTTTCCAGAAGGCTTTGCGCGGTCTGGAAACAGGAATCGACGGACTGGCTGAGCGCAGCACCGATCGCGAAGAGATCGTCCAGGAGATCGGCGAAGCCGGACCTGAACGCATCCTCTATGTCGGCGACGCGTTCCGCATCGGCATGTCGCTGCAAGAGGTGTTTGAAGAGACAGCCATCGATCCGTGGTTCCTCGCGCAAATCGAGCAAATCGTGCAGGCCGAAAAGATGGTTGTCGGCCGCACGCTCGCGAACTTGTCGGCCGAAGAGCTGCGCTTCCTGAAGCAAAAGGGCTTCTCCGACAAACGCCTCGCCAAGCTGCTCTGTACCAACCAGCATGAAGTGCGCGCCTTGCGCCACAAGCTTAACGTGCGTCCCGTCTACAAGCGCGTGGACACCTGCGCGGCCGAGTTCTCCACGCAGACCGCCTACATGTACTCAACCTACGACGAAGAGTGCGAGGCCAACCCGACAGACCGCAAGAAGATCATGGTCCTGGGCGGTGGTCCAAACCGCATCGGGCAGGGTATCGAGTTCGACTACTGCTGCGTCCATGCAGCACTGGCGATGCGCGAGGACGGCTACGAGACCATCATGGTCAACTGCAATCCCGAGACGGTGTCTACTGATTACGACACCTCGGACCGCCTGTATTTTGAGCCGGTGACGCTCGAGGACGTGCTCGAGATCGTCGACAAGGAAAAGCCCGTCGGTGTGATCGTGCAGTATGGCGGGCAAACGCCGCTCAAGCTGGCGCTGGACCTTGAACGTGCCGGCGTGCCGATCGTGGGTACGACTCCCGACAGTATCGACATCGCCGAAGACCGCGAGCGCTTTCAGAAATTGCTGCACGAGTTGGGCCTGAAGCAGCCGCCCAACCGAACGGCACGTACTGAAGAACAGGCGCTGCTGCTGGCGCAAGAGATCGGCTATCCGCTGGTCGTCCGCCCAAGCTATGTGCTCGGTGGCCGGGCGATGGAGATCGTGCACGGCGACAAGGACCTCGAGCGCTACATGCGCGAGGCTGTCAAGGTCAGCGAGAAATCACCGGTGCTCCTCGACCGTTTCCTCGATGACGCGATCGAAGTCGACGTCGATTGCATTGCCGACGGCGGCGACCGTGACGACAGCACGATGATCGGCGGCATCATGGAGCACGTGGAGCAGGCGGGGATCCACTCGGGCGACTCGGCATGTTCTCTGCCACCGTATTCGCTCAGTGTTGCGCTGCAGAACGAACTGCGCCGCCAGACCAAGTTGATGGCCCGCGCACTCAAGGTCAAGGGCTTGATGAACGTGCAGTTCGCCATCCAGGGCGAAGGTGCCGACGCGGTCGTCTACGTGCTCGAGGTGAACCCACGGGCTTCGCGCACAGTTCCCTTCGTGTCCAAGGCCACGGGTCAGCCGTTGGCGAAGATTGCGGCGCGTTGCATGGTCGGGCAGAAGCTGTCCGAGCAACGTGGCAAGGACGGGCTGGCGCCTCGCGAGGTGATTCCGCCGTATTTCAGCGTCAAGGAAGCTGTGTTCCCGTTCAACAAGTTCCCGGGCGTGGATCCGATCCTCGGCCCCGAAATGCGTTCGACGGGAGAGGTGATGGGTGTGGGCCGGACCTTTGGCGAAGCCATGCTCAAAAGCCAGCTCGGTGCCGGCTCCCGCTTGCCGACCAAGGGCAACGTTTGCATTACGGTAAAGAACAACGACAAGGCGCGTGCGGTGCAGGTTGCTCGCGACCTGCACGCGCTCGGATTCGGCATCATTGCGACCAAGGGAACGGCTGCGGCCATCGCTGAAGGCGGCATCCCCGTGAAGCCCGTCAACAAGGTCAAGGATGGTCGGCCGCATATCGTGGACATGGTGAAGGCGGGTGAAATCCAACTGGTATTCACGACGGTGGACGAAACCCGCACGGCGATTGCTGATTCACGCCACATCCGCCAGGCGGCGCTTGCGCACCGCATCACCTACTACACCAGCATGGCTGGCTGCGAGGCGGCGGTCGAAGGCATGAAGCATCAGGATGACCTTGTCGTGCTTTCCTTGCAGGAATTGCACACCGAACTGAGCGTGAAAACGCACTAAACTCGGCGCACTCACCACAACCGCCGCCGCCGGTCATCCTGGCGGCGGCTTCATTTTTTGCTTCAGGTAGGCACATGACCACCATTCCGCTCACAAAACGAGGCGCCGAAAAGCTCAAGGACGAGTTGCAACGACTCAAGTCCGTCGAACGCCATGCCGTCATCCAGGCCATCGCCGAAGCACGCGCTCAGGGTGACCTGTCCGAAAACGCAGAATACGAAGCCGCCAAGGATAAGCAGGGCTTTATCGAGGGCCGAATTCTCGAGATCGAAGGGAAGCTGGCAGCGGCTCAGGTCATCGATCCGTCGGCGCTGGACGCAGGCGGCCGGGTGGTGTTCGGTTCTACCGTGGAACTCGAGGAAGAGGCCAGCGGCGCCAAGGTGACCTATCAGATTGTCGGCGACGACGAAGCCGACCTGAAGCAGGGGTTGATTTCCATCAGTTCACCGATCGCCCGCGCCATGATTGGCAAGGAAGCCGGCGATGTAGCCGACGTGCAGGCTCCTGGCGGCATCAAGAGCTACGAAATCGTTGACGTTAGGTACATCTGACGCATGACAACGACTCGCCTGCCTGCATGGCTCGCGGGCCTGTGGGCGGGCGCTTTGTGGGGCGTGGGCTTGATCGGCGCGCCGGCAGTGTTCGCGATCACCTCCTTGCGCGAGATCGCCGGACGCATTGCCGCTCAGATGTTCATGCGGGAGGCCTACCTGAGCGTGGCGCTCGCGGTGGTTTTGTTCCTGATGTTGCGCAAGATGGCCCGAGTTGCGGCGACAGCCGGTGCAGGATCGGTCTTCAACGCGAACATGCTTCTCGTGCTTGGGGCGCTGTTTTGCACCGTGGCAGGCTACTTCGTCCTGCATCCGATGATGGATGCTGCCCGGGCCGGGCGAGGAGGCGTGTCTTTCGCCGCCCTGCACGGTATTTCAGCTGGGTTCTACCTGCTCAAGTCTGTTCTGGTGTCTGTGCTGGCTTGGCGATTGACCAGACGCTAAGGATTTGGCCCGAACCAATTTCCCGTTTTGGGGGCGCTGGGCGGGCGCGCTGCGGCGTTGCTCCTCACTTGTGTGGCTCGCTAGACGGCGCTCGGAGCGCCTTGCATCGCATCCCGCCCAGCGCCCGCAAAACGGGAACTTATTCCGGGCCAAATCCTAATCAATCCGCTGCAGATTTCTTCATGCTGGTCTGACGCTTCCTCGCCCGCTTGAGTTCGCCGCCAGCGGCAATGCGCTGGTTGCCCAGTACCTTGATCTTTTTCACCTGCGGCCGGTGATTCCCGCTCTTCGAGAACTTCAGGACCTTGACAATCTTCGGCCCCTTCATGCGGTCTTCTTTGTCGGCCTTGGCCTTCTCTGGCATCGGCCGCCACAGCACCAGCAGCTTGCCGATGTGCTGGATGGGCGCTGCGTGGAGCTTGTCGGTCAGGATGGTGAACGCCGCTTCCCGCATCTCCCGGTCGTCGGACAAGACCCTGACCTTGATGAGCCCGTGAGCATTGAGGGCGGCATCGACTTCTTTCACGACGGCCGGCGTGAGGCCGTCGCCGCCGATCATCACGACAGGGTCGAGGTGGTGGGCATCGGCGCGTTTTTCCTTGCGCTCGGAAGGTGTGAGTTGAATCGCAGACATGACCGTATTATCGACGCAGCATGAAAGTCAAATCGAAAAGCAAAAAGGTCAACAAGCAGTGGCTCTACGACCACCTCAATGATCCGTACGTGAAGATGGCGCAAAAGGATGGCTATCGTGCCCGCGCCGCCTACAAACTCAAGGAAATCGACGAGGATCTGAAGCTGCTGAAACCCGGGCAGCTTGTGGTCGACCTGGGCGCAACGCCCGGCGCCTGGAGCCAGTACGTTCGCCGCAAGTTCGCGCCAAAGGATGCTGGCGGGGCGACGGCGGGTGAGCTCAACGGCACCATCATCGCACTCGACATTCTCGACTTCGAGCCCATCGAGGGCGTGACTTTCATCCAGGGCGACTTCCGCGAAGACGAGGTGCTGGGGCAGCTCGAAACACTGGTCGCGGGCCGTGAAGTGGATGTTGTCATCTCGGACATGGCCCCCAATTTGTCGGGCATCGAAAGCTCGGATTCCGCGCGCATTGCCCATTTGGTCGAATTGGCCGTGGAGTTTTCACAGAATCACCTGACACCAAAGGGCGCCCTGATTTGCAAGGTTTTTCACGGAGGCGGCTACAGCCAGCTCGTGAAACTCTTCAAGGAACGCTTCAAGATCGTCAAGCCCATGAAACCCAAGGCCTCCCGGGACAAATCGGCTGAGACATTTTTGGTGGGCATCGGGCTCAAGGCGCCGAAGGCTTCTCCCGAAAAGGTGGCGTGAGAGGCGGGCATGAAGTGCCAACACGTACCGATACACCTTCGCTATTGTGGTGTTTAGCCGCGGTAACCTGGGCCTTGAGTGGCATAAAATCGCCCGCATATGCCGTGGAAGCTCGAGGCAAGTTGTTGGGCTAGCGTGTTTTGACCCGGAAAAGGAGCCGCGGTGAACAATCAATGGTTCTCGAAAATCGCTGTTTGGCTGGTGATAGCCCTCGTGCTGTTCACCGTATTCAAGCAGTTCGATCGTGGCGCGACTCGCGCGAACGAGATCGGGTATTCAGAATTCCTCGATGAAGTGCAGAGCAAGCGCATCAAGAGCGTTCTGCTGCAAGAAGGTCCGGCCGGCACCGAAATCCGCGCCAAGACGACCGACGACAAGGAAATCCGTACCACTGCCACGTACCTCGACCGAGGCCTCGTGGGTGACCTGCGCAACAACGGCGTCAAATTCGACGTCAAGCCCCGCGAAGAACCGTCGGTTCTGATGAGCATCCTGGTGTCCTGGGGGCCGATGCTGCTTCTCATCGGCGTGTGGATCTACTTCATGCGGCAGATGCAAGGCGGGGGCAAGGGCGGGGCGTTTAGCTTTGGCAAGTCCAAGGCGCGCATGCTCGACGAGGCCAACAACACCACCACCTTCGCAGACGTCGCAGGCTGCGACGAGGCCAAGGAAGAGGTGAAGGAACTCGTCGACTTCCTGAAAGACCCGCAGAAATTCCAGAAACTCGGCGGCCGTATTCCGCGTGGTGTGCTGCTGGTCGGCCCTCCTGGCACCGGCAAGACGCTATTGGCTAAGGCCATCGCCGGTGAAGCCAAGGTGCCGTTCTTCAGCATTTCGGGTTCCGATTTCGTTGAAATGTTCGTCGGCGTAGGTGCGGCCCGTGTTCGCGACATGTTCGAGCAGGCCAAGAAGAGCGCCCCCTGCATCATCTTCGTCGACGAAATCGACGCGGTCGGTCGCCATCGCGGTGCCGGCCTCGGCGGCGGCAACGACGAGCGCGAGCAGACGTTGAACCAGATGCTCGTCGAGATGGACGGCTTCGAAACCAACCTCGGCGTGATCGTGATGGCAGCGACCAATCGTCCCGACATTCTCGATCCCGCGCTGTTGCGTCCGGGCCGGTTCGATCGCCAGGTTTATGTGACGCTGCCCGATGTGCGTGGTCGCGAGCAGATCCTCAACGTGCACATGCGCAAGGTGCCGCTGGGTCAGGACATCCGTGCCGACATCCTTGCGCGCGGTACCCCGGGCTTTTCGGGCGCCGATCTGGCCAACCTGGTCAACGAAGCCGCACTCTTCGCCGCACGTCGCAATGGTCGCGTGGTCGAGATGGTCGACTTCGAGAAGGCTAAAGACAAGATCATGATGGGCACGGAGCGCAAGTCCATGGTCATGGACGAGGAAGAGCGCCGTAACACCGCCTATCACGAGTCCGGTCACGCCCTGGTGGCGCGCATGCTGCCCAAGCAGGACCCAGTGCACAAGGTGACCATCATTCCGCGTGGCCGTGCACTTGGCGTGACGATGTCGCTGCCTGAGCGCGACCGCTACAGCTACGACCGCGAATACATGCTGAACAAGATCAGCATGCTGTTTGGTGGCCGCATCGCCGAAGAGGTGTTCATGAATCAGATGACCACTGGTGCGAGCAATGACTTCGAGCGCGCAACGCAGATGGCGCGCGACATGGTCATGCGATACGGCATGAGCGAGGCGCTTGGCCCAATGGTCTACGCCGAGAACGAGGGTGAAGTCTTTCTCGGTCGTTCAGTGACGAAGACGACCAATGTGTCCGAAGACACAATGCAGCGCGTCGACGTCGAAGTGCGCCGCATCATCGACGAGCAGTACGCGGTCGCCCGCAAGTTGATCGAAGACAACAAGGACAAGATGCACGCGATGGCCAACGCACTGCTTGAATGGGAAACCATCGACACTGAGCAGCTCGACGAGATCATGGCCGGCAAGCCACCCCGTCCGCCCAAGGATTGGACGCCGTCGGCCAACAAGCCGGGTGGTCTGCCGCCTCCGGTTAATCCAGACGGTGCACCGGCAGCCGCCTGATCGAACAGCGTCTAGGTAGTGCAGTATTAAACGGGGCTTCGGCCCCGTTTCTCATGTAGCCTGGGTAAAACCGGGGATGGGCCGCAGGCTGCGACGAGTGCCCGGGCTACGAAAGGCGAACAGTTCATGTTTTGGCAGACCACCCGCTTTCGCATCGATCTCAGGCAGGCACGCGTGATGGGCATCGTGAATGTCACGCCCGATTCGTTCTCCGACGGAGGGAAGCACGCCACGGTCCGTGCTGCCCTCGAGCATTGCGAACAATTGCTGAAAGATGGCGCGGACATTCTCGACATCGGCGGTGAATCGAGTCGTCCAGGCGCCCAAGCGGTGAGCGCAGCAGAAGAAATGGCGCGGGTGCTGCCGGTGCTCGAAGGCGCATGGAAGCTCGGGTGCCCGGTGCCGCTAGACACCGCCAAGACCGAGTTGATGCAGCGGGCGCTCGATTTGGGCGTGGACATTGTCAACGACATCAACGCCTTGCGCGCGCCGGGTGCTGTGGAATGCGTGGCGGCTCATCCATCGTGCGGCGTGTGCCTCATGCACATGCAGGGGAAGCCGCGATCTATGCAGGTGGCGCCTTCGTACGAGGATGTGCTGGTCGCGGTGCGGGAGTTCCTGGGCGAACGAGCCAAGATACTGCTCGATCAAGGAATGATGTCGGAACGAATCGTCCTCGACCCTGGTTACGGCTTCGGCAAGACGGTGGAGCACAACTTCGAGCTGCTGCGCCGACAAGACGAATTGAAAGTCTTGGGCTTCCCCATCCTCGCCGGGTGGTCTAGAAAATCTTCGCTCGGCGCGCTAACCGGTCGACCCGCCGGCGACCGAATGCCGGCCAGTGTCGCCGCCGCACTAGCGGCGGTGCAGAGGGGCGCCACCATCGTCCGCGTCCACGACGTTGGTGCTACCGTGGATGCCCTGAAAGTCTGGCGGGCTGCAGGGCTTCTCGGTTCCTAGTCCTGCCTGCGGGCAGCCCGTTCGGTTCGATAGGAGACAATCCCGAATTCGACGCCAAACGCAGTATCTCCCATCCATGAGCAGAACATATTTCGGCACCGACGGCATCCGCGGCACGGTCGGCCAATCGCCCATAACGCCCGACTTCATGCTTCGTCTCGGCCATGCCGTCGGCCGTGTACTCAAACGCCGTGAAGAACGTCCGACGGTGCTCATAGGCAAGGACACGCGAATCTCTGGCTACATGATCGAATCGTCGCTGGAAGCTGGCTTCGCCTCCGCAGGTGTCGAGGTTTTGCTGACTGGCCCACTCCCGACACCCGGCGTCGCCTATCTCACGCGCGCCCTCCGTCTGAGCCTTGGCGTCGTGATCAGCGCGTCGCACAACCCTTTCGGCGACAACGGCATCAAGTTCTTCTCGGCACGCGGTGAAAAGCTGCCCGATGCGTGGGAGCTTGAGGTCGAAGCGGCATTGGTCGAAGATCCGCAATGGGTTGACTCGAAGCAGTTGGGGAAGGCCAAGCGCCTGGACGACGCGAGCGGGCGCTACATCGAGTTCTGCAAGAACACGTTCTCTAATGACCTCTCGCTCAAGGGCCTGAAGATCGTCATCGACGCGGCGCACGGCGCGGCCTATCACGTGGCGCCGGACGTGTTTCACGAACTGGGCGCGGAAGTCACTTGCATCGGGTGCAAGCCGGACGGCTACAACATCAATGCAGGGTTCGGAGCAACTTCTCCGGCCAGACTCGTCGAAGCGGTGCGCGAGCATCAGGCCGACTACGGTATCGCGCTGGATGGCGATGCCGACCGCTTGCAACTCGTCGATTCGCGAGGCCGCCTCTACAACGGAGACGAACTTCTCTATGTGATGGTGGCGGATCGGCTAGCACAAGGCCAAGCGATCAAGGGGGCCGTTGGAACGCTGATGACCAACATGGCCGTCGAGGTGGCGTTGAATGCGCGCGGCGTCGAGTTTATCCGCGCCAAGGTCGGTGACCGCTATGTTCTCGAAGAGCTGTCCGCCCGCGATTGGCTATTGGGCGGCGAGGGCTCGGGACATTTGCTGGCGCTAGACAAGCACACGACTGGTGATGGCATCGTGAGCGCCTTGCAGATCCTCGAAGCTGTGGCGCGGTCTGGCAAGCCTTTGCCGCAACTGTTGAGCGAGGTCGCGCTCTTTCCGCAGGTGCTGATCAACGTCAGGATCGCTCCCGGGCACGACTGGAAATCGAACCCGAATCTTGCCGATGAGCAAAATCGTGTCACGCGCGAACTCGGCGATTCGGGGCGGGTTCTGATTCGACCGTCGGGCACGGAGCCGTTGGTGCGGGTGATGGTAGAGGCGCGTGACCCGGCAACCGCCAAGGCCTGCGCGGAGCGTTTGGCCGCGACGCTTCTCGTCTAAACGTGGTTTGTATAGCGAGGTTGGTGGTCGTTTGCTACGTGAATAAATTTGCGCGCGGGCGAGCACCTCCGGCAGCTTATGAAGGGTGCATGACACTCTCGTGGCGGTCACACGACTCCCTGCACGTGAAATGACGGGCGCCCCCTCGTGTCACGGTTCTGTCACGTGCCTTGCTTACAGTTCGAGTCATCAAAATCAGACGATCGTTGAGAAAGGCATGTCCATGATGTTCTCGCTCCTGCGCCCAACAATCGCCGCCATCGGCCTCGGGCTCTTGGCCGGCAGTGTTAACGCTGAAGACGTCACCGGTGCCGGCGCCACCTTCCCGGCCCCGCTGTACGCAAAGTGGGCCGATGCCTACAACAAGGCCACCGGCACGCATATCAATTACCAATCGGTCGGCTCCGGCGCTGGCCTCAAGCAGATTCGCTCCAAGACCGTCGACTTCGGTGCGTCCGATATGCCGCTCAAGGACGACGAACTTGTCAAGGACGGCCTCATTCAGTTTCCGGTCGTCGTCGGCGGCGTTGTGCCGGTGGTCAACATCAAGGGCATCCAGCCCGGACAGATCAGGCTCACGGGCCAGATCCTCGGCGACATCTACCTGGGAAAGGTCGCCAAGTGGAACGACCCCGCGCTTACTGCGCTGAACCCTGGTGTGCCGCTGCCGGACGCGGCGATCTCAGTGGTTCGCCGCGCTGACGGTTCGGGCACTAGCTTCATCTTCACGAATTACCTGTCGAAGGTGAACGCCGAGTGGAAGAGCAAGGTGGGCGAGGGCACAGCAGTGAACTGGCCGACCGGTGCGGGTGGCAAGGGCAACGAGGGTGTCTCGTCCTACGTGCAGCGACTGCCCAACTCCATCGGCTACGTCGAGTACGCCTACGCCAAGCAGAACAAGATGTCGTATGTGCTGCTGAAGAACGCGACTGGCAATTTCGTGGCGCCTGATGATCTCAACTTCAAGGCCGCCGCCGCTGGCGCCGACTGGAGCAAGAGCTTCTACCAGGTGCTGACCGAGCAGGCCGGCAAGGACGCGTGGCCGCTGACGGGTGCGACCTTCATCATGATGCACAAGACGCAAGACAAGCCGGCGCAGGCGGCCAGCACGCTCAAGTTCTTCGAATGGGCTTATGCGAATGGCGACCAGATGGCCAGCGATCTTGAGTACGTTCCTTTGCCCGATTCGGTGAAGAACCTCGTCCGCAAGCAGTGGGGCGAGATAAAGGATGCATCCGGCAAGGTCGTCGCGTTCAAATGATCGGCAGCAGATAGATTCGACCGGCGCGACCCGCAGGACCGCGCCGCTTACGCCCGCCTGGAGACATCGTGGCCGCTACACTTCCCGCATCCCACTACGAAAAGAACGAGATGCAACGCTCCGATCCGATGGGGCGGCCGCCCGCGATTAGACGAGTGGTACCCTGGGCCGATAGGCTGTTTTCGGTTCTTGCCCACGGGGCCGCCATCCTCACGCTCGTGCTGCTGGCGGCCATCATCGGTTCATTGACAGTCGGTGCATCGCCCGCCATTCGCGAGTACGGGCTGAGCTTCCTCTGGCGCAGTGAGTGGGATCCGGTCAAAGACCAGTACGGTGGTCTCGTGATGATTTACGGGACGCTTGCCACGTCCTTCATCGCGTTGTTGATTGCAGTGCCGGTGAGTTTCGGTATTGCCCTTTTTCTCACCGAGCTCTCCCCCGGCTGGCTGCGCCGGCCGCTGGGCGTGGCCATCGAACTGCTTGCCGCCGTCCCGTCCATCGTCTATGGCATGTGGGGTCTGCTGGTATTCAGTCCGGTGCTGTCCCAGTACGTGCAGCAACCGATGCAGCTGCTCTTCGGCAATGTTCCGGTATTGAAGGACTTGGTCTCAGGTGCACCGGTGGGCATCGGCATCTTGTCAGCGGGCATCATCCTCGCCATCATGATCATTCCCTTCATCGCCGCGGTGATGCGCGACGTATTCGAAGTTACACCAGCGATGCTCAAGGAGTCGGCCTACGGGTTGGGCGCGACGACCTGGGAAGTCGTATTCAAGGTCGTGCTGCCCTACACCAAGACTGGTGTCATCGGCGGCATCATGCTGGGGCTCGGCCGTGCGCTGGGTGAAACGATGGCGGTCACCTTTGTGATCGGCAATGCCAACCAGCTCAATGGGCCGTCCTTGTTTGAAGCGGCGAACAGCATCACCTCGGTGTTGGCCAATGAGTTCGCGGAAGCGGGCGATGGTCTGCACCAAGCCTCTCTGCTGTATCTTGCGCTCGTCCTGTTCTTCGTGACCTTCGTGGTGCTCGGACTGTCCAAGCTGCTGCTTGCTCAATTGCGCAAGGGTGAAGGAGTCGCGGCATGAGCAAGCTCACCCCGAGCATCGATTCCAGCCGCATCGCCAAGCATCGCCGCCGCAAGGTGGTCAACGTCGTCGCCCTCACGATGTCGATGGCGGCCATGGCTTTCGGGCTGTTCTGGCTCATCTGGATCCTGATCGAGACCATTCGACTGGGCGTGGGCGGGCTGTCGTGGAGCGTCTTCACTGAGATGACACCACCGCCGCAAGCCGAAACCGGCGGGCTCGCCAATGCGATCTACGGGTCGTTGCTGATGGTGGTGCTGGCTACCTTGGTCGCCACACCCATCGGAATCCTCGCAGGCATCTACCTCGCCGAATATGGGCAGAAGACGTGGCTCGGAAGCGTCACGCGATTCATCAACGACATCCTGCTCTCGGCACCTTCGATCGTGATCGGCCTTTTCATCTACGCGGTAATGGTGTCGCGAGCCAAGAGTTACTCGGGCTACGCGGGCATCATGGCGCTCGCGCTCATCGTGATTCCGGTCGTCATTCGGACCACCGAGAATATGCTGACGCTGATCCCGAACGCCTTGCGCGAAGCCGCCTACGCGCTTGGCACGCCGAAGTGGAAGGTGATCCTCGCGGTAACGCTCAAGTCAGCACAGGCGGGCGTGATGACCGGCATCTTGCTGGCCTTTGCGCGCGTCGCAGGCGAGACTGCACCGCTCATCTTCACGGCCCTGTCGAATCAGTTCTGGTCGTCCGACTTGAGTCATCCGATGGCGAACCTTCCGAACACGATCTTCAAGTTCGCCATGAGTCCCTACGAGAACTGGCAGAAGCTGGCGTGGGCGGGGGTGTTCCTGATTACGCTCGGCGTTCTGGCGCTCAATATCCTCGCGCGGGTGATGTTCCGCAAGAAGCACTGAAAGAAGTATCTAGCCATGGACGCAAGAGTCGAACTACCGGTGACCGAAAAGCCCAAACTGTCGGTGCATGATCTGAACTTCTATTACGGGAGTTTCCAGGCACTCAAGCACATCAATATGGACATCCCGGAGAAGAAGGTCACGGCCTTCATCGGCCCATCGGGCTGCGGTAAGTCGACGCTGCTGCGCACCTTCAACCGCATGTTCGAGCTGTATCCCGAGCAGCGCGCGGAAGGCGAAATCATCCTCGACGGTGAGAACATCCTCAGTTCCAAGCAGGACGTGTCGCTCATCCGCGCCAAGGTCGGCATGGTCTTCCAGAAGCCCACGCCCTTTCCGATGTCGATTTACGACAACATCGCTTTCGGGGTGCGCCTGTTCGAGACGCTGCCGCGAATAGAAATGGACGAGCGGGTGGAATGGGCGCTCAAGAAGGCAGCGTTGTGGAACGAAGTGAAGGACAAGCTGAACCAGAGCGGGTCGGGCTTGTCCGGCGGCCAGCAGCAGCGGCTGTGCATTGCGCGCGGAATCGCGATCAAGCCCGAGGTACTGTTGCTCGACGAACCCTGCTCGGCGCTGGATCCGATTTCGACCGGCAAGATTGAAGAACTCATTCACGAACTGAAGAGCGACTACACCGTGGTCATCGTCACTCACAACATGCAACAGGCGGCCCGCACGTCCGACTACACCGCCTACATGTACCTGGGCGACCTGATCGAATTCGGTCCGACATCAGACCTCTTCATGAAACCCAGGAAGAAGGACACTGAGGACTACATCACCGGACGTTTCGGCTAAGGACGGGCAATCATGAGCGACAAGCATCTTTCCACCCAATTTGACGCCGAACTGAGCGGCATCTCCACGCGGGTGCTCGAAATGGGCGGACTGGTCGAGTCACAAGTGGCGCAGGCCATTTACGCGCTTACGAATTTCAGCGGCGAGACGGCATCGCAGGTGCTGACGCAGGAAGAGGTCGTGAACGCGATGGAAATGGAGATCGACCACGATCTGTCCACCATCATCGCGCGGCGCCAGCCGACGGCGCGCGATCTGCGTTTGCTGATTGCCATCAGCAAGACGATTGCCAATCTCGAACGCGTGGGTGATGAAGCTGCCCGCATTGCGCGCACGGTGCAGCGCCTCATCAACAGTGGCGTATCCAGCCGCATGCGTCTGCCGGTGAACGATCTTGCCTACGAGTCTGAACTCGGGATCAAGCAGTTGAGAAAAGCGCTCGACGCTTTCGCCCGACTCGATGTAGAGCAGGCCGTTGAGGTGCTCAAGCAGGACGACCAGATCGACCAGGAATTCGAAGGGCTGATGCGCAAGCTCATCACTTTCATGATGGAAGACCCTCGGACGATATCGTCCAGCATCGACCTGGTGTTCGTTGCCAAGGCCATCGAACGTGTGGGTGACCATGCGAAGAACCTGGCCGAGGTGATCATCTATGTCGTGAAGGGCACCGACGTTCGCCACAACCCCGTCGCGACCGTTGAGAACATGGTTCGCTGAAGGAGCAGATGCGATGAGTCGGGTTCTTGTGGTTGAAGACGAATCGGCCATCGCCGAACTGATTTCAATCAATTTGCGCCATGCAGGTTACAAGGTGACCATTGCTGGCACGGCCGACCAGGCGCAATTCGAGGTCGACCGCGTGTTGCCGGACCTCGTGGTGCTCGACTGGATGCTCCCCGGACAGTCTGGGCTCGCGCTCGCGAAGCGCTGGCGCAGCCAGGCCCGTACGCGTGAGCTGCCGGTGATCATGCTGACGGCGCGGGCGGAAGAGGCCGACAAGATTGCCGGTTTGGACGCGGGCGCGGATGACTATCTCATCAAGCCGTTTTCGACCAACGAACTGCTCGCTCGCATTCGTGCTGTGTTGCGGCGCAAGGCGCCCGAGGCACTCGACGCGCTGGTCGATGTGGGCGGGCTCAAGCTTGACCCAGGAACCCGCCGCGTGACCCGCGACGAACGCGAAGTGCGTATCGGGCCGACAGAGTTTCGCCTGCTGCATTTTTTCATGACCCACCCGGAGCGCGTCCACAGCCGCGCACAGTTACTTGATCGCGTATGGGGCGACCACGTTTTCATCGAAGAGCGCACGGTCGACGTTCATGTGAAGCGTCTGCGCGAGGCACTCGAGCCCGTCCAGTGCTCGCGGATGATCGAGACCGTGCGCGGTGCAGGTTACCGCCTTACGCAGCAGATGCAGGCTCTGTCGAACTGAGAGGCTGAGAGTTTTTCGATCATGCCCGCTCATCACGCCAAAAGGCCGCTGCTCGTCGTTGCAAATGCTCGCCATAGCACGAGCTATGTCTGCGCTTTGCGCCTAGATCAGCCGCCTTTTGACGTGCTGCTCGGACACGCTCGAAATACTCTCAGCCTCTGACCACGGCTGCTACGCGATGGGATGGCTTCTTCCTAGGTTGCTTGCCGGCGTGTTGGCGGTGATCGCTGCTGCACTGCTCGGTATGCTTATCGGCAGCTTTTTGCATTGGCCCGCTGTGGGCGCATGTGTGGGCGCAGGCACTGCCGCATTGCTCTACGGATTTGTCGACGCGTGGCGCGCACATCGCTTCATGAATTGGTTGCGCGCACAGAACGAAGGGCCGGCACCCCGTGATGCTGGGTTCTGGGGCGAGGTGGGCTATCGCGTCGAGCGATCGGTGCGCCTCTTGGAGCGGCGCGTCGAAACCGAGAACGCGCGGCTCGACCAGTTTCTCTCCGCCATCGAGGCCTCGCCCAACGGGGTGCTGATGCTCGACGAGAGCGATCAGATCGAGTGGTGCAACTCGGTGGCTGCCGATCACTTCGGACTTGATCCGCAACGCGACCGACGCCAGCGCATTACCAACCTCGTTCGGGCGCCAGCGTTCGTCGCCTATCTGCAGGCTGGCTCCTTCGAGGACGCGATCAGCTTCGCCGGCCCTGGGTCGCGCGGCACGATCGCGGTGCTGGTTCGACCTTATGGTGAGGGAATGAAGCTGGTGCTGTCGCAGGACATCACTGAGCGCGAGCGCAACGATGCAATGCGTCGCGATTTTGTAGCCAATGTCTCTCATGAAATTCGCACACCGCTGACTGTTTTGTCCGGCTTCATCGAGACCATGAGCAATCTGCCCCTGACAGAGGTGGAGCGTCGTCGCGTGCTGGAGTTGATGTCGCAGCAGTCGCTGCGCATGCAAACGCTGGTTGGGGATCTGCTGATACTCGCCCAACTCGAAGGCAGCCCGAGGCCCGCCGCGGACCGCTGGGCGAGCCTTCAGAAGATCCTCGGGCAGGTGCATGCTGATGCCGAAGCATTGTCATCGGGGCGGCACGTGCTGAGCTTCGACGATGCGAACGGGGTGCAGATCGCAGGTGCCGACAACGAGTTGCTGAGCGCTATCGCGAATCTCGTCAACAACGCCGTCCGCTATACGCCAACCGGCGGAAAGGTGTCGGTGACCTGGTTGGTGCGCGTCGATGGCGCCGGGGAACTGGAAGTGCGCGACAGCGGCATAGGCATTGAGCGCGAGCACATTCCACGATTGACCGAACGCTTCTATCGGGTGGACGGTAGCCGATCGCGCGACACGGGGGGGACGGGCCTGGGCTTGTCGATTGTCAAGCACGTGACCCAACGCCATGGCGGTGAACTGGAGATTGACAGTGAACCGGGCAAGGGGTCGAGCTTCAAACTCGTGTTTCCGGCGGCGCGAATTCGGTATGTCGAACTGGCAGCGGACCCGAGGCGCTCCCTCGACCGCATCAACGCGAGTTGACTTCATTGCTCGGGCAGTACCTGGTCGTCGGCATTCGCAGCGAATGTCCAGACCAACTGGCTACGATTACTGTGTCGGATTGCGGCGATAGATTGCCGTGAGTTCGTCCTTGTCACTGGGTCGTTGCTCGCGCGCCACCAGCGTCCACCCCGCGATCGATGTCCGCAGGTTGCTGGTCGGTTCGATGCGCAGGAGATAGTCACAACGAGAGAGCGGCGGTGCGTTGATTGCGTCGACTTGGTAGCCACCAAGGGACTCGAGCGCCGCGATCTGGCCACGCGGCAGGGCCCAGCCGTTGACGCACTGATTCTTAGGCACATGGCGCGCGATGCGATCGATCAGCGGCCGGTAGCTTCGGGCGTAGTCCATCATGGGCAACCAGAGGGTGGTCAGCAGCAGCCAGCACAAGGCGACACCACTGGCCGGCAGCACAAGGCTTTTCCACAAGGGATTGCGGTGCCGTCCCGCGCGCCATCGCACGAGCCAGATCCATGCGAGCGTGCCGAGCCCGGCGATCAAGAGAGCGATGATTGAAAAGCTCGAGGTGTAGCCCGACAGCCGACGCCCTACATTCACCGCAGGGGTGGCGGGAATGCCCGTCTGCAGTGAAAGGTAGACCACCCACATGCTGATGCTGCACACGCTAAAGAAGAACACCGAAAACCAGTCGACGGCAGCCGAGGTGCTGCGCTGCAGTGTCGGCAATGCGAACGACGCCAGGACCGCCAGTGGCGGGAGTGTGAGCATCAGTGCGCGATCCGAGCCGCCCATGGCGATGCATGCGGCAAGGCTGACCATAGCGCATCCAAGCGGCACGGCCAGATGCCGATGCAGCAGGTGATGCCGCCAGCGCCAGATCGTCCAGAAGGCGAGGGGCCATGCCGGCCACGGGAACCAGACGAGGAGCTTAAGCGTGGCAATGAACTGGGCTGCGGAGCTATACGCGCTCAAACGCCAGCCCCACGCACCGATCAGCCATGCCGCCCCCGCTGCCACCAGTGTGCTACCGATCACCCAGGGCAAGAATTCGCGACCGGTGGGTTGATCGCCTCGCCAGCAGATCAGCGCCCCCACGACGCCGAGCGAGATAGCCACGGCAGGGGCCCCGCTCGCAGCAAGAGCGGGCAATGCGAAGAGCACGGCCAACCTGGGCTCGATGCCTCTCATCGGTATGGCCGACAGTCCATAGAGGTACAGCGACACACTGGCCAGTTGCGCGAGTTCGGGCGTCGTCTCATGACCCAACTGCAAAAGACCCAGTGTCGCGATCAGGGCAAGCAAGGCACCATCGGCAATCGCACGAGCGTAGTCGATTGGATTGGCTTCACCGCCGAAGGCAAAGGGCAGGGGCTGCGCGGCGTCGGTTCTGGCGAGGTGGTAAGTGCTGTACCAGGTCAGCACGAGCACCAGCACAAGCAGCAGCGCAAATGGGAGGCGGGCGGCGAGCGGCGCCCCGAGCAAGGGGCCGAGCAGTTTGATGAACGCGGCGCCCAGCCAATACGGCAACAGAGCAGCGTCCGACGGCAGTCCACCCAGGGCTGGTGAGATCCATGAACTACGTCCGTCGACCATGCCGACCATGTAGCCGAACGCTGTAATGTCGGCATTTTTCCAGGGGTCGCGGCCAAAGACGCCTGGAATGACATAGGCGGCGCAGAAGAGAAAGAGCGCCAGTCGCGGTAAGCGCTGGGCTGCGCGGTGGGTGACGAGAGCAGGGTTCGGTGAGTTCAAGATGCCGTCTTCATGTCAGAGGCTGAGAGTATTTCGAGCGTGTCCGAGCAGCACGTCAAAAGGCGCCTGATCTAGGCGCAAAGCGCAGCCATAGCTTGGCTATGGCGAGCATTTGCAA
>JAJKJU010000370.1 GCA_021153565.1 Rhizobacter sp.
ATAAGTGGAGATCGGAATATTCATTTGGAGGTACTCGGACATCTTTTCCAAGACATTGGCAGTGAAGCTATGCGGCAAGACGACCGCCTCGTCATACCTGTTTACACCTGCGCCGTCGGTCAGGTCGGAAGAAGAAGGGTAAGGCAGGGGTCTTTCGAGGACTTTCTCGGTGAAGAAGTGGAGCAGGTGCGCGATACTATGGAGTCGCATTTGTCGCAACCTAAAGTCCCAGTTGATGCGCATAGTAATTTCGGAGCCTACCAGGCTCTGCAAGGCGGTCCTCCCGACTGCCTTGACGGAGTCCTGATCAAGAACGTGAAGAACGCAATCGCCCGACTTTCGCGTGTCTACAACGCCAATGGATGGCGCAGTACCGCCACCCGCGTCTGAATGGTCGGCCACGGACAAGGAACCGCGGTCCCCCTTCTGTCCGCCGCCTTGGGGGTAAAAGATAGTGTTACTGAGCACGGCACAACATCCGAAGCGCTCGTCCTCGACAAAGTTATCAACGTATGCTGCGGCGCTAGTTTGATATGAATCATCGTGAAAATCGAGGCGTGTCGGAATGTCCAAAACCTGCCCGTGGGCGGATAAAATTATCGACATAAGTAAGCTCTTAGAGGGCAGCGAGAAAATCTCGCTGCGTACTGTTGGATGTAACTGACGGCTGAGTTGAACTAAACTAGGCGAAGCGGCCGAGAGGGGCCAACGGCCCGCGCCACGCAAAGAAGCAGGAAGCCGTGTGCCTGACGCCGATCAAGATTTCGCGCACTTCATGGACTCGATGGGCGTCGAAGACGATCAGTTCCCCGCGCTCGGGTTTGATAATAACGGGATCCTTCGACAACGGCTCTCGGCTAATTTCGTAAAGTGACGTAGATAGCCGGGCTTGAGTCCACTCGTCTCGATTCAATCGATCGCCATAGAGGACGAGTTCACCACCCAGAACTGCCACACTGTGGTACTCCAGGAACGAGAACAATGCCAGATGCGTAGCAGCCGCCGCGTTGTTCGGCCAATCCCAGTCCGTCCGATCAAGATGAGGGCCGGCGCGGGAACCGCAGCGAAACTCACGAATAATGCCCATGCACGGTTCGGAGCCAGGGCGCAACTGTTCGGGCATGACCCCGCCGGGATGCGTCTCGCTCAAGATGCCTGCTACTAGATCAGGGCCAAATCCGTAGGGCCGCATGAGCCTGCGAGGTGTTCCGTTCCACTTCTTGGCGCGCGCGAAATACTCATCCGCTCCGGCTTCGTCGCCCTCGAAGTCGTAGACAGCGACGCCTCCCTTCCCAAGCGATCGCTCCTGGGCGTAGGTGTCGTCAATGCATGCGCCGAGCGCTTCGATCGCGCGAGTGCATTCGTCGGCTGTACGCCAACTGGGTACACGAATGGCGCGGATCGTGTCATCAGCCAGCGCTGGCAGGTGTCCTGCGATGTCGCGCGGTTCTGTAAGGGTCAGAACGCGCGGGTCGTGGCCAGATTGACCCGAAAGCAGGTTGGGAGTGTGCGACGGCTCTGGCGGGCGCGGGGTGCGATTCAGAGTTGCGTCGCTGGCAAAGGTGCAGTTGGACAAGATAGAGACTTCCGGAGATTATTTTTAGGCAGATCAGTGGTACGAAACAGATGGATCCTTCAAGGAAGGCGGGCTCCTCCGTCGCAAATCGTGGCCCCGGGCGTTGCGCTGGATCTCGTGGGCAACATGATCCAACCTTCACGGGGCCATAAGCTTGCGAATGAAGGTATCGCGACCTTTGTGAATCACAATCTGAGCTGTTATTCTACTTTACACGTTCTCAGCCGTGGCCCCGCGTCAACCGCATGATCCCTTCCCAGGGATACACTCCCTCCATTTGAGTCCGCACCGTTGACCTCAGTCTGGATCTATCACAGGGCGATTGCATGAGTGATCCGTCCCAACCTGAGCTACGAAGTGGATCTATCAGCGGTCGCCTTCAAATTCATGCACGTTTGCCGGAATGACACTGTCACGCATATACTGCAATCCTACGGCCACGCTTCCATTGAAAGAGTGAAAGGGGTACATTTCAGGACGATCTCATGAAGAAAAATTCACTTTAAAGACCATGACTTATGGAAGTCATTTGCGTAATTATTTGTTATTGAATGAGTCGGCAGAGTGCCCAATCTTTGAGCACTTTGGCGCGTGGGGTATATCTTGCAAAATTTGGCAAATCTAGGTAGTCAATGGTGGCTGGCTTCATATGCGCTAGTCGTATTTTTGGGGGCAATGTCTCCGGGGCCTGATTTCGCGGTGGTAACTCGCAATGCCATTTTGCACGGCAGGGTACCTGGGTTGGCTGCTGCCTCAGGAATTGCTGCAGGACTTGCAGTGAATGTGGCAATCGCCGTTGCTGGCATGGGTACCTTGATTGCAACCTTTCCAACGATCTATCGGGCAGTCACCATTCTTGGGGGGATTTACCTTATATGGTTAGGCTTTACTGCCTTACGCGCAGTTTTGGGGCAGTACGGCGAGCTTGAATTCACGGATGATGATAGGCAAAAAGCTATCGGCGCTCATGAGGTCCTGGCTTTTAGACAGGGGTTTGTCAGCAATCTTTTGAATCCGAAAACTATTGTCTTTTTGGTTACGCTGATGCCACAATTCCTCCCTAGGGATCCGACGCTCTATAATCAAATTTCGGTTGGCTTGGTCACTGTTGTAATGGCTTTTATTTGGTTTGCTATGGTGGCTATTGCAACCTCTCTTTTTCGTGAAACTCTCAAAAAACCAAAGATCAGAAAAGTAATTGATGGTGCGACAGCTTTATTATTAATTGGCATTGGTGTCAAAGTTGCTGTGGCGATAATCCAGTAAGTTGCCTGTAACGAATAAAGTCAAGTGCCACCAGGCAAAGCCGGTGGCTTATATATTCTATTCATTCTGGCCGGACGCGAACGGGTTGCCGAACCGGCCAGTATCGCCAACCGGCCTCGCCCTGCGAGCCTTCGTCCCCACACTGCTCCCGACGCGCACCTTCGGTCACGAAAGTGGGACCCTGTCTTGAAACACGCCGATCCTGCCGACCTGGGCGGGTCCACGACGCGCCGCTGAGCCAGCGCCCTCAATGTCGGGTCGCATCCGGCGTCGGCCGCTTCGCCGGCCTGACCGTCCGGTCATCGGCAATCGCCCCGGGCTTCAGGCACCGGCGCAGGCGCAGGCGTCGAAAGCCTGACGGAGGTCTTCCACCAAGTCCTGCGGGTCTTCGAGCCCGACGTGGAGCCTGAGGACGGGGCCGCGTCCAGACCAGTCGGCCAGGCTGCGTTCTTCGACCATGTTGCAAGGAGTGACCAAGCTTTCGAAGCCACCCCACGATGCGCCGATCCCGAAGAGGCCGAGCGAGTCGATGAACGTCCGCACCTGCCCATCGCCCAGGCCGCGCAGTTCGATGGACAGCAGGCCGTTCGTGCCGCTGCAGTCGCGGCGCCAAAGATCGTGTTGCGGATGCCCCGGCAAGGCCGGACAGAACACGCGGGCGACGTTCTCGTGCCGGGACAGCCATTCCGCCACGACTAGTGCGCCGCGCTCGTGCACATCCAGCCTCGCGGCCAAGGTCCTGATGCCTCTCAGCACCAGGTAAGCGTCGTCCGGACTCACGGTCATGCCGAAGGTCTCGCACATGCCGAACAGCGGCGGCCAGGCATCCTGCGTGGTGATGGGCCGACGACTTCACGATGGACGTCGCGGTGCGCATGGAAGCCGTCTTCCCGGTGGTCATGGCGCGGATCCGGCTGCTATTCGACGGACACCGGAAACCTCCCGGGCGCCCCCCATTCGCACCACGATCCATTCGTAGATCCGCATCCGCTTCCTGCCGATCAGTTCGGCGGCGAGCGCCGGTATGCAGGCGGTCACGCCTGAACCGCAAGAGAAGATCAGGCTCTCCTTGAGCGGCAAACCGCGGAAGATGGCTTCCAGTTCCGCGACCGGGCGCATGTGGCCGTCGCGCAGGACCGTTTCGAACGGCAGGTTCACGGAACCCGGGATGTGCCCGCCGCGCAGCCCGGCACGGGGCTCGGGTGCCGTCCCGGCGAATCGGACCGCCGAACGAGCATCGACGATGGAGAAGTCCTCGGATGCCAGTCGCTGTTGGACGAAATCGGCGTCGCAGAATATCTGCTGCCCGCTTTTGGCGACCGATGTCCCCGTGCCTCGGCGTTGCGCCCCGTGCGCCACCTCGCCGGGCCCGGCCGCGATCCAGGCCGGGAGCCCGCCGTCCAGGACGGCGACCTGCTCGTGCCCCATCGCCATCAACGCGAGGCGCAGCCGGGGGCTCGCGTTGATCCGAAGACGACGATGGTGTCGCCGGGGTCGATGCCCAGCTCGCGCGCATCCTGCGTGAGCTCGTCCGGCGTGCCGAGCATGTGGGGCAACGCGCTCTTCCTGTCGACGAAATACCGGTTCAGATCGACAGGGATGGCACCCGGAATGCAGTCGCCGTTCGGGCCATCGGAAGCCGAGACGGCGACCACCGAGGGCAGAACCGCTTCCAGCAGCAGCAGGTCAGGCCTGCCCAGGTTTTCACGCAACCAGGATTCGGAGACGATCGGTGCCATAGATGTTTCGCTTCATGCAAAGACCCGGACAGCCCGGATTGTCGTGCCTGGCCCCTGGCGGGGCGTCCACGCAACGTGGTCGCCCCGCCAGGGCTCACCGCGTCGACGGTTCGACGGACATCAGGGGGATGGTCTTTCGGTGCTCGAGCGCCTTCTTTGCCTGACGGGTCAGCTCAGGGGGACTTTCGGCCAGGATCTCCCGGGCGAAGCAGCCGTTCTTGTAGACACCCGATATCCGCTTCTGCGTGAACGCTGCGATGGCCGCCGCATCGAATTCGATCTTGTAGTCGTCGCGCCCCGTGGCCGGATCGCACGTCTTGACGATCATGCCCAGATGGGGCGCGAAGGTGTTGACGCATCCCACCACGTCAGCGACCTTCTGGACGCCCTCGCGGTCGAGGCACGCCACCCCGGTCCGCTCCGACGGGATGATGGTAAACAATTGCTGCCCTGCGCGGCACCAGCCGACACTGCTCGGAAATCCCATGACCTTGACGCCAAAGGTGCCGAAATCCTCGCTCAGCGCGAGCTGAAAGTGCAGACCGACGTTGTCGTGGATCCAGCGGGCGTCGCGATAGAAGGCCTCGATCTCCACCCGATCCAGTTCGAGCTCGGGATGGCGACCACCGTGATCCAGGAAGTTGTTGAAGCGGACGGTGGAAACGCCGAGATCGTTGAACAACTCCACGTACCTCAGCAGATGTTCCCGGGTGTGGTTGTGCTTGCCGATGGTGATGCCGATGTTCACCCGCAGCGCCTGCTGGCTACCGGACCTGGCCCGGTTGTAGGCGTTGATCCGGTTCACGACGGTGATGCATTCTTCGCCGTGGAAGACACCGTCGATCGGATACGTCTTTCGCGGCAGCAACTTGCCGCCCGCGTCGAGCACACCGTGGAACGTGATTGAGATCGTCCCGTAGCCGTTCGCGACGGCGAGATCCAGCAGTTCTTCGTGGTTGTCGCCGTTCAGCGGTCGGCCACTGGTCCACGCGTCGCCGAGCTTCATCGTGTCAGTGACGCTCTTCTGCTCCGTTTGCCGGAACTCACGGCTGTGCGCGGCACCGTGCGTCCGCATGAAATCGCCGTTCCCCGCGAAACTGTCGACGTAGCTCGGATAGACGGTGTAGCCCTCCTTGCGTAGCGCATCGGTTATGGCTCGCCCCTCCTCCAGACCGAAGGACTTCTCGAAGACCTTCTCGTAATTCACAAACCAGCAATGGCCGCAATTCTGGCCGCAAGTGTCCTTGCCGACGTTCGTGTCCAGGTCGATGTAAAGAGATATGTCTTCCGGCTTGATCTCGGAAAATGGGGTCGAGAATGGGATGTCGCCGTGGAAATCGTATGCCACGGGAGAATTGACGATGCTCAAGAAATTTCCCTATTTTGTATTATTGATGCCAACGCGATTCGTATCTGGCGTGCAGAGGCGGCCCGAATACCCTGCCTGGCCCCACCCACAAGGGGCACCCATATGCTAAAATCACTTTAGCAAACAACTTTTGAGGAAGCAAGACACATATGGGGGTATGCCATCCAACCCCTGCAGCTGTTGCAAAGCCAACACATTGAAAGCTCCCGTTCAGATTGCCGGATATCATCCGGCGCCGCCGAGCACGCGGGACAGCTCGGGCTTGCGCCGGAAGAAGCGGTTCGCGTGCAATGGGGTGCGCCATGGATGCCTGCCCATGAATTCGATGAGCGGCCGCGTCCGGATGCCGCGCTCTACCGGCTTCTTCCCGGGCGCGATCGTGCAGGCGCAGATGCCGCCGACCGGGCGTCCACTTGGGCGCAGAAGCACGGTTGGGAAACGGGTGTCGCGGAGATGGCGCTGGGCGGCGCGCTGCTCGCCTGGGGTGTCGAGAGCGGCGCGATCGAACTCGGGCAGCAACTGGTGGCATCGCTTTTCGACGACGGGGTCATGGAGGGCGTGCTCGGCGGGGTTCTGTCGCAATAAGGACGTCGTGGCAAGCGAAGCCCGGCACCACATTTGAGATCAGAAGGCGAGAGAGTAGAACTGGTCAGCAGCAGACAAGGCTGTG
>JAJKJU010000371.1 GCA_021153565.1 Rhizobacter sp.
CCCCTGCTCGTCGTTGCAAATGCTCGCCATAGCACGAGCTATGGCTGCGCTTTGCGCCTAGATCAGGTGCCTTTTGACGTGCTGCTCGGACACGCTCGAAACACTCTCAGCCTCTGAGCCCCTCTGGAGCTTACCGAACATGTACACCGCCAAAGGCCGACTCGACGTCAACTCGATGCTCAAGCAGTACAGCCAACTGGTGCGCCGCCTCGCGCATCAGATGATTGCCAAGCTTCCCGCCAACGTTGAAATCGACGACCTGATCCAGGTCGGAATGGTCGGACTCACCGATGCCTTGTCTCGCTTCGACGCGGCCCAGGGCGTGCAATTCGAGACCTTCGCCACGCAACGAATACGCGGCGCCATGCTCGACGAACTGCGCGGCAATGACTACCTCTCCCGTGGCACGCGCAAGCAGCAGAGAAGCATCGAGGCGGCCGTCCACAAACTCGAACAGAGACTGGGTCGGGCGCCGGCGGAAAGCGAAATCGCCCGCGAGATGGGCATCACGCTTGTCGAATATCAGGAACTGCTTGGCAAGGTGCGCGGCACCCAGCTGGTTTACCTGGAAGACATGTCGGGCGACGAGGGAGATAACGACTTCCTGGACCGTCACGTGGCTGACGATGGCCTCAATCCACTCGCGCAGTTGCAAGACCACCGCATGCGCGAAGCGCTGATCGAGGCGATCAAGTCATTGCCGGAGCGCGAGCAGTACGTGATGAGCATGTACTACGAGCACGACATGAACCTGAAGGAAATCGCGGCCGTACTCAAAGTGACTGAGTCACGCATTTGCCAGCTTCACAGCCAATCCATCGCGCGCTTGCGGGTGAAGCTGCGCGAGTATTGACGGGGTTATGAAACAGGCCCTTGCTCTCTTCGCCACGACTGCGATCAAGCTGCCCTGGCCCCTGCCGGCGTTGCTCATATGGGCAGCGGCGTGGGCCGTCTTCATCATCGCGTCGCGCTTCCTCAAGATGTCGCCCTTCGTCGCGGTGTTGCTTGCGGCCGGAATTGCCGTCGCCTTCAGCCTTCGCGGCGATACCCGTTGGCGGCGCATCTTCATCGCCTGGGGCTTTCCGCTCTCGCTCGGTGCTTCGGGCCTGATCGGCGACCTGCCTGCCTGGGCGTGGCTATTGCCGCTGGCCTTGGCGGCCGTCGTCTACCCCGTCCACACCTGGCGCGATGCGCCGCTGTTCCCGACTCCGGCTGATGCGCTCAAGGACCTGCCTGGCATGGTGCAACTGCCGGATGGCGCGCGCATTCTCGATGCCGGATGCGGCCTCGGCGATGGACTGATTGAACTGCATCGGGCCTATCCGAACGCGCAACTGAGCGGCCTCGAGTGGAGCTGGCCGCTGCGCTTCGCCTGCGCCGTGCGCACGCGTTTCGCAAATGTGCGGCGTGGTGACATCTGGAGCGCCGACTGGTCGGCCTACGACATGGTTTATCTGTTCCAGCGACCCGAGACCATGTCGCGCGCCGCCACCAAAGCCGGCCGCGAACTGCGGCCCGGTGCATGGATGGCGAGCCTCGAATTCAAGGTGCCCGATCTCGCGCCGACCTGCACGCTCGACTGCCCGGATGGGCGCCGCGTGTGGCTGTACCAGGCGCCCATCAAGCACCGTTGACGAAGCCGGCCACGGCGTCAAGAACCGGCGCGAACCCACCTTTGGCCCTGGATCAAGACAACCGAGCCCGATGCCGAGCCAACTGCGCCCGCACCTGCGCCGGCGCGGTTCCGCCCAGCACGTTGCGTGCATTCAACGACCCGCGCAGCGTCAACACCTCGAATACATCCTGTCCGATCGATGCATTGAAAGCTTGTAGCGATTCCAGCGGCAGTTCGCTCAAATCCCTACCCAGGTGAATGGCCGACTTCACCGCATGGGCCACCACCTCATGCGCATCGCGGAAGGGAAGGCCCTTCTTCACGAGGTAGTCGGCGAGATCGGTCGCGGTTGCATACCCTTTCAGGGCTGCGCGCTCCATGGCGTCCTTCTTGACTGTGATGCCGCCCACCATCTCGGACATGATGCGCAACGTGTCGCGCACCGTGTCGACCGTGTCGAACAAGGGTTCTTTGTCTTCCTGGTTGTCCTTGTTGTAGGTGAGTGGCTGACCCTTCATCAGCGTGAGCAGGCCCATGAGGTGGCCCACCACCCGGCCGCTCTTGCCGCGAGCCAGTTCGGCGACGTCGGGATTGCGCTTTTGCGGCATGATCGACGAGCCGGTGCAGTAGCGATCGGCCAGGTCGATGAAGCTGAAGTTCTGGCTCATCCAAAGCACGATCTCTTCCGCCAAACGCGAAACGTGCATCATCGTGATGCTCGCGAAGCTGCTGAATTCGATCGCGAAATCGCGGTCGCTGACGGCGTCCAGGCTGTTCTGGCACACGCCGTCGAAGCCCAGGGACTTGGCGACCATTTCACGATCGAGCGGGTAACTCGTGCCGGCCAGGGCAGCAGCCCCCAAGGGCAGGTGATTGACCCGCTTGCGCACATCGGCCAGCCGATGTTCGTCGCGCGAGAACATCTCGACATATGCGAGCAGGTGGTGCGCGAAGCTCACCGGCTGAGCCACCTGCATGTGCGTGAAGCCCGGAAGAATCGTGTCGACGTTCTGGTCGGCCACTTCGATGAGTGCCATCTGCATTTGCCGAAGCAAAGGTGCCAAGGTGTCGATCTCTTCGCGCAGCCATAGCCGAACGTCGGTTGCGACCTGATCGTTGCGCGAACGCCCTGTGTGAAGCCGTTTGCCCGCATCGCCCACCAGCTGCGTGAGCCGCGCTTCGATGTTGAGGTGCACGTCTTCCAGATCGAGCTTCCATTCGAAACGCTCGGATTCAATCTCTTCGGTGATCTGGGCCATGCCCTTCTGGATGGCCGCCAGATCATTCGCGCCAATGATGCCTTGTGCCGACAGCATCTGGGCGTGAGCGAGAGAGCCGGCGATGTCGGCTCGCCACATGCGTTTGTCGAAGAAGACGCTGGAGGTGTAGCGCTTCACGAGCTCGCTCATGGGCTCGGAGAAGAGCGCGGACCAGGCTTCGGATTTCTTGTCGAGTTGGTTGGAAGTCATCGGGGGATTCGGCGCAAACGAATGAAAGTGCGAGTTGTGCCGCCAGATGGGCGTGGCGGCTGGGCTTAAGGATTTGGCCCTAAACAATTTCCCGTTTTGGGGGCGCTGGGAGGGCGCGCTGCGGCGTTGCTCCTCACTTGTGTGGCTCGCCACACGGCGCTCGGAGCGCCTTGCATCGCATCCCGCCCAGCGCCCCCAAAACGGGAACCTATTCCGTACCAAATCCTAAGTTGACGACAATGCTGGGGCGGTGCGATTCTATCGAGCCCCTCCAGGATCCCAAAAGGCCCCGTTCGGACCCCTCCCATGCCCCCAGGCCAAGACGACAGATTCGTGCCCCAAGACGGCTCGCCCGACAGCGTCGGCCGCGAATCCATGCGTTCGAGCGACATATTCGGCAGCACGGCCTTCGCCAGCACCATCTTCGATGCGCCCCTGTCGGTCGGCCGCCACGCCAACGCAGCGACCGAGGTGTTCGACGTGTGCCACGTGGGTGTCGTGCTCCGCGCAGTGCTGTTCGTTACCCTTGTTGTGGCGGTGGCCGTGATGTTTGCCGCCGGCGGATTCAACTCGTGGCTGATGCTTGCGGCCATAGGCGTGGCGGTGTCGCTACCGGGCGTGCTCTTCTGGCTGCTGAGCGCCTGCGTTCTCAAGGCACCGCTCGGTCGTTTGCCGCTGGCCGGGCAGTGGGGGGCGGCGGCGGCGCTTGGCGCCGTGGGCGGCATGTTCGGCTGGATGCTGGGTTTCATCACCGGGCTGGAGTTCTTCGGGGCACGGCACTACCTCGCCTCGGCCATCGCCGGCGCGGTGTTGGCGGCCACCATCTTTCAGTGGCTTCGTTTGCGTGCGCAGGCCCGGCTGCCGGCCGACACCACTGCGAAGCTCGCCGAACTCCAGTCGCGCATCCGGCCCCACTTTCTCTTCAATACGCTCAATACGGCGCTGAGCCTGGTACGCCTGGACCCGGCTCGTGCAGAGGGCGTGCTCGAAGACCTGGCCGAGCTGTTTCGCGTCGCGCTCACCAACACGGGCGAGGCGGTGTCCTTGTCTGATGAGGTGGAGCTGGCCCAGCGCTACCTCGCCATCGAGCAGATTCGCTTCGGCAGCCGCTTGCAGGTGAGCTGGGAGCTTGACCCCGACGCTGGCGCGGCGCGCATGCCTCCCTTGCTGCTGCAGCCGCTGGTCGAGAACGCCGTGCACCACGGCGTCGAGCCGGCGGCCGACGGCGGCACCATTCGCATTCGCACTCGCGTCAAGCTCGGACGTGCCGTGGTGTCTATTGCCAACACCGTGTCTGCTCAGCCGTCCAAGCCCGGAAGCGGTATCGCTTTGCGCAACGTACGCGAGCGCTTGCGGCTCATGCACGACGTTGCCTCGCAGTTCGATGCGCAACAGGACGGCAACATATTTCGTGTGCAGATCGTGGTCCCCCTATGACGACCGAAACTCAATCCGCAGTCCTGCGTGTTTTGCTTGTTGACGACGAGGAGTTGGCCCGTTTGCGACTTCGCGGCTTGGTCGGCGAATGCACGAGCCCCAAGGCAAACGTGGTGGGCGAAGCCGCCAACGCCACGCAAGCTCTGGTGTGGCTGCAATCGCAGGATTGCGACCTGATGCTGCTGGACATTCACATGCCCGGTCGAGATGGGACGCAGCTTGCCGCGGAATTGCAGCAGTTGACCAACCCGCCCGCGGTCGTGTTCGTGACGGCGCACACCGAGCATGCGTTGAGGGCGTTTGATCTTGAAGCTGTCGATTACCTGACCAAGCCGGTTCGTCGCGAGCGATTGCACGCGGCCTTGCAGCGCGTGGCGCAACGGCTGGCCATCGCGCCGCCTCCCTCGGCGGTTGCCGGGGCTGCCGAGACCGAGCCGGTTGTCGTGGTGAGCGACCGCGGTCGCGTGGTGCGCGTGCCGGTATCGGAGGTGCTGTACCTGAAGGCCGAGCTGAAGTACGTGACCCTGCGCACAGCGGAGCACACCTATGTGCTTGACAACGCCTTGAGCGATCTCGAACAACGTCTCGGCGATCGGTTTATCCGCGTGCATCGCAACGCACTGGTTGCGAAGGGGGCTGTACGGGCGCTTGAGCGGCGTGTGATTGCATGCGCCGACGATGAAGGTGGAGAAAGCTGGGCGGTGAAGGTGGCGCCCGTGGATGAGTGGCTTGCGGTGTCGAGGCGGCAAGCCACTGCGGTGCGCGAGGCCTTGATGGCGGCAGGACTGTGATCTCGTCCTGCTGACTGGGGTGTAAGGACATGGCCCAAAACGGAAAATTATTTCGGGCCATGTCCCAACAGAGCAGATTATTCCGAGAGATGGGCTGGTGACGGCGACCTGAAGAAAGCTTCACGCGCTCTCCTCGCCTCGTCCGTGTGTCGGTAGGTCGAGGTGGTGGAAAGCGCGAGAAGAATCCCTTCATGACGACCCGCACCCGGCGGGCCGTGATGCCGGCATGGCATCTCTGCTCGAGGGTACGGCCGCTTGAGGACCTTGTGCAGCGAGGTAGCGGTCAGGCTATGTGCAGGCGACCGGCTGCGCTACCTCGCCTGCCTTGTTGCCCTTGCCTGTCAGTTGAAGAGCTGGGCAAGTCGTTCCGTTCGTTCATCGCCTGCTTCTTCTTTTCGTCGTTGCAAAACATCGCCAACGCGATTTCAATCACTCCGCGCTGCACGTAGCCAATGCGCTTTGGAAATGAATGCGCGAATACCCTGGCAAACCGCTTGTTGATGTTCTTGTGAAGTGCTTCACGCAGCGGGTCGGTAAGGACCTCTTTCATGTCGAGCTTCTTCCGCACTTCCTCGCGTTTCTTCCTTGAAATGGCGTCCATCGCCATGCCGTGGGCCACGATGAAGTCAATCTGAATGTTGTCCCATACTTCCTTCACCTCGGCGTTGCCGAGGTCCTTGCTGTCCGGGTGCTGATTCGAGAATTTGGTCAACTGAAGCTCCAGGTCTTCGAGCAGGGCCAAACGCATGGCCGTCAATCGGACGGCTTGCGTCTTGATCATGAGTTGCTCGGTCAGCAAGTCCGAACCTGAGGTTTTCCATTCATCCTTCAGGGTCGCGAGTTCCCGGTCAAGAATCAATACCTTGTGACTGAGATATTCGCGCTCGAGTTTCGTGGATTCCAGCATGAACCTCATGGAAGGCTCTGAGAAAGATTCGGTCTGTGACACCATCCTGTTGGCGACAAATCGCCATTCAGCTGACGGAATCACTTTCGACAACAATCGATGCAAGCGATGAGAGTGCTTGAATGTGCTTGTATCTTCGATTGCCGGAGCGCCCAAAATGACCTCTTTTCGAACCGAAGCCTCGAGCTCTTCCTCTTGGCGGGTCTTGTTCAGCAGGTGGGACAAATGCTCAGGCTCGTAGAGGAAATCGGCGGATTCATGCGTCAGGTGCTCCACGCCGCCGACTGCCCTCAACGCGTGTCGCCGACTCGGTATCGGCGCGAGCGCCGCCGCGGTGGCACACCCCATGCCAGCACCCATCGCCAGCAAGGCGCATGAGGCCCCGGCAGTCGGCGCCGCCCCGGCAATACCTGCAATCTGCAGCCCTGCACTCGTGGCGCCTGCTGCACCCATCAGGGCGCGCGAACTGACTTCGCGCGTACGCACTTTGCGCTCGTGCGCGATGAATTCGAGCAGCGGCTTACGCAGTGGGTCGTCTTCCTTAAGCTGGCTCTTCACCGCTTTTGCCAGCTTTTTAAGTTCGTGCAGGTGTGCCCCGCTTCTGGTCGCAGTGATTGCGCCGAAGGCAGCAATGGCCGTTGCATAGACCAATCCCAGAACTTTGACTACAGGCAACGCGTGGGCCAGTGCCGCAGCGCCTTCAGCAGCGCCGATTGCGCCGAGACCGGCGTGAGCGGCGGAATCTGCGATCTCGAACAGGGCATGGGTCAACTGACTCTTAACTATTCGCAAACGGGCCTCCACGCCTTCCGAATTCCTCGAGATCAAGGCTGCAACGTCGGACGTGCCGGAACTTCTCAGCTCTTCTTGCAAGTCCAAAAGGAAGCTCTTGTAGGCCGTGAGGGGTTCGACGAGTTTCTTTATGTCCTTGGCATCTTTAACGCCGTGCTTCATTCCGTTGATGCCCGCGACAATCAGAATGGTGCTGCCAATGATCGTGCCGCAGGAAAAGCCTGCAAGAGTGCGCGGCCATCCAGTCGTGATATGAAGGCCATGAAGCTGTTCGATGCACTTGTGAGTCCCGGTAAGGATGTCCGCGCTTCCTGCACTCATCTTGACGTAGTCGGTCAAGTGGCTGTCATGTCGTGACTGAAAGCACTGGCTGGCCAAGCGGTGCATGTCCAATTCTGTATTGCCGTTCAGATGCTCCCCGACTGCATCGATGCCTTCCAGCCAAGTGCCGACCTGCTTCAACAGGTTTTCACGGTCTGCAGCACTGGCCGTGGACGGTGTGACTTGCACCGAATGGTCGGCTGACCGAGCAGTGGCGACCTCACGGACGAGCTGGTCGGACTTCACGCTCTCGTCGGCTGTATCCCAGTCCTCTGAATCGTCGTCATCATTTGATGATGGGTTGATGAACCTTTCCCAACGCTCGAGGTCCGCGTTCGACCACATGGGGATTTTCCCGGCTCGTGGCCTCGCAACGGGTGAGTCGGACACGTACTCGCCCGCAACGGGTGAGAATTCGACTTCAGACGCGACTCCCTCGGAGTCGGACCCGTACTCGCCCGCAACGGATGAGATTTCGACTTCAGACGCGACTCTTCTGGGCGGGCCGGATTGGGCGAAAGTCGCTGTGGGACCACGGCCCCTCTGGCTGTTCCTGGAGACTGCACTCTGGTCGGTGTAGTCCAGGCCTACACGTTTGAGAACGTTGGATACGCGGTGGTTCAGGTTCATACAAGCAGTTGTGTGACGGGAGATGTGAGGGCCGTGATATTGGATGCTGCCCCGTGCAGCGAGGCATTTTTTGCGAAGAGGTGTCTTACGCTCCGAAGCATTGGGGATGGAAATCAACTACCCCTCGCCGGGATCGCATAGCTATTTGCTACTGTCACGAGCTTGGCGACAAGAGCCCAAACTCCCACTCCCTGGCGTCCAGCCTCGAGCAGGAAGGTCATGCCGGCCTCACGGCCCGCACCTCTGACTTCGCACCCCTCCGATTCAACCCGTGTTGCGCAACCCCGCCGCCACCCCGTTGATCGAGATGTGAATCCCTCGCTTCACCCGCTCCGTTGCGGGGTCGCCGTCGCGCCGCTGACGATAGCGGCGCAGCAGCTCCACCTGCAGGTGATTCAGCGGATCGAGATATGGAAATCGATGCTCGATCGAGCGCGCCAGCGACGGGTTCGATTGCAGCCGCCGCTTCTCGCCCGTGATCAGAGACAGCGCATCGTTCGTGCGCTGCCACTCCGCCCGTATCAAGCCGAAGATGCGCTTGCCGAGTTTCTTGTCTTCGACCAGTTCGACATAGCGCTGCGCGATCGCGAGGTCGCTCTTGGCGATCACCATGTCGAGGTTGGACATCAGCGTGCGAAAGAACGGCCACTGCTTGTGCATGCGCTGCAGGAGTGCGAGCCTTTCCTTGCGCTGCTTTGGGTCGGCCAGGTACTTGTCGATGGCCGACCCGAACCCGCACCAGCCCGGCAGCGCCACGCGGCATTGGCCCCAACTGAAGCCCCAGGGGATGGCCCGCAGGTCTTCGATGGCGCGGGTCGCCTTGCGTGAGGCAGGGCGCGAGCCGATGTTGAGTTCGGCGATCTCGCGAATGGGTGTCGCGCTGAAGAAGTAATCGGTGAAGCCGGGGGTGTCGTAGACCAGCTTGCGATAGGCCGCATAGCTAGCATCGCTGATCGCGCTTGCCGCTTCCAGAAATGCCTTGGGCGCGCTCTTCGTTGGATGCAGCAGCGTGGCTTCCAGCGTCGCTGCCACAAGGGTTTCGAGATTGCGCCGGCCAATTTCCGGGTGGGCATATTTCGAGGCGATGACCTCGCCCTGTTCGGTCAATCGGATCTGGCCGTTCACCGTGCCTGGCGGCTGTGCCAGGATGGCCTGATAGCTGGGGCCGCCCCCGCGTCCGACCGTGCCTCCTCGGCCGTGGAAGAGCCGTAGTGTGATGCCGTGGCTGCGGCCCAGCTCGTTGAAAAGCTCGACGAGTGCAATCTCGCTTCGGTAGAGCTCCCAGTTGCTCGTGAAGGTGCCGCCATCCTTGTTGCTGTCGCTGTAGCCGAGCATGATGTCTTGCTCGCGTCCGCTGCGCTTCATCATCTCTGCGATGCCGGGCAGCTCATAGAACGCACGCATGATCGGCGCGGCGTTGCGCAGGTCACCGATGGTTTCGAAAAGGGGCACCACAATGAGGTCGCTCACCGCGCCGTCATCCAGGGTGCCGCGCACGAGGCCCACTTCCTTGAGCAGGAGCATCACCTCGAGCAGGTCGCTTACCTCTTCGGTGTGCGAAATGATGTAGTGGCGCAGCGCGTCGCGGCCATAGCGTTGGAGCATCACGAGCGCGGCCTCGAAGATGGAAAGTTCGCTCGTCGCATGTTCGCTGTACCCGGCCGCGCGAACCCGCAGCGGACGAGCGTCGTTGAGCAGCCGCACGAGCAATTCACGGCGTGCGGACTCGTCCAGCGCGTTGTAGTCAGCTTCGATCTTCGCGACCTTGAGCAACTCGGCCAAGACGGCCTCGTGTTTGTCGGAGCTCTGGCGCAAGTCGACGGTGGCGAGGTGAAAGCCGAAGACCTGCACGGACCGCATCAAGGGCTTTAAACGGGGGGTGGTGAGGGCGTCGGCGTGATGCGACAGCAGCGATGCTTCGATGACGCGCAAGTCAGCGAGGAACTCTGCCGACGACGTGTAGGGATTTTGCGGTGCGACAGCATGACGCAGGGCTTCGGTTCCCGTCAGTTCATGCAGCGTGGCAGCCAGTCGCGCGTACACGCCGATCAGCGCCCGGCGATAGGGCTCGTCTTCGCGATGCTCGTTCTGGTCGGGCGATGCTTCGGCCAGCGCGCGCATGTCGGCAGACACCGGCGCCAGGGTGGCCGAGATGGACAGCTCGGCGCCGAGTTCGTGCACTTCCGTCAGGTAGTGGCGCAGCACCGTTTCGCTTTGCCGGCGCAGTGCCATGCGCAGCGTGTCGGCAGTGACGAAAGGATTGCCGTCACGGTCGCCACCGATCCAGTTGCCCATGCGGAAAAAAGTTGCGATCTCATGGCCGGGCAGGGCGGTTTCCATGTCACGGTACAGGCGAGGAATCTGCCGCAGAAAGGTCGCGTGGTAGTACGACAGCGCGTTCTCGATCTCGTCGGACACCGTGAGCTTGGCGGTGCGGAGCATGCGGGTTTGCCAGAGCTGCGTGATGCGGGCGCGAATGAGCGCCTCGTTCTCGGCCCGATCGCGATCGGTGGGAAGGGTCTCGCGCTGCTCGACCAGTTCAGCGATGGCACGCTCCGCGTCAAGGATGCTCTTGCGTTGTACTTCGGTCGGATGTGCGGTAAGCACCGGCGAGATGTAGGCCTGCTCCAGAGTCTTGGCGATGTCCGCGGCGCGGATGCCGGCTTCGGACAGGCGCTCGAGCGACATCGCGAGCGAGCCTTCCTGCAAATGCCCCTGTCGTTCGTGGTGGTCGCGCCGGCGCACGTGGTGACGGTCTTCGGCAATGTTGGCGAGGTGCGAGAAGTAGCTGAAGGCGCGGATCACACTCACCGTCTGGTCGCCGCTCAGGTTCTTGAGCAGCCGGTCGAGCGCACGACCAGCCTGGGTGTCGCTCTTGAGCCGATAGGCCACCGACAACTTGCGAACACGTTCAATCAGATCGAACGCGTCTTTGCCCTCCTGCTCTCGGATCACATCGCCGAGGATGCGCCCGAGCAGTCGGATGTCTTCGACCAATGGGCGGTTCTTTTCAGCGGCGTCCTGGGCTGCGGTGACTCGGGCCATGGCGGTTCCGGTGGGGTGTAATTTGGTTACGAGATTCTAGGCATGGGGATACTCCATTCGTACCGGAGTGCGTTTGCGAGATCGACAGGGCTTATCCCGGATTCCATCCGGGCTGCACTCGCCTGCTAGCATCCCCGAATGACCGACAGAATCATCATCGCCACCCGCGAGAGCCGACTCGCACTGTGGCAAGCCGAGCACGTGCGCGACCTGCTCACGCAGCGTTTCGGCGCCCAGGTCGACTTGCTTGGCATGACCACCCGCGGCGACCAGATCCTCGACCGCACGCTCTCAAAGGTCGGCGGCAAGGGGCTCTTCGTCAAGGAACTCGAAAACGCGCTCGAAGAAGGCCGTGCCAATCTGGCCGTGCATTCGCTCAAGGACGTGCCCATGGACCTGCCGCCCGGCTTCGAGCTTGCGGCAGTGCTGGAGCGGGAAGACCCGCGCGATGCTTTCGTGTCGAATCGGTTCAGCACGCTGGCTGAATTGCCGCAGGGGGCGCTGGTTGGCACGTCGAGCCTGCGCCGCGTGGTGCAGCTTCGTGTGCTGCGTCCCGATCTGCGCGTGGAACCCCTGCGCGGCAACCTCGACACCCGCCTTCGCAAGTTGGACGAAGGCCAGTACGATGCCATCGTGCTCGCAGCGGCAGGTCTCAAGCGACTCGGGCTCGCATCGCGCATCCGTTCGGTTTTCGACGTGGACCAGATGCTTCCATGCGCAGGGCAGGGCGCCCTCGGGCTTGAAGTCCGCACCGATGCCAAAGACCTGCTCGCGCAACTCGACACCTTGACTCATCGCGAAACCTCGTTGGCGGTGCATGCCGAGCGTGCAGTCTCGCGCGCACTGGGTGGCAGCTGCAGCATGCCTCTTGCGGCGTTTGCGCAGTGGCGGGGCAACACGCTCGTGCTCCACGCGGCGCTGGGGCATCCGGAGCGCAACGATGCTCCCTTGCTGCACGCAACAGCGCAGGCCGAGGTGGACGACGTCGTGGCGGCACGCCATCTCGGCGAACGCGCCGCCGCTGTGCTGCGCGAACATGGTGCTGCGGGCTATCTCGCCTCCTGATCAGAGAGCTGGTCTAGACCACATGCGCGTCATCGTCACCCGCCCGGCTGCGCAAGCCGCCACGTGGGTCGATGAACTCAGGGCGCGCGGCATCGACGCGGTGGCCTTGCCGCTCATCGGCATTGGGCCGGTCGCGAATCGCGATGCGGTGACGCAGGCATGGCTCTCTTTGGCCGCCCGGTCCCTTGTCGTGTTCGTGAGCCCCAATGCGGTGGAAGAGTTCTTTGCGGCTCGCCCCGAGGCATTGGTGTGGCCCGAGAGCACCGTGGCTGCATCCGCCGGCCCCGGCACCACGCACGCGCTCGTCCGCCACAGTGTGCCTGAGGGGTGCATCGCCGAGCCGGCAGCCGATTCGGTTCAGTTCGATTCCGAATCTCTCTGGCAGCGCCTCTCGCGCGACAACTGGAGCGGAAAATCTGTCCTGATCGTGCGCGGCGACGGCGGACGCGACTGGCTCGCCGATACGCTTCGCTCGAACGGCGCGGTGGTGACTTTCGTGGCGGCATATCGTCGCCTGATGCCTGAATTTTGTGGTGTCGAGCGTGACCTGTTGGCCCACGCCATCGCAAACCCGGCGGGGCACCTGTGGTTCTTCAGCAGCTCCGAAGCGATTTCCAACCTGGTCGCTGCCGAGCCGCATGCCAAGTGGACAGCCAGCCGGGCCATTGCCACGCACCCCCGCATCGCGCAGCGAGCACGCGGCTGTGGTTTTGGCGTCGTAGCCGAGTCCCCACCTACGCTGGAAGGCGTGATGGCCTGCATACAATCCGTCGCATCGTGAGCGAACCCCCCATCGAAGTTCTTCCAGTCATGGCGCCGACAGCGTCGCACGCCTCCACGTCCCATGGCATGCCCGTGCCGCAGCGCTGGTTCTGGGCCGGTGTGGCGGTGCTCGTGTTTCTGACGCTGGCGGCGCTCGGGCTGGCCTATGCGGCGCAGCAGCGCGTGGTCACGTTGCAGCAAGAACTGGTGCGACGTCAGCAAGACAGCCAGGGCCAATCCGCCGAAGCGCGCCTGCTCGCCAAGCAGGCACAGGAAATCGCCCGCGAAGCCTCTGCCAGGCTCGCATTGCTCGAAGCAAGGGTGTCCGAAGTGGCCATCCAGCGCAGCCAACTCGAAGAACTGATCCAGTCACTGACCCGCTCGCGCGACGAGAACGTGCTGGTGGACATCGATGCCAGCATTCGCGTCGCCTTGCAGCAAACGGCGATCACCGGAAGTGCCGAGCCGCTGGTGGCTGCGCTCAAGCAGTCCGAAGAGCGCCTTGCCCGCTACAACCAGCCTCGTCTCGAAGGCGCGCGCCGCGCCATCGCCCGCGACCTCGATCGTGCAAAAGCCGTGGGCTTGGTCGATCTGCCGTCGCTGTCGATCAAGCTCGATGAGGCCGTGCGGCTCGTGGACGAGCTGCCGCTGCTGGCTGTGGCCGAACCTCGCAAGGCGGCTTCTTCACCGGAGCTTGCCAAAACGTCTGCACGTGGTGGCAGCATGGTCGAGGCTTCGCCCTCTGGTTGGACCAAGGCCTGGAGCGAAACCTGGTCGAGTGCATCGGAGCGCGTTTGGTCGGAGGTGAAGTCGCTCGTGCGCGTGACCCGAATCGATCACCCTGAAGCTATGTTGCTCGCACCCGAGCAAGCCTTCTTCGTGCGAGAGAACCTCAAGCTGCGCCTGCTGAATGCGCGTCTGGCGCTCTTGAGCCGCCAGTTCGACACGGCGCAGTCTGACTTGCAGTTGGCTCATGCCGCGCTCGAGAAATACTTCGATCATTCATCGCGCCGCCTGGTGCTGACGAGGGACCTCATCAAACAAGTGGCGACACAGGCGCGCCAGGTCACGGTGCCTCGGCCGGACGACACGCTCGCCGCCTTGGCTGCTGTATCTGCCGGCCGCTAAGGTCCTTCAAAGTCAATGCGCGCTGTCATCTGGTTCCTGTTGCTCTTCGCCGTCGCGGTTGTGGCGGCGGCCACCCTTGGCACGAACGATGGGCTGGTCACCATTTATTGGGGCACCTACCGTCTCGATGCCTCGCTCAATCTTTTCCTGCTCGCAGTCGCAGGTACCTGCTTTGCGCTGGTGTCGACCATCCAGGCAGTGAACTCGCTCACCGGCCTGCCGCAACGGGCCCATGAATGGCGCGTGGCTCGGCGCGATCGTGTCGCTCAGGCCGCGCTGCGCGACGCCTTAGCGCAGTATTTCGGCGGACGCTACAGTCGTGCCCAGTCCGCAGCGCAACGCGCCCTCGCCATCCAGGTCGACACGCCCGATCTTGCGCAAGACAACGAGTTCACGGTGCTTGGCCACTTGCTGGCTGCCGGCAGCGCGCATCGGCTGCAAGACCGTGCCAAGCGCGACGAGCAACTCAAGCGTGCCCTCGACCTCGCACGCACCAGCTATGCCGCACGTTCGGCGGAAGAGGGCGCAAGTTTGCTGGCCGCCGAGTGGGCACTCGACGACCGTGATGCGGCACGTGCACTCGACCTACTCGCCGACCTGCCGCCCGGCGTGTCTCGACGCACGCATGCGCTGCGCCTGAAGCTGCAAGCCACGCGCCTCGGCCAGCGTCCGCAAGAGGCGCTCAAGACCGCGCGTCTTCTTGCCAAGCACCAGGGCTTCTCGAAGATCGCTGCAACTGGATTGTTGCGTTCGCTGGCTTCCGAGTCGCTGGCAACAGCCCATGACATCGACCAGTTGCGCCGTATATGGCTGCAGTTCGACGGCGCGGATCGCCGAGACCCGGTGGTGGCCGCCGGCGCGGCCACGCGGGCTGCGGCACTGGGTGCGGCGGAGGAGGGACGCGCGTGGTTGCGACCCTTCTGGGATCGCCTGGGCGAGCTGTCGTCGGACGATCGCGCAGCTGTCGCACAGGGTCTGATTGCTGCGTTGCCCGGCATTGGTCCCGAGTGGCTGCATCGACTTGAAGCGGCGGCGCAATCCTTCCCGCGCGAGCCTGCCATCGCGCACGCGGTGGGAAGTGCGCTTGCTGAACGGGGCTTGTGGGGCAAGGCGAGGCAGTTGCTCGAATCAGTGACAGAAGACGCCAGGCTGTCCGTGAACGATCGTCGCCGCGCCTGCTTGTCGCTCGCGCGCCTCGCTGAGCAAGAGGGCGATAGCGAACGAGCCGTGCGTTGCTACGAAGCGGCTGCACGGCTCGGATGAAATCGGAAAAACTCGTGCTACACTAGCAGGCTCAGCGGCTGTAGCTCAGTTGGATAGAGTACTTGGCTACGAACCAAGGGGTCGTGGGTTCGAATCCTGCCAGCCGCACCAAAAAACAAGAAATGGATTAACGCCCTAGCAGCTCACGCCGCTAGGGCGTTTTTCTTTCTGCGCGACTTTTGCGGCAACGGCTGCAAGCTGGAGATCGCGCAGCAGATTGCCAACTGCGAGTCCGCCCGGACGACGGGGCTGTCCCTGTCGCGCTCCTGTTCGTGTCGATCTTCGCTGCGGTGAAAGACGCAGCGAACAGGGGACTTAAATGCTGCGCGGAACCTCGACGTTGCGCTTGACCCGCCGCGCGCTCGCTGGGCGAAGATCACTGGCTTCACGCCCATCGATGTCCGCAGCGAAGCCGACATCGAGTGATTCGCCTCGCGCTACGAGCGACACTTCTGAGGATGCAGCGAGGACACGCGCTTCCTGCACTTCCTGATTGACGAGGAGCTGCGATGCAACCTTTCCCGATTCGGCGATCGACATGGAGGACGACCGACGTCCAGGGCGGAGCGCACTTCCTTCAGGCTGCGACTGATGGCCGTCAACGCCAATGGTTTCGGAGTGCGCGTCGTAGCGATCGGTTGCTGAGAGATACAGCAACCCGCCACTCTCCGCTGGCTTTAGGAGCCCTTCGCGTGAGTCCATGTGTCAGACTCGCCCTTCAATGAACGACTCCGATCTCCCTTGCAACCACTCGTTCGAGACTCTGGAACACGGGGCTCTGTGCAGCAAGACGCGCGAGAGCTACCGGCGCCAGTGCAGTCGACACGCCGAGCACGAGGCAGCAATGGCGCGCGAGCCGCGAGGTGCGGAGGGCTGAGAGCCTGAGAGTATTTCGATCATGCCCGCTCATCACGTCAAAAGACCCCTGCTCGTCGTTGCAAATGCTCGCCATAGCACGCGCTATGGCTGCGCTTTGCGCCTAGATCAGGTGCCTTTTGACGTGCTGCTCGGACACGCTCGAAATATTCTCAGCCTCTGACGCCGTGGCCATCGGCGTGCAGAACGTTCGGCACGTGCCGGTGTCCGAGGTCAGGCATCCGCAGAGCAGCCGCGTGGACCTGTCTTCGCCGGTCGAAGCCAAGATCGCGCTGTTCCGATCGCTCTTTCGAGGCCGTCAGGACGTCTACGCTCGCCGGTTCGAGAGCCTGAAGACCGGCAAGTCCGGCTACGCGCCGGCCTGTGCGAACGAATGGGTGCGTGGCATCTGCCGCAAACCCCAGATCAACGGCGCGGACTGCACCCATCGGAAGTTCCTCCCGGTGACCGATGAGGTCATTTTTGGGCACCTGTCCGGCCATGAGCCTGGCGATCCCCTTCGTCGCGGGCGTGTACCCCCTGCTCGAGAACGAGACGTGCTTCTTCCTTGCCATCCACTTCGACAAATACGGCTGGCAGGAGGATGCCTCTGCGTTCGTCCGGGCGTGCCGGCGCCTGAACGTGCCGGCTGCGCTGGAGCGTTCGCGCTCGGGCCAAGGCGGCCACGTCTGGATCTTCTTCGAAGAGGTCGTGACGGCGGCGCTGGCACGGCGGCTCGGCTCTCTTCTCCTGACGGATGCCATGGAAGGCCGGCCAGACATCGGCCTTGATTCATACGACCGCTTGTTTCCGAGTCAGGACACGATGCCGCGCGGCGGGTTCGGGAATCTCATCGCGCTGCCATTGCAAAAGGAGCCTCGTGAATTCGGCAACAGCGTATTCCTGGACGACGACTTCGCGCCGTGGCCGGACCAGTGGGCTTTCCTCGCGAGCATGGGGCGGATGGGCCGGGCACAGGTCGAAAGGATCGTGCGAGAAGCGGAACAGGGAGGCCGCATTCTTGGCGTGCGCGTGCCTGTGCATGAGGACGAGGAAACCGAGCCATGGACCCTGCCCGCATCGCGACAGCGGAAGGAGCCCCCGATCGAGGGTGAGTTGCCGCCGACGCTGGAGCTGGTTCTCGCCGACCAGGTCTACATCGCCAAGCAAGGTCTGCATCCGGGCCTGAGAAACCGCCTGCTGCGGCTCGCGGCATTTCAGAATCCTGAGAGGCTGAGAGTATTTCGATCATGCCCGCTCATCACGCCAAAAGGCACCTGCTCGTCGTTGCAAATGCTCGCCATAGTGCAGTGCAGAGAGTCTTTAGCCTGGCGGACGCGGCACCCGGGTCTGCACTGACGGCACGGCGTGACCGCC
>JAJKJU010000372.1 GCA_021153565.1 Rhizobacter sp.
GTTCAGACTGGCGCCGCCCACACCTCCGTTCGGGCTGAGGTATCGAAGTCCTCCAGCGCGGGTTGGGGCTTCGATACCTCAGCCCGAACGGGGATGGGTAAGGCCCGAACGGGGATGGATTCAACCTGAACGGGGATGGGTGCAGCACGAACTTCACCCCTTCAGGCTGCCCCCGCTCAAGCTGCCGCCGCCCACACCTCCGTTCGGGCTGAGGTATCGAAGCCCTCCAGCGCGGGTCGGGGCTTCGATACCTCAGCCCGAACGGGGGGGGGTAGAGCCCGAACGGGGATGGGTGCTGAGGTGAATCCGATGAGCCTGATCACCCCCCTGGAACCCAGCACCGGCGGTGCGCATCACCCGACCAGCGTCTTGATGGAAAGCCACCGATCCGTCCACACGACGCTGTTCGGCCGCATCGAGTCGGCCGTTGCGTCCTCGTGCGGCAGCGTTCACGCCGTCAATGAAGATGCGCACAGTGCACTGGATGAGTCCGGGACGATGTTCGTCGTGGCCGACGGAGTCGGCGGCGGTGCCATGGCGGCCTTGGCCAGCCGGCATCTCGTGACGCACCTCCATGCGCAGCTGAACGGGCATCGCATCGGTGCAGCGGGCATTCGTGAAGCAGTGATGTCGGCAGATCGTGCCATTGCAAAGAGCATTGCCGAAGTGACCGACCTGGCAGGGGCGGCGACGATGGCCTTGTGTGCGGCGGCAAATGTGTTCGCCTCGAAATGGGCGGTCGCGTGGGTCGGCGACTGCCGTGTTTACCAACTCGCTGCCGACCGCGATCAGCCGCTTCAGGCATTGACGCTCGACGACACCTTCGAGCATTTGACAGAGACGCCGCCACCGGGCGGTGCCCCCGACGATCCGGCGCGCATGGTCGGCAACGGCGCGGTCTCGCATGCGAACGTGGCGTTCACGCACGTCGGCCATGGCGACCTGCTGCTCATGTGCAGCGACGGTGTGCACAAGTTCGTCGACACCAAAGACTTGACGCACCTGCTTCGCGGCCAATCTTCGCTTGCTCGACGATGCGAGGACATCATCGCCCTCGCGCGCGCCAACGGCAGCATTGACGATGCGACCGCGCTGGTGGTCCTGCGCGACGGGATGGCAATGCAGCGCCCGTTGTGGATCGATCGGCTCGTCCATCATGAAAGGACACGTCGATGACGCCCGCCGATGTCGAACGCGTCTTTGGTCGCGGCCGCCTGAAGATGGTGACGGGCGAACACGTCGAAGTTTTTCGCGAAGAGGCCTTGCCCGGCGAACGCCGCCGCTACACCAAGCGCTTTCTGTCGACGACTGAAGGCGACTTTCGCCATTGGACGGAACGTGAGTGGCGCATCCTGGCGCGCTTGGTGGGCCACCGGATCGGGCCGGTGCCCGACGTCGTGCAATTCGACCGCGGAGACGCCGGCCGGCCGGCGCTGGTGCAGACCTACGACGCCGGCATCACCGTCGACCATTGGGCCACGCTCTTGCCCGTGCAGCGTGACGGCCACAGGCTGCGCCACGTTTTTGAAGACTGCGCGCACTGGTGGGCGCTGGCGCGGCATAGCGTCGCGGCGCTTGAAGCCATTCACGATCTTCAGTTGGTGCACCTGGACTTGAAGGCCGACAACGTCTGCATTCCGTTGGGGCCGGTTGATTTCATGCCCCACGTTGCAGGCCAGGTCCTGCATCCCCAGTTCGGCCAGATTGCGTTGATCGATTTCGCGTTCTCTCTGGTGTCCGGGGAAAACCTCGCCACTGCATTGCCGATCGGGCACCAAGTCGAGTACGAATACCAGTCGCCCCGCTTGCTGCGGGCGCTTGAAGCAGGGCGTGACGGTGACTTGCAGCCGACGCGGCAACTCGACTGGCGTTGCGACGTCTTCAGCCTCGCGGCAATGCTGCGCCGCTATCTGCCCGACGCCGATGCGGTAGAACGCAATGGGTGGACGGTGCACCGCTACGAACAGGCTCAGGCGCTGGTGTACCGGATGTTCGACGCGCATCACGCGGCACTGACGACGCGGCCGCATCGGCAGTGGATGGCGATGGCGGAACATGTGCTGCGCGACGTCGCGTTGGCCGATTCGCTTGAGCGCGGTTGGCAGCTTGCCGGCGAGATGGTCGACGCGCCGCTGGAAACGCCGACGCCGGTGACGCGCATCGCAGTGCCGGTACACGCGATGCGTCCAGTGGCGCCGACGTATTTGCAGCTTGCGCCGAAGCCCTCGCTGCGTGGCGAACGGGTCCGCCGATGGGCGTGGGCCTCAGCAGTGGCGACGTTGGGAGCGATCAGCGTTCCTTTGCTTGGCGAAGCGTGGCTGGCGCAGCGTGACGTGCCGAAGCAGGCGGTGGCGGCTGAGCCTGTGCGGGTCGCGGCGGCAGCGCTTGCGCCGGTGAAAGATGAGCCGGTGAGCCCAAGCGCTTTGGCTGCTTCCGAACCGGCGGCGGTGGCTGAGTCGCGGTCCGCAGCGGACCCCGAGGCTGTTGCCGCATCTTTGCCTGTGACAGCAACGTCTCCTGTTCCAGCCGCGGCTTCGGAAGCTGCACCTCCACCTGCACCTGCACCGCCGGTGCGCAAAGCAGTCCGTGCTGCCGCGGGTTCGTATACGCCATCACGCGCGCCGACCTCGAAGAAGTCAGTGGTTGTGGCTCGCCCCGCTGCCAAACCCTCGCCTGCACCTCGGGCCGCAACGCCACGTGCTGCAACTGCGACAACCGCTCAAGCATATGCGCCGGCGCCTGCCCCCGCTGTCGCGCCAGTGCCCCTACCCGTCGCGACGGCCGCACCACCCGCTCCAGCACCCGAGCCAGACGCTGCACCCGCTTCGGTGTCACTGACCTCGACCATCCCGGAGCCGCTGTTGAAATCGACACCGCCTCGTGTCGTGGGTGATGCTGCCCGGCGTGTGGAGTTCCCGGAAGATTTCAACGAAAGGGCGGACGAACTCCTGGTCCATCACATACCGCGTGTTGCGCAGAAAGCAGAGCGTCGTGTCCTGCACGTGCTGCACGTCGCGGCGCACGCCGATGCGAGCTGGCAGGCCGCCTCCGTCATCGACGCAACCCGGACTCTTCGAATGCCTCCTGACGGGGCGCTGGCGGACATCCCGTCGGCATTGAACGATGCCCGTCGCCTGAACGATGCAGCCGCTGCCGCATTCTGGAACGGCCGCGGCGCGCAACGTGCGCTGAGCCTGCAGTTGCGAGCGTTCGGCGCGAATCCCGACGATCCTGAAGTCGCAGGCAATCTCGCCTACTACTACCTCAAGCAGCGCCCCACCCAATCAGAACTGGCGCGTCAACTCGCGATGTACGCCCTGACGCTGGACGATTCGCGGTTCCCGAACGGCAGGCTTGAAGACTGGACCACCCTTGCCATCGCCAGCGCCCTGGCAGGCCGCCCTCGCGACGCGAGCAACGCCTGGTTCGTGACGCTCGCTCTATTGCCCAACCCCGACCGGTCATGCCGTGCTGCACACGCTGCCTATGCATCGCACGGCGAACGACTCAGGGAACCCATCGAAGCCATGCTGTCACGCATCAGCGCCTGGGGCCGGTCGCAGGAATCGATGTTCTGCCGATGGCCGCCAAGCTGGTCGGCGCGCGCGAGAACTCAGTGAAGAGGAGCGGCAAACTTGAGCAGCCAAGTTGGGCAACTGAATAGGCGCGAAGACATGGGTGAGACACCAGCAACTGGGGCTGTCGCGGCGGCAGCGAAGTCGACGGACATTGCAGTCCTTTTGTTCGCCCCAGACTCGCAAGAACGCTTACATCGAGCCGCTGAAATGCAGAAGGGGTAGCAGGCACTAACCGGCTACCCCTTGCAAACTATGGCTCCCCGACCTGGGCTCGAACCAGGGACCTACGGATTAACAGTCCGGCGCTCTACCGACTGAGCTATCGAGGAACAGCCTTGCATTATAGCCAGTTTCTTCCGACGTTTACAACACTCCTTCAACCGAGAGGACATCCGCCGCGGCAACGCCTGGGTGCGTCAGCTGCTGTGCGAGTTCGCTCAGGCCGCAGCACGAACGCGTTGCGCCTTCAAGGACAAGTTAAGGCCCTGGTTATCCGCAAGTGCCACAACAAGTCTGTCGTCGCACTGGCGCACAAGATCCTCCGCACGATCTACGCCATGCTGTCCAGCGGCACCCACTACAAGGACCGGGTCGTTGATTGCGAAGCATTGAACGTGGTGCGCGATGCCCCCTCGCTGGTTGAAGATGCTGCACAAGCACGGCTACATCGCCGCCCCCGCTACCGCTTAAAAGAGAGATTTATCCCCGCGGCACTACCGCGCCCCGGCCGAGCATCAGGCCAGGATTCGTTACGTCCGGTCGGGGTGGTCTTCCACACTAAGCGACGCATATAACGCCGAGGGCTATTGGGATTACCTGACGATTTTCGGATTCGCCATTGACAACCGCAACAAGCTGGCGTGATTCGACATCGATCGCCTCGTCCCGACCGACACCGGCACCGTCTTCTTCTTTGACGGCAGCCAGCGCCGCCGAGGCTTCGAGGCCAATTGCAGATACGTCACGTCGAGGGGCCGCGACGGAAAGCTTGTCCCTGCCAGGAGATTTCCTTGCTGAGAGCGACCGCACATTGCTGCCCACGACGGGCTGCGCGCTTCCCCGGCTACGAATCGCTTCGATGCGTAGCCTGCGTTTCGAGCGCCAATACGGCTACAGCCGAGACAACGCTCGGATTGCCGGCAAGTGGTCATCTCGCGCTGGTTCACGCCCGAGGGCTTCCCGCTGAGTTATTTAAGAGGTGCTGACGGGCAACACGGCCGACAACACGACGCTGGGCGATTTTCTCGATCGCATCGAGAAACGATATGCGCATCGCATTTGGGTGATGGACCGCGGTGCGGGGCAGGCAAGTGCCGCCGGAAAAACCATCTCGTAGCCCGGATCGTGTCCGGGCTGCTTCAATCGAACACAGGAGTCTCGACACCCAACACCTTGTGCAACTTCGGACTCGTCGTCGTGTACTGCAGATGAATCCGCTTGTCCGGGAAGATGTAGGGTGCGGCCGCGAAAGCCGCCAGCGCTGCCTCATGGAATCCCGACAGAATCAGCTTCTTTTTCCCCGGATAAGTATTCACATCCCCCACTGCGAAGATCCCTGGCGTGGTTGTTTCGAACTTCTCGGTATCGACAACGATCTGCTTGCGTTCGAGGCTCAGGCCCCACTCTGCGATCGGCCCGAGCTTCGGGCTCAGGCCGAAAAACACGAGCAACATGTCCAGCGGCATCACGCGTGTGACTGCGTCGCTGCCGGTGACCTTGATGTTGACGAGCTTGCCGTCGGACTCTTCGATGCCTGTTACCTGTCCCACCACGAACTGCATCTCGTAGGCATCGCACAGCTCGCGCATCTTCGCGACGCTCGCGGGCGCTGCCTTGAAGCCATCACGGCGATGGATGAGGATGACACTCTCGGCCTTGTTGGGCCCGTCCTGCACGAAGTTCAGCGTCCAGTCGAGCGCGGAGTCGCCCCCGCCCACGATCACGAGATTCTTGCCGGCGAACTGCGCGGGGTTCTTCACGCGGTAGAAAAGCTGCGAATTGTCGAACTTGTCGAGCCCTTCGACCTTGAGCAAACGCGGCTGGAACGAACCCACTCCGCCTGCGATGAAGATCGTCTTTGTGAGAAAGCGCGTGCCCTTGCTTGTCTCGACGCAGAAGCGGCCATCGGCCTGCTTGTCGACCACCGTCACTTCCTGCCCCAGGTGAAAGGTCGCACCGAAGGGCTCGATCTGTTTGAGCAGGTTGTCGGTTAGTTCCTTGCCCGTGCACACTGGCACCGCAGGTATGTCGTAAATCGGCTTGTCAGGGTAGAGCTCGATGCATTGCCCGCCTGGGTAGGCGAGAGAATCGATGATGTGGGCCTTGATCTCGAGAAGCCCCAGTTCGAACACCTGGAACAGGCCGACCGGCCCGGCACCGACGATCACAGCATCGGTCTCGATGGGTCCGTCGTGCGAACCGGCGGTCTTCGAAATCTCCACGCTGGCGTTCGGTTCCATGTTGTCCTGTTGAAGTCTTACTTGATGAGTTCCGGCAGCTTGCCGGTTTTGTCTTTCCACTCGTCTGCATCGGGCAGCGCGGGCTTGCGCTTGGTAATGCTCGGCCAGTTCTTGGCGAGGTCCGCGTTCAGCTTGATCATGTGCTGCTGATCGCCCGGAACATCCTCCTCCGGCATGATCGCGTTGACTGGGCACTCGGGGATGCACACGGCGCAATCGATGCACTCATCGGGGTCGATGGTGAGGAAGTTGGGGCCTTCGCGGAAGCAGTCGACGGGGCAGACGTCGACGCAGTCGGTGTACTTGCAGCGGATGCACGATTCGGTGACGACGTGGGTCATGGCTCTCGCTCAGTGTTGTTTGGTTGGGATCTGCGCATGCTGCGCAACCAGTAATTTTAAGGCTTCAGGGGTTCCGCGCAGGTCTCAGACGCGTCTATGGGATTGCGTTGCGCAGTCGCGCGCAGCGCTCGCGCGCCAGCGCCCACGGTGACGATGGTCGGACGTCCCGCGTGCAGAAGGCTCGCCCGCGGCAAGGTCGCGATGGTGTGATCGCTGTGGAGCTGATCGGGCCAGCCGGCGCGCGAGACGGCACACGCAGGGGAGTCGCTCGGCCATCCGGACTCAATCAATCGGCGCGACAGGGCGCAGAGCTGCTTGCCGGCCATGTAGAAGACTTCGGTGTCGGCGGTGTGCGATGCGTGCACGGCACCGGTGCGGGTCATGGCCGTCGTGAGGCTCACGCTGCGGCCGTGGCCGCGGCGGGTAAGGGGGCGCTGCGTCGCTGCTGCAGCGGCGATGGCAGCCGTCACACCCGGCACGATCTCACATTCGATGCCCGCATCGGCCAGCGCTTCGAGTTCTTCTTCGAGGCGTCCGAACACACTCGGGTCGCCGCCCTTGAGGCGCACGACCACGTCAACCTCGCTGGCATGCTTTACGAGCAATGCGTTGATGGTCGCCTGCCCGGTGCTGGCCGAGAAGCCACGCTTGCCGACGTGCACCCATCGGGCGCCCGGCGCGAAGTCTCTCAAGGCCGGGTCCGTCAGGGCGTCGAAGAGCACCACGTCGGCCGTCGCGAGAAGACGCGCGCCCCGCAATGTGATCAGGTCGGCCGCGCCGGGACCTGCTCCGATGAAGACCACACGTCCGTTCATGAATGCTCAGAGGCTGAGAGTTTTTCGAGCGTGCCCGAGCAGCGCGTCAAAAGGCGCCTGATCTAGGCGCAAAGCACAGCCATAGCCCGGGCTATGGCGAGCATTTGCAACGACGAGCAGGGGTCTTTTGGCGTGATGAGCGGGCATGATCGAAATA
>JAJKJU010000373.1 GCA_021153565.1 Rhizobacter sp.
ACGCCAAAAGACCCCTGCTCGTCGTTGCAAATGCTCGCCATAGCCCGCTATGGCTGCGCTTTGCGCCTAGATCAGGTGCCTTTTGGCGTGCTGCTCGGACATGCTCGAAATACTCTCAGCCTCTCAGCGCTTGCGCGGCGGCAGCAGATCGAGTTCCACATCAACCTGCTGCATGCACGATTCGTGAGGGCGCGTCGCCTCGTAATGCATGATCGACGAGGGCTCTTCCTCGCCGCCGATCGGTAGCAGCAGGTCAACCCCTTGCGGGCTGGTCACGTGCTCCAGCGTGTCGCGGGCCACGGCGTGCAGGAACAGCAGCTCCTCATAGGCTGGGAGCTCGAAGGTTTCCGTCGAGGCGTCTCGCCGATACAGCAAGGCTTGCAGCAGGTCGACCGCCTGCGCTGGCGATTTCCAGGCGGTGACGATGCGATCGAGAACGCCCTCGTAGGTTTCAAGCGTGCGCCGCTGGTCGCCGTAGGCCTCCCAAGAGGGAGCATGCGCATTGAAGCGGCGGTTGAATCGTTTGCGGATGCGCTCGTAAGCGTCGCCCTCGCTGCGTTGGCGATAGATGCCGAGCAGCTTCACATACGGCCTCGGGTTCGTGGCGACACCGCTTCGCACGTGGCCCATCAAAAGGGCGATAGCGGCCTCTTCCTGGCCGAGTGCAATGAAGAAATCGGCCTGCTGTTCGAGGTCAATCAACTCCTCGGCGGTCAACTCGTCTGCGACAGGAAAAGTCGCCGGCACTGTCGAATCGCAGATCAGCTGAGTGGATCTGTCGGAGCCTTCGCGCGCAGGCTCCGTCAACTCGCGCAAGGACGTCATAGTCGCCTCGTTCAAGGGCGGCGTGACATCGAGCGGCCCGTGCCGCTGCATCGACACAGGCCCAGGCCTGAGATGTTCCGTCAGCGCGCGCGCTTCCTCGACCCAGGTGCGCTGGTTCTGAAGGCGCGACAACCGGAGAAGCAGCGCGACGATGCTGCCGAGCAGCATGACGACAATGATGATGAGGCCGTAGAGGGCCGGGTTGGCTCGTCGCGCATGCTCGGCTTCGCGTAGCTTGGCCTGCAGTATCGACACTGTCTGCTGCAAAGCCTGGTATTCCTGTCGCTGGCGCTCGAGTCGCTCTTCCAGGGCCAGCAATTTTTGTTCGGCTTCTGTCTGAGTCCCCCGCGCTTGTTCACCTGAGGAAGCAGGCAATGCCGATGCTGTCGCTGTCATCGAGACGCCCGCAGGATGGCCTGGCCCCACTGCGCCTGTGGTCGAGGCCAGGCTGCACAGTGTCCAAGCGACGACGAGGACGGCGATGACGGATCGCATGGCATGTATCAGTGAAAGCCGTGGCACTCTAGCATGTGGTTACATGTATCCAACACCCTGGACTCCGAGGGGCGTGAGGCCTGCCACGCGCCGTACGTGACACAATTCTCGCCCCCTTCGCTTCCGCGCCCTCGTGGCCGCCCTCTCCCCATGTCCTCCGAACTGACGACCGAGCGGCACGGCAGCACTCTGGTGTTGACTCTGAGCGACCCCGCCACGCGAAACACCCTGTCTGAGCAGTTGATCTCGGCCGGCGTCGAAGCCCTGGGCGTGGCCGAATCCAACGAGGATATACGCGCCGTGGTGTTGCGCGGCGACGGCTCGAATTTCTGCGCCGGCGGCAACCTGAGCGGCCTCAGGCAGCGACGTGGGTCCGGCGGCGATGCGGAGGTCAGGATGCTTGACCAACTGCATCAGTTCGTCGAAGCCCTGCGCGTGTTTCCCAAGCCGGTGATCGCGGCGGTGGAAGGCGCGGCGGAGGGTGCCGGCTTCTCGCTCGCGGTCGCCTGCGACCTGATCGTTGCGGCCGACGATGCATGCTTCATCCTGTCGTACGCCGCCGTCGGCCTCACGCCCGACGGCGGCGCCACTTGGCATCTTTCAAATGCAATTCCACGGCAGTTGCTACAGCAGTGGGTGTGGCTGGGCGAGCCAGTGAGTTCGCAGCAGCTACACACGCTGGGACTTGTCAATTGGGTGACAAACACCGGACAAGCCCTCACCGAAGCCTTGAAGGTCGCCGAACAACTGTCGGCCATGGCGCCCAATGCGATCGCCGGCGGCAAGGAACTGTTGCAGAACGCCATCACGGCGACACTCACCCAGCAGCTTGAATCCGAGCGAAATCACTTCATTGAACACCTTTTTCACGACAACGCCGGTGAGGGCTTGCAGGCCTTCTTCGAGAAGCGAGCGCCGCAGTTCCGTTGAGCGAACCAAGCGCGTGATCAGCCTCAGCCCCGCACCTTTGGATCCTCCGGCATGAGGTCCGTCTGCCAAGCAGTAGAGGCCGTCGTCGGCCATTCCTGGTTTTGAGACTCGCTGATGCTGCCCCCCGCGCGCATCGCTCCTGCCGCCGCGGTCTTGAATAGGGCCAACGCTTGTTGCAGCCGTTCCGGCTCGGGAATCGACAACTGCAATCGCATATAGACCCGCCCGCGCAAGGTCATCAGTACGAAGGGCGGTTGGTCTCTCAGTAGGTTGAGCGAGGCATTCTCCAGCTGCTGCCCCAACTCTGCATCCACCCATTGCAGTGCAGCCATGGGATCGGCAGCGACTGAACCATAGTGCACACGGACGTCCTTCGGCAGGTCGAGGTTCACCTTCGGGAACATTGCGAGCCAACGCATCTCTTCCGGTGTAGATACATCGATGAGCGTCTGGTTGCTCTCCGTGTAGCGCTCGAAGGTTTCGCGCTCGAGCATTTCCAGCAGGGACCGCGTCATGATGAGCATCTGCAGCCCCGACGGCAGCTGCAGCTCCATGCGCAACCGCAGCTCGTGGGTGGTGATGTAGGCCCGCTGCGGCGCACCCCACTCGAGCCGCCAAGGCCTGTCGCCGAAGGTACCCTCGAGGACAAAACCTTCTTCTTCCTTGGCACGCTTGAAGCCGAAGCCCTGTTTTTGGGCCCACGAGCTGACCTCCCCCCAGTCGGGGCCGGGTGGTTCGCCCGAAATCCAGCGCTTGATCGCGTTGAGCATGGAGATTGGACTGTCGGCTAGAGTCGCGCCACTACGCGCAAATTCGTCACCTGGGAGTTCACCGATGATCGAAGTGTATTCGTGGGCCACACCGAATGGCCACAAGGTTCACATCATGCTCGAAGAGTGTGGTGTGCCTTACCGCGTCATCCCTGTGGACATTGGTGCGGGAGATCAATTCAATCCGGACTTTCTTGCAATCAGTCCGAACAACAAAATACCGGCAATCATCGATCCCGACGGCCCGGAAGGCAAACCGTATTCGCTTTTCGAGTCTGGCGCCATCCTGATGTACCTCGCCAGCAAAACCGGAAAGTTCCTGCCCGCCGGCACGAGCGCCCGTTTCGATGTGCTGCAGTGGCTCATGTTCCAGATGGGCAGCGTGGGACCGATGCTCGGGCAGGCACATCACTTCCGCATCTACGCATCGGAAAAGATCGGCTACGCCATCGATCGCTACACCAGTGAAGCCAGGCGCCTCTACGGCGTCATGGACAAGCGGCTGGCCAAGTCGAAGTACATCGCGGGCCCGCATTACACCATCGCCGACATCGCGATTTTTCCTTGGCTGCGCTCGTGGAAAAACCAGGGCATCGACTGGGCTGACTACCCGCTCCTGAAGGGCTGGTTCGACGAAATCGCAGCCCGCCCCGCGGTTATCCGCGGCGTAGATGTGCTGGCCAACAGCGCAGGCCCCTGGTCGACGACACTGCCCGTGAAATGCTGTTCGGGACGCAGCAGTACAGAAGACATTGACGGCATACAGTCTCGACCGGCACACCGATTGCTGTTCTCCCTATGAGATTTGCAGGCCATTGAGGAGACAATAGGGGCTTGCACGCCCCCTTGTCCCTCTTCCTGAGGAGAACTCATGGAATTGTTGGAGAAGCCGGTCGGCGACAGGGTCTTGCATGCCATGGCCCAAGCCTATCCGGATCCCGTTGACCCCTACTTGCTGTCCATGGTGATGGCCTGCGACAGTGCGTCGCTCGAAGCAGCGATGACTTCGCTGGTAGACGCCGGCCTCGCACAGGCTCGGGTCGTGCGCGCAAACGGCGACGAACATATCGAAGCCACCTTTATCACCGACAAGGGCATGCTTGTGGCCGAAGGACTCGCAGCCGACGCGGATGAGGCCACGGCTATTCTCAGCAAGCTAGAAGCACAGGTGCTTCGTCAATTGCTCGCCCACCGGATCGGCGCAAGTCGGCTGCCGCAGCAGCAAACCGAGGAATTGCGGGGATCACTGGCATCGGTGAGCGACGCGGACCTCGTCGATGCGGCGAAGATCTGGGCGCATCAGACGGTCAGCGACTGGAAGGCACTTTTCCGTGTTATTTGCAACGGTGCGTCGGCCATTTCATAGCAAGCCCAAGAATGCGGCTTCACACGAAGGGCGCGTTGCCGCCCCACAAAAAATCAGCTTCAGTAAGAAATAGGCGCTGCAAGAAAGATTTACCTGCCAACCACCTCGTCCAGCCTGAGAGGCTGAGAGTATTTCGAGCGTGTTCGAGCAGCACGTCAAACGGCGCCTGATCTAGTGTCGCGTCAAGCCACAAGTGTCGGTTGATCGCGCCGCTGTCGGAGCGCAGTGCAAGGCGCGCCGACGAGTCATAGCCGTCGTTGGCGAGGAGGCGCAACGCCGCAATGCGCTTCGAGAGCAAGCGAGCAGCCGACACTTGTTGCTTGACGCGACACTCGGCGCAAAGCGCAGCCAGTGCAGAGAGTCTTTAGCCTGGCGGACGCGGCACCCGGGTCTGCGCTGACGGCACGGCATGACCGCCGCGGCCGGTAGGCTAAAGACTCTCTGCACTGAACCGCCCGTATGGCGGTGGTGCTATGGGGATTGAATCATTGCTGCATCGCCGAAGCCTGAGCTTGACGCAGCCAGGTCTGATCCAGATGAGATCCAAGGCGTGATGTGTTGGTCCGCTGCCGATGTTCGGACTGCCACGATGCGGTCCGTTGGGCCAGCGCAGCCCAGCGCAGCCCAGCGCGATGGCGTTGGCGGGAGGCAAGCTGCTTCGCAGCCAAGTTTGCCCATCGCTTCGCGCAACGGATCGAGAAGCGTCGGGAATGAG
>JAJKJU010000374.1 GCA_021153565.1 Rhizobacter sp.
GGGTGAGGGTTCTGCATTACTTCAGGATGTCGCCGAGGCAGAGGTACTTGATCTCCACGTAGTCGTCGATGCCTTGATGCGATCCTTCGCGGCCCAGGCCTGATTGCTTCACGCCGCCGAATGGCACTTCCGCCGTCGAGATCAGGCCGGTGTTCACCCCCACCATGCCGTACTCAAGGGCCTCACCCACACGGAAGATGCGCCCGATGTCGCGGCTGTAGAAGTAGCTCGCGAGGCCGAATTCGGTATTGTTGGCCAGGGCGACGACCTCATCTTCCGTCTTGAAGCGAAACACCGGCGCCAGCGGGCCGAAGGTCTCTTCTCGCGCGCAAAGCATGTCGCTGGTGGCATTGGCAATCACGGTGGGTTCGAAGAACCGACCGGCGGATTTCTTGCCGCCGGCGACGACCGTCGCGCCCTTGGCGACGGCGTCCGCCACGTGCTGTTCGACCTTTGCCAGCGCCTGATCGTCGATCAAGGGGCCTTGCGTCACGCCGCTCTCAAAGCCGTTGCCGACCTTGATGGTGGTGGTCTTCGCAGCCAGCTTCTCGACGAAGGTGTCGTAGACAGCTTCCTGCACATACAACCGGTTCGCGCACACACAGGTCTGCCCGGCATTGCGGTACTTGCTGACCATGGCGCCTTCGACAGCGCTGTCGACGTCCGCATCGTCGAACACGATGAAGGGCGCATTGCCGCCGAGTTCAAGCGACAGCTTCTTGACCGTCGGTGCCGATTGCCGCATGAGGATGCGACCGACTTCCGTGGAACCAGTGAACGACAAGTGGCGCACGATATCGCTCTCGCACAGCACCTTGCCAACGGCGATGGAGTTGTCTGCGTCAGCGGTAATGACGTTGAGCACGCCTGCCGGCATCCCGGCGCGCTGCGCCAGTTCGGCCACCGCCAGGGCCGACAAGGGCGTCTGCTCCGCCGGCTTGATCACCACCGGGCAGCCCGCGGCCAGGGCCGGAGCCACCTTGCGCGTGATCATCGCAATCGGGAAGTTCCACGGCGTGATGGCCGCGCATACGCCCACGGGCTGCTTGATGACGAGGAAGCGCTTGTTGTTGTCGGTGGTCGGTATGGTCTTGCCGTAGACGCGGCGCGCTTCTTCGGCGAACCACTCGATGAAGCTCGCGCCGTAAATCACTTCGCCCTTGGCCTCGGCCAAGGGCTTGCCCTGCTCGGCCGTCATGATGCGGGCGAGGTCGTCCGCATTGGCGATGAGCAGCTGGAACCACTTCATCATGATGGCCGCGCGTTCCTTGGCAGTCTTGTTGCGCCAGCCGGCCCAGGCCTTGCTGGCCGCCGTGAGCGCAGTGCGCGTTTCGGCGGCGCCGAGCTTGGCCACGTCGGCGAGCTTCAGGCCGGTGGCCGGGTCGTTGATGGCGAAGGTTTGCGCTGCCCCAGTCCATTCACCGCCGATCAGCGACTGGGTCTTCAGCAGGCTCGGGTCCTTCAGCAAGGCGAGCGGCGACGTCTTCGTGTCCATGGGCAGGTCCTGGTTGGGCGGGGGCGCGAGCCCCGTGAAACGTGGTTGATTGATGCCGACTCTATCGCGCGAAAAACGCTGCGGCAGGGCCAGGGTCTTGGGTGCGATGCATGCTCAACGGCGGCGTCCGCGCAGCCATTCCAACGCCAGCAGCGCGCTCGTCGTGAAGACGATCAGGAGCGCGGTCACCGCGGCGATGGTGGGCGTGATGTTCTCGCGGATGCCGGTGAACATCTGCCGCGGCAGCGTCACCTGCTCAGGCCCCGCGAGGAACAGGGTTTCCACCACTTCATCAAAGGACGTCGCGAACGCGACTACCCGAAGCCCAAGGCCTTTCTGGACGGGACGCTACAGGCGTCGGGATGGGGCTGCCTTCCTATAATCCACGGTTTCGCCGAACGCCCCCGATCGGCCTTCCACAGATTCAACAGAGCACCGGATGAAAGCTTCCGAAATCCGCCAGTCGTTCCTGACGTTCTTCGAGTCGAAGGGCCACACCATCGTCGCATCGAGCCCCGTGGTGCCCGGGGACGACCCGACGCTGCTGTTCACCAACGCGGGCATGAACCAGTTCAAGGACGTCTTCCTCGGCTTCGACAAGCGTCCGTACTCGCGCGCTACGACGGCCCAGAAGTGCATCCGGGCCGGCGGCAAGCACAATGACCTCGAGAACGTGGGCTACACCGCGCGGCACCATACCTTCTTCGAGATGCTGGGCAACTTCAGCTTCGGCGATTACTTCAAGCACGACGCCATCCAGTACGCCTGGGAACTGCTGACCGAAGTCTTCAAGCTGCCCAAGGAAAAGCTCTGGGTCACCGTCTACGCGGAAGACGACGAGGCCTACGACATCTGGCACAAGACGGTTGGCGTGCCAGCCGAGCGCATCGTGCGCATCGGCGACAACAAGGGTGCGCGCTACGCGTCCGACAACTTCTGGATGATGGGCGACACCGGCCCCTGCGGCCCGTGCACCGAGATCTTCTACGACCACGGCCCCGAAATCCCCGGCGGCCCCCCGGGCTCGCCCGATGAAGACGGCGACCGCTACATCGAGATCTGGAACAACGTGTTCATGCAGTTCAACCGCGACGAAGCGGGCGTGATGCACAAGCTGCCCAAGCCGAGCGTGGACACGGGCATGGGCCTGGAGCGCGTCACGGCGGTGCTGCAGCATGTGCATTCGAACTACGAGATCGATACCTTCGTGAACCTCTTGGCCGCGGCCAAGAAGGCGGTGGATGCTGCGGGCGCTGGAGATTGCGACAAGAATTCCCCGTCGCTCAAGGTGATCGCCGACCACATCCGCGCCTGCACCTTCACGGTGGTCGACGGCGTCATACCGAGCAATGCCGGCCGCGGTTACGTGCTTCGCCGCATCACGCGCCGCGCCATCCGCCACGGCTACAAGCTCGGTGCGCGCAAGCCCTTCTTCCACGCGCTGGTCGCCGCGCTCGTCGCCGAGATGGGCGACGCCTATCCCGAGCTGCGCCAGAACGCGCAGCGCGCCACCGACGTGCTCAAGCAGGAAGAAGAGGGCTTCTTCCGCACCATCGCCAACGGCATGGAGATTCTGGAAGCGGCGCTCGCGGGTGGCGCGAAGACCATTGACGGCGAGACGGCGTTCAAGCTGCACGACACCTTCGGCTTCCCGCTGGACCTCACCGCCGACGTGTGCCGCGAGCGCGGCGTGGCGGTGGATGAGGCGGGTTTCAATGCCGCGATGGAGCGCCAGCGTGCGCAGGCGCGCGCGGCTGGCAAGTTCAAGATGGCGCAAGGCCTGGAGTACACCGGTGGCGCGACCACCTTCCACGGCTACGACACACTGACCCACGAGACGGCGCGCATCAGCGCAATCTACCTGGACGGCACCTCGGTGACCGAGGCCAAGGCCGGCGACGACGCGGTGGTCGTGCTCGACCACACGCCGTTCTACGCCGAGAGCGGCGGCCAGGCGGGCGACACCGGCGAGCTGCGCAACAACACCGCGCGCTTCCTCGTCGAGGACACGCTGAAGATCCAGGCCGACGTGTTCGGCCACCATGGCCGCGTCGTCGAAGGCAGTGTGAAAGTGGGCGACCTGGTGAACGTGAAGGTCGATGCCGAAAAGCGCGCCAAGACGGTTCGCAACCACAGCGCGACCCACCTGATGCACAAGGCCCTGCGCGAAGTGCTGGGCCCGCACGTGCAGCAGAAGGGCTCGCTGGTGGATGCCGAGCGCACGCGTTTCGACTTCGCGCACACCGGGCCGATCACTGATGAGCAGATCCGCAAGATCGAGAGCATCGTGAACGCCGAGATCCTCGCCAATGCGGCGACGCAGGCGCGGGTCATGCCGATCGACGAGGCACAGAAGACCGGCGCGATGATGCTCTTCGGCGAGAAGTACGGCGACGAAGTTCGGGTACTGGACATCGGCACCAGCCGTGAGCTGTGCGGCGGCACGCACGTGCAGCGCACCGGCGACATCGGCCTGTTCAAGGTGGTGGCCGAAGGCGGCGTGGCGGCGGGTGTGCGCCGCATCGAGGCAGTGACGGGTGACAACGCGCTCGCCTATCTGCAGTCACTGGAATCCACGGTGAACGAGGTGGCCAGCACGCTCAAGGCAACGCCCGCCGAAGTCTCGACCCGCATTGGAAACGTGCTCGAGACGGTGAGGGCGCTGGAAAAGGAACTCGCAGCGCTCAAGGGCAAGCTTGCATCGGCTCAAGGCGACGAATTGCTCTCCAAGGCGGTGGACGTGGGCGGCATCAAGGTGTTGGCGGCCATGCTCGAAGGGGCAGACGCCAAGGGTTTGCGCGAGACCATGGACAAGCTCAAGGACAAGCTGAAGACGGCGGCCATCGTGCTCGCCGCGGTCGAAGGCGGCAAGGTTCAGTTGGCAGCTGGCGTCACGGCCGATAGCATCGGAAAGCTGAAGGCGGGCGAACTCGTCAATTTCGTCGCGCAGCAGGTTGGCGGCAAGGGCGGCGGCAAGCCGGACTTGGCGATGGCCGGTGGCACCGATCCGTCGAAGCTGGGTGCGGCTCTGGAGTCCGTGCGGAGCTGGGTCGCGCAGCGCGTTTAATTCGTGGCCCGGGGTTGCAACCCACGGCGGACACTTCGGTCCAGCATGGTGTCAGCAGCAGCTGTTGACACCATGCTGAAGATGAAAGTTTGATGTGTCTGCGCAGCTTGCCGCTCTACAAGGGTGGCAAGGCCGATGCGAGAGGCTGAGAGTATTTCGATCATGCCCTCTCATCCCCAAAAGACCCCTGCTCGTCGTTGCAAATGCTCGCCATAGCACGAGCTATGGCTGCGCTTTGCGCCTGGATCAGGCGCCTTTTGACGTGCTGCTCGGAGACGCTCGAAATACTCGCAGCCTCAGAGGCAGCCTCTCTAATGCTCATCTGCGCGATGAAGCGCACAGAGTTTGTTGCCATCTGGGTCGCGCACATATGCCAAGTGCATGGCACCCCGCCTGCCCTGACGCAGGCCTGGTGGTTCTTCAATTGAAGTGCCTCCACTTGCGACGGCTGTGTCATGGAACTTTTGAACCTGCTCCGGCGAGTCGCACTTGAACCCAATGGTGCCGCCATTTGCGAAGGTGGCCGAATCACCATTGATCGGCTCGCTGACACAGAACATGCTGCCGTCGTGCCTATAGAAGAGGCGGACTTGACCTGTATTGTTGAGGTTGCGAAATGGTTCCTCCGCCCCAAGTACGCCGAGCACGGCGTCATAGAAGCGCTTTGAGCGTTCGATGTCATTCGATCCGACCATCACGTGGCTGAACATTCAAGTTTCTCCAGGGTCTTGGACTATGTGGGTAGAAAAGCATACGGGGCATGTTGCGGCGGCAGCGCCTCATTCCGCCTGAGAGGCGGAGAGTATTTCGATCATGCCCGCTCATCACGTCAAAAGACCCCTGGTCGTCGTTGCAAATGCTCGCCATAGCCCTGGCTATGGCTGCGCTTTGCGCCTAGATCAGGTGCCTTTTGACGCGCTGCTCGGGCACGCTCGAAAAACTCTCAGCCTCTGAGTTGCTTCCTATCATGGGAGACTTGAGACAGTCTGCCAGGACGAAGCTCATTCTGCCCGAGAACCTCGTGAACACCATTGCCAGCATCTCGCCGACCGCACCAGCGCCCCTCAGGGAGTGGTCCTTCCCCGTCGAAGGCATGACCTGCGCATCTTGCGTCGCACGGGTCGAGCGTGCGCTTGCCAAGGTGCCTGGCGTTGTCGAGGCGAGCGTCAATCTGGCCACCGAGGCAGCAACGGTTCGCTCTGACCCGTCGGTGAGCGTCGAAGGACTTCGGGCTGCGGTAGAGAAGGCGGGGTATCAGGTCGGCGAAGTTGTCGAAGAAGGCGCGACGCGCGTTTCCGTGGATTCAAACGTGGCGCGTCGTTCTGACGTGTGGCCCATCGCGATGGCCCTCGTCCTGTCCACGCCACTCGTGCTGCCGATGCTCGCGATGCCCTTCGGTGCTGACTGGCGTCTCGACGCTTGGCTGCAATGGCTGCTGGCAACACCCGTGCAGTTCTGGCTTGGCGCACGCTTCTATCGCTCGGGCTGGAAAGCCTTGAAGGCCCGCTCCGGCAACATGGATTTGCTGGTCGCGCTGGGCACCTCGGCTGGGTATGGCCTGAGCGTCTATCAATTGCTGCGGCATGGCCAGGCGGCGGGAGCGCATCTGTACTTCGAAGCCTCGGCCGTTGTCATCACGCTCGTGTTGCTCGGCAAATGGCTGGAAGCACGCGCCAAGCGGCAGACCACCGAGGCCATTCGCGCGCTGCAGGCTCTGCGGCCCGAGACGGCGCGCGTCCGGCGCCATGGGCAGGAGGCCGAGGTGCCGATTTCGCGGGTGAAGGTGGGGGACGTGGTCGTTGTTCGACCGGGTGAGCGTGTTCCGGTGGATGGCGCTGTGATCGAGGGTGAGAGCGAGGTCGACGAATCGCTCATCACGGGCGAAAGCCTGCCTGTGCCCAAGCGCGCAGGCAGCGCAGTGACGGGCGGTGCGGTGAACGGCGAGGGCCTGCTGCTTGTTCGCACCACAGCGGTGGGCGCCGAGTCAACCTTGTCACGCATAGTTCGCCTGGTCGAATCAGCGCAGGCGAAGAAGGCGCCGATTCAGCGGATGGTAGATCGGGTCAGTGAGGTGTTCGTGCCTGTTGTCATCGGCATTGCGGTGGTGACGCTGATCGGGTGGGGTTTTGTGAGCGGCGATTGGGAACGAGCCATTCTCGACGCCGTGGCTGTGTTGGTGATTGCCTGCCCTTGCGCCTTGGGCCTCGCCACGCCGACCGCGATCATGGCGGGTACAGGCGTTGCGGCGCGGCACGGCATCCTGATCAAGGATGCGCAGGCCTTGGAAATCGCGCACGCGGTGAAAGTGGTGGTCTTCGACAAGACGGGAACACTCACAGAAGGGAAGCCGGAGCTGGTCGCATTCGAGGCGGCCGACGACGATCACGTGGCCTTGCTGGCGTTGAGCGCTGCGATACAGGCGCACAGCGAGCATCCTTTGGGGCGCGCCGTTATCGAGGCCGCGCGACGCGAAGCCATCGCGGTGACGAACGCCGCGGAAGTCCGAGCCATCGCTGGGCGCGGAATGGCCGCATCGGTCCAGGGGCGCGAAGTGAGATTGGGTAGCACGCGCTTCATGCTTGAGCTGAAGGTCGACATCGCCGCGATGCGATCGCGCGCCGAGCAACTGCAGGCCGAGGGAAAGACACTGTCGTGGTTGGCGGACGTGAGCGATGCGCCCCGCCTGATCGGGCTGCTCGCTTTCGGCGACCGTGTGAAGCCATCTGCCGCCCACGCCATTCGACTGCTGCGGGGTCAAGGCATCGCGACGGCACTCGTGACGGGGGACAACCGCGGCAGTGCCCAAGCAGTTGCACAGCAGATCGGCATCGATGAAGTGCACGCCGAGGTGCTGCCCGAAGACAAGGCGGACATCGTCGAGCGCTTGAGAACAGGCGGCCGTCGCGTCGCGATGGTCGGCGACGGCATCAATGATGCTCCGGCACTTGCCGCTGCTGATGTTGGCATCGCCATGTCCACCGGAACGGACGTGGCCATGCATGCGGCAGGCATCACGCTGATGCGTGGCGACCCTGCGCTGGTGGCCGACGCGATCGACATCTCGCATCGCACCGTCACCAAGATCCGACAGAACCTGTTCTGGGCCTTCATCTACAACATGGTCGGCATTCCGCTGGCTGCATTCGGAATGCTGAGCCCCATGATCGCCGGAGCCGCGATGGCCTTCAGCAGCCTGAGCGTGGTCACCAATGCGCTCACGCTGCGCCGCTGGAAAGGGAGCACACGTTAGGCCATGGCCTGGAATAAGTTCCCGTTTTGAGGGTGCTGGGCGGGCGCGCTGCGGCGTTGCTCCTCACTTGTGTGGCTCGCCACACGGCGCTCGGAGCGCCTTGCATCGCATCCCCAACATCAGCCTCCGCGAGTTGCAAGGCTGGCAGCTTGTCAAGCTTGTTCAGCTTGCTGGCGATCGGCGCGATCACTTCAAGAACTCCACCGAGCTGTTCGCACCGCGGTGCGTGAGCGACAGCGCATCAGGCTTAAATAACAGAGATGGGTTGCGATGTTGACGTGGTATTGGCGCGAGTATGGCGAATTAAGCCGTTGGGGTATCGGTAAAGCGTCGGGGTCCTCGCTATCCCGGTACTGAGTTCGCTTTTCCGCACATCAAGAACGCGCAGATACTCGAAAATACCGCTTGGCTGAAGTTGGATCGCGCGTCCGATCGACGCCAGGGCGGGCTTTTAGCTGTCTACTACATTGAGTTCCAACGAACACATTGGAAGCTCAATCGCGTGTGAATCCGGTTCGCTCCAGTTTTGAACACACGCAACATCCCCCAAACCATAAGACGTAAATCTAAATGAACAACCGCAAGAGAATCACAGGCAGTAGTAGTCAGGCACCTTGGCAAGTGTCAGTAGTCCGCGACCGGGGGGGCGAGGGTAGTAGTTCGGCACCATCACGTGCGTTCCCTTCTCCTTCGCTCTTTTCACGCCCATTCCCTTCACGTCCGCCAGCTGCACGTCCGTTCGCTTCAAATCCGTCCGTTTCACGTCTGCCCGTCTCACATCCGTTTGTTTCACGTCTGCCCGCTTCGAATCCATTTGCTTTACATCTGCCCGCTTCAAATTCGATCGCTTCACGTCTACGCGCTTCACGTCCGCTCTCTGCGCCAGGAGATGGATCAGATGATCCCTACGCCACGAGCGGCTCGGGCTCGACCACCGACACAGAAGCTGGTACATCACTCTTTTCGTCTGCGAGCGAGAATCTTTATGACGATGCCGAGGGTTTGAGCAGCGATGAAGGTTCGCCTCCGCCTGCGCCGCGACTCTACAATGTCGGCCGCTTTACCGCCCCAAACCGATGAGAAGGCCCACGGCCAGCAGTTTTCCTGGTTCTGTCGCTACAAGGGCTTCCCCACGTGTCAAGCAACACCGAGCCGAGGTGAATCGCAGTCGCATCCCGCCCAGCGCCCCCCAAAACGGGAACTTATTCCGGGCCATGTCCTTATGTCGCGGAGATATTTCCGTTCCGACTGAGAGGCTGAGAGTATTTCGAACGTGTCCGAGCAGCACGTCAAAAGGCGCCTGATCTAGGCGCAAAGCGCAGCCATAGCTTGGCTATGGCGAGCA
>JAJKJU010000375.1 GCA_021153565.1 Rhizobacter sp.
GCAACGGGATCTTTAGCCTACCGGCCGCGGCGGTCACGCCGTGCCGTCAGTGCAGACCCGGGTGCCGCGTCCGCCAGGCTAAAGACTCTCTGCATTATCAGGGTGTCGGTTTGCCCATGCCCAGTCATGGCCCGAGGTGTGATGGTGCCCTACGCATCGTCGCCTGTTCAGCGACTCGTCGGCTGGTCGGACTACTTCACATCAGTTTGAATCGCACCCCGAGAAATCTCTCTTTTTAACGGGCCGCGCGCCCATGCGTTAGAATGGCGTCGTTGGTCGCAACCTTAACTAACCCGGTTGCGGTCAGCATCTGCCCCCTCTACAGGGGGCTTATCTATTTCTGGGGACGAAAAACATGAATCGCTTCGTCATCATGGTCGATGCCGGGTACCTTCTGCGCCAAGCGTTGGCCATCCTCAGCAGCAAGATGAGCAAGTCTCGCAGTGACCGTGCAAATCACGGATCCCGCAGGTTTCATCCAGGCCATCATCGACAAGTCGCTCGCCACCCTCGCGCTGCAGGACAAGGAACTCTTGCGCGTCTACTGGTACGACGGAGTGGCCAACAGCCTGACGCCGCAGCAGCGCGCGCTCGTCGCCGTAAACGACGTGCAACTGCGAGCTGGAACGATCAACGGCGTGGGCCAGCAAAAGGGCGTCGACTCGCTCATCGTCACCGACTTGATCGAACTGACCTCGCATCACGCCGTATGTGACGCGGTACTCGTCACCGGGGATAGCGACCTGGCAGTCGGCATCGAACTCGCTCAACGCCGTGGCGTGCGCGTTGCTGTCATCGGGGTGGAGGACGTTGCGTCCGGCGTGCTCCACAACCAGAGCTTTGAGATTACCAGTCGTGCCGATCGCGTTGCCTGCCTTGGCAGCGCGGAACTGACAGCCGTGCTCCGCTATGCGCCAGTGTCAACCGCCGCGTCGGCCACCGCTACGCCGCAACGCCCTGCCGCGTCGACGAATACCCCCTCCGCGCCAGCACCCACGCCGACCGTTGGCCAGGTAGATCAAGCTGCGATATCCGCTGCCGTCGCAGCCTTCATTGCTCAGCAAGCCACACCGCTGACCAACGCCGTCGACGCCAGCACAAACCGCATTGACGCGGCCATCGACCGTGCGTTGCTCTTTCACGTTCTCCAGGCGCTCTCGCATGGCGCGCTGACAAACGCAGAGAAGATCTATGCCAGACAAGTCTTCCGCGCAACCGTATAGGTGTAGTGACGCGCAAATGATGTTGGCCCGGACGCGCAATAGATGCTCGATGCACATTCCGTGAGACGGATCGCCCTGAGGTATCGAAGGGCCTAGTGGAGCGTCGGGATGGGGCTTCGATACCTCAGCCTGAACGGAAATCCGTGTCCGCAACCTGAAGCGTACACATCAGTTTGAATCGCACCCCTACGCTAGAACAGCTTGACGCGATTCAATATGCGGCCGAGCAGATCGCTGTCACGTCCTTGCGTCGTCGCCTGGCTGCCGCGAGCGAGAGCGGCGGGCAACTTAAGGATCACTGCTGTCTTCTGCGCAGTGGCAGTTTGATCGGGCGTCGGAAGGCCAGACAGCTGAGATGCACATTCGGACGAGGCTGCTTCAGATGGAAACACCGAAGGCTCGAAGCGAAGCGACATCTGCTTGTCCTGCTCCACGGTCCGCTCCTTCACGTTATGGGTCCTGGTCCTTCGCCTGAGGCATAGCCTCGGTCTCGGCCGTCAATTTGTTGGATTTTAGTGTACGAACCGCAAAGGCCTCAAGCGTAGGGATAGCCTCCAAGGTGATAGCAGTCACGGGGTAGGCCTCACGCACTCGCATGCGACCGGTGGCATCCTTCCTGCCGCCATCGTGCGCAGAGAAGAACTTCAGAAAGCGGGAAGGCGCCACACCATCGAACGGCATTACGCGGACCTTGTCGCTCTCGCCCTCTCGTTCGGTAATGGCGTCAGAGTGCAACTTGGTCGCAAGACTCTTCCTGTAGGGTTCGAGAAAGTACACCTCGCGGACGCCTGCGGCGACAAGGTGCCGCGCACACGAGTGACAAGGGTAGGTTGTCACAAACAGCTTGCCACCCCGTACTTTTCCCCCGTGCGTAGCTCCTGCGTTGAGCAGAGCATGCATCTCGGCGTGCACGGCGCGTGAGAACTCGATGAGGCTGCGCAGTTGTGAATCATGCCGAACAACGCTGAATGCCTCGGCCTTGTCCTGGTCTTTGATAAGTCCCTTTGCCGCAAGCCGACCAACGACGGCCCTGGCGATCATCGACTTCTCCTCATCGTTGAAGCAACGACCGCCATCCATGTTCCAGCATCGCTTGTCAGCGTCCGGCGACGCGTTCTGCTCCGTCGTTTCATACAGACCGCCGAACGCTTTCGGAACATCGTTCCATCCTGTTGAGAGCACATCGCCGCTTTCGCTGGTAATGGCTGCCCCCACCTGGCGCGACAGGCATGCTGAATTGCGAGACGCCGAGAATGCGGCGTACATTGCTCGTTCGTGCACCGTTGGCGTGACGATGCGAGTGCCCAGCATCAGATCCAGAAAGCGACGCACCCGTGACTTCCGCTGGGAGTCCGTCGCTGAGTCAACGCGTAGGAAGAAGTCTGAAAGCGGAAACGTATCCTCGACGCGTTGCCCGTTCTTGACCTCCTCTCCGGAGTCACGATCGATCAAGCGATGAATTTCATCGCCGGCGGCTTTACGTTGTTCAAGTCGATCGACACGCATCTCAATTGGCGAGTACACCCCAACCACATGCAGCATGTCGCCATACACGGAGCGCAGAAGCCGCAGCTCATCGATGTGCTTTATCGAATCAATGATGTGGCAGTAGCGCTTTGAGACGGTTGGCATGACAACGTCGGCGTCTGTCTCGGCCTCCTCGAACAGCTTGGCTTGATGAGCATCATGGCCGCCCTGGAGTGCCTCCCGTTCCAGCGTGATCTTCTGAATAGCACGGCGAACGAGCACTGCGTGTCCGTGGCTTTTCCGTAGTTCGTTGCCGGCATCAATAAGCTTTTCCTTGGAACGCTCGTCATTGCCAAGCCCGCTCAGTTCGCGAATCTCATCGCTGAGCTTGAGAATGAAGACCTTCTCATAGCCGTAATCGGTCCCTTCAAGAAGGTGCTTGAAGGTTTCAGCCACCTCGTGAAGCGGCGTCCCCAACGGGCCGCAAAGTGCAATCACGATCTCGGCGGTCAAAGAACGGTCGATGGTCGCTTGGTCGTCGAACGCGCCTGATGCGCGCTTGCCGGTGTCAGCGACGATAGCGAGATTTGTCTTGCTCATAGCCTCCCCGCTCGAACTCTGCCAGGGCGTCGAGTTCAGAAAGCGTAGCGCGTGATCATTGGGATGTCATCAGCACGAACGCTGTGACTCATCGCCCTGAAAAGCTGATGGGAATCAGGTGGCGAACTTGGGATGCCACGTTGCAGGCTGGGACAACGTCGGCGAATGCACGCATCCTGCGAAACAACCCCCCACGTACTGCATCACTTACGCATTTCATCACGTACGCAATTACGTATGAATATGGCCACCCGATACCCCGAAGTTCAAAACTTTGCCGTCGGAATGTCTTCGGCGTAGCGGGCGTCGGTCCTGCGTGGGTATAGTCGCGCGCTCCAATGGAGAACAGAGAAATCCGGCGGATGAGCACTACGTGGCCGATTTAGAGAGTGGTGAGTTGACATCTTGAGAACGCAAAGTTTTGACTCGGAGGAACAGCTCGTTCAGGCTGTCGTGGCCTGTACGAAGCTTGCGCGCCGCCGGGAGTATCGGGTTGAGCTGGAGGTGGACGCAGGGGTTGGCGTCGCCGATCTTGTCCTGGCAAAACGGGCACCACGTAGCACGGAAGGATTGCGCGCGTTAGGGAGCGTGTCGCCGCGACTTGCTGTTCTCCTCAGTTTGTCGCTCGGTGAATCCATTAAGAGTCGCCAGGAACTCGCGGACAAACTGGGTAGTTCGGAGAAGGCCGCTCAACGCGTCATCTCGCGTTTGTCCGCCGCAGGTTTGGCGGCGCAGACCCGCGATTCCCTGGACCTTGCGACCGTCAAAACCCCTCCGTTCGAACGTCTCATCGCGATTGAGGCGAAGATCAGCGACTGGCAGCGCGTGTTAGTGCAGGCCTACCGGAATCTGCAGTTTGCGGACGAGTCCTGGGTCGTGCTCGACCATGCATATATCCGCCCGGCCATGGCCCAGCTGGAACGATTCAGAATCGTAGGCGTAGGGTTGGCGTCGATAGATCGAAACCGGGGCTTGTTCATCCACCATGGCGCGACGGTGCAGGGGCCGGTGAGCCTTGGGAAGCGTTGGCAAGCTCAAGCGGTGTTGGCATCTCGTGTCTTGAGCAGGCGGATCGTTTCACGCGCCGTTTAGTGCGTTTTGCCATTCGAGCAGATGGCCGCCTTGGCCATGCTTTTCCAAACCTATTCCTCGATAGTGCAGCTCCCGATAAGCGCTCATGCCGGTGTCAATCTTCGCGAGCAGAAATTGCCGACGCTCGCTGGCGCTCAGCGGCCTTAGCTCGTTCATGTGGTCCTGCATGTTCCGGAAGTAGTGCTTGTAGAGGGGGGACTGGTTGAACGTAGGCTCAACCTCGCGCCCCAACGCTTCTTCCGCCCAGTCGGTCGGTTGATAGACCTGCTGCCAGACACCGGGAGCGTCGTCCCGGATTCGCTTCGCATCCTCAAACTGAACCCAATTGAAGAGGCCGGGAAGGTAGATGCGCGCCTTCGGTCCCCGGCGCTCTCCTTCAGACTCGAGGAACTTGTCGACTGAGAAGATACGGGTGTTCTCGAAAGCACCCATCGTGATATTGAGGTCACCTACAACGGTGTAGAGAAGACCTTCGGTATTGGTGTAACCCAGGGTGACGGCGAGGCCGGTGTTCATGATGTCGGAGAGAAAGGTCATGCAGTCGATCAGGAATCCAGCATCTTGAACCTGCTTCGTACCGCGGTCATGCTCGTACATGACGTAGACCTCGTCCACGTCTGGAAACGAGGTGATCCAATTGAGCACGCGTTCGCGCCATTCGTGATCCTGGATCATGGGCGCGGTGAGGGCGACCGAAAGACACAACGGCCGACTACCCGCGTGTTCCATGAAGGAGTTGACGGTGAACTGGTTCTGCTGCGTGAAGTAACTCGGGTACATCTGACTGATGTAACGGGTGGGAACCACGATCTTCCTAAAACCTTGCGCAACTTGAAAGTCGATGCACGACTTCGCGACGTCAGAAACGTGCTAGATAAAGGTGGACGTCTGAAAGCCACCGTCAACTTGCTCTGGAAAAAAGGGGTAGCTCAGAAGCTTCGTCTTGCGCGAGCTCGGCAGGTAGAACTGTGGGTCGAAGATCGATGCAGCCCTTGTCTCAACACGCAGCCTTTCGACGGTTCCAATGGCCTGATGAAGCGGGCTGAGGATGAGTCCATCCCCGCAATAGTCTATCTCGAAGGATTCAATGTTCCAGTTACTGTTGTGGCCCACTTGATGTAGCAATCGAAGCGTCATGTTGGTTCCTAGTCTCAGGTCTTCTGCAGAGCTTGCAGCTCTTCAATGAAGATTGCTGGTGTGCGATGTCGCTGCCACGGCACCTTCATCATGGCCTTCGCGACAAAGTCGGAAAACCCTTGAGACGAGCCGGCCGCGCCAATGAGCACGGGTGGATGTATCGACGCCGCGGCAAGCATGATTTCGTGCACGGCCATGTTGACGCGCGGCACGAACGGGTCGACACCAGATAGCAGGCGATACATAAGGACGCCAATTGAGAAGAAGTCGGTCTTGAAACTGACTGCACTCTTCTCGTTGTTCATTTGTTCTGGGGCACCGTATCCTGGTGTGAACGGACCCGGTCCTGGGCCATCATGGGTGACGCCTACTGCCCCGGTTTCCCGCACGATCCCTAGATCAATGACGACGACTTCGCCAGTCGGACGGATAAGCAGGTTTGCCGGCTTGATGTCTCTATGAACGAACTTGCGCGGATGCATCCACAAAGGCAGCAACGCGTTAGAAATGCCCAGCGCCAGCTCAATAATCTTCTTTTCATTGCCGTTGTACTGGTCCGCGATAGCGCTAAGAGGTGAGGAGTCGATGAACTCTTCGATGGAGACGTACAGACGCTCATTGAGGCGTTCGTCGGTCACCGGGTTATCGATGAAAAGATCGCAGTACAGCAGCTTGGGGAAGCTTTTTGGGCGGACCTCTTCGAGGATTGCGGTTTCGGCCTGGAGCCGCGCCAACGTCACCGAGTCGGCTCCAGAAACAACCTTGACGACGATACGCCCCCATGCGCCCCATCCGTGCAGAAACGGCTTCTCATCCGGGTCTTCACCATCAAGCGGGAACACGTCCGGTGGAATCTTGATGTCCTCGAAGTAACCGAGGTAGACGACCCGCTGCCCGGATTGAGCAAGCGGAATGTCGATGACCAAGCTAGGCAAACAAGCGAGCAAATCGCCGCGCAGTTCTGGTGAGTCAATCGGCAAGGTAAGCCTCCCCCATCCTGCTAAAGGAGACATCTTTCAATGCCCTGAAGTTCTTGATGCGAACAGTTTGGACCCTCATAGCTGGTTCTAGCTCCCTTGGTCTTTCGCCGGAGAAATGCGCAGTTGACATCCTCGATTTGGGAAGGGGCGAGTGTCATGTCATGCCCTGTGTGGCTATCGGCGCCGCGCAGCAGGTTTTGCTGTTCTGCGGCAAAGACCACGTGACTTCTACACGCGAACCGCCCTCCTGACATCACGCCGGCGCCTGCCCCGCAGAGTCGAACAACACAGCGATGCGGCGCCACCCGACTACGTCGTCGTAGTCCACAACCGCATCGGCAGTACCGTGGTTTGGAGCTTGCTCCCCGTGCGCGGTCGCGCATGCGCTGTGGATCGAGCACGACCAGTGCAAGCGAGCCGTCATCACAGACCGGCGCTCGATCTGCAGCCGACCAGAGGCAGGCGCTGCAACTGCTCGACGACACCGCGCGCCGACGAGAACGCAGAGGGTATCGGCAGGCGCCATTGACGGCCTGTGGTGGCATCCCTATCACGGTTGACGTCATACGTCCGGCATCTGATGATTGATGTGCCGAGGGCACTGCGAGCCGGCGGCATTGATTGCGCCGCCACACCAACACGGGAATGACCCATGTGCTCGAACTACCGACCCGTCACGCGCCAGGATCGGCTGCTGACCTTCTTCGGCGTGGAGCGCAATCGTGACGAGCCGCCGCATGACCTCTTCCCGACTAGCTTGGCCCCATTTATCAAGCGAGCTGAAGAGGGTTCCGGCAACCGCGTCGTCGACGATGCCGTGTTCGGGCTGCTGCCGCATTTCGCGAAGGAGCTCACCTACGGGCGCCGCACCTACAACCAAGGCCGTGCGCTGGGCCATCTAGCAGCCGGGCGAGCTGCCCTTTGGCATCGCTGGAATCTTCGAGCAGTGGACGGCGTTCTTGACCGGCTACTGGCCCGTTTTGTAGAGGTCCGAGCGCATGGGGTTGTCAGCGAAGAGCTGCTTCCACAGCATTGCACCTGCAGGCTCGTGCTTGACGTCGCCTTAAGCCGGCCGATGGCCGGCTTAGGCATCGGGGAGAAGAAGGCGTGGCTCAAGCGAAAAATTGCCGCACTTGAGCGGCAGCCACCTATGAGTGTCTGAAACGGCTGTTTTTCAGACACTCGCTCGTACAACGGGCTCGCCAATTGCCGCAAGACAGGTATCGATGCTTTGCAGCAGGAGATGCCATGCCCCGCGCCATTTGGAAAGGCGCCATCACGTTCGGCCTTGTGAACGTGCCGGTTGCTCTGTATCCCGCCTCGCAGGAGGACGAC
>JAJKJU010000376.1 GCA_021153565.1 Rhizobacter sp.
AAATGCTCGCCATAGCCCGGGCTATGGCTGCGCTTTGCGCCTAGATCAGGTGCCTTTTGACGCGCTGCTCGGGCACGCTCGAAAAACTCTCAGCCTCTGAGCTCTTCACCAGCTCGCCTCTGAATCCACGCATGGGCCACTAGAATCGGCCCGGGAGATGCGATGCGGTTCTTCATCTGGCTCTTTCGAGCCTTCATTTTTTTTGCCCTGTTCGCCTTTGCACTGAACAACCAGCACGACGCTAGCGTCAAGTGGTTCTTCGGTCAGGAATGGCGTGCGCCCATGGTGTTCATCGTGCTTGCTGCCTTCGGGCTGGGCTGCGCCTTCGGCGTTTTCGCGATGGTTCCGAGCTGGTGGAGGCACTGGCGCGTGGCCCGCCGCACGCAAGCAAGCGCCGCGGTCGTGGTCGACAAGCCGGTGGTCATGCCCGCGATCACTCTGGCCTCTCACACCGACCACCCGCCCCGCGATGGACTTTGACCTTCAGTGGGTCCTGCTCGGACTGCCGGTGGCCTTCGCCCTCGGGTGGATGGCGTCGCGCCTTGACGTGCGGCAATGGAAGCGCGAACAGCACGAGTCGCCCAAGGCCTATTTCAAAGGATTGAACTTCCTCCTCAACGAACAGCAGGACAAGGCCATCGACGCGTTCATCGAGGCGGTTCAGCATGATCCCGACACATCGGATCTGCACTTTGCGCTGGGCAATCTCTTTCGGCGTCGCGGTGAGTACGAACGAGCCGTCCGCGTTCACGAACATCTGCTGAACAGGGCAGATCTTCCGGCCGCCGAGCGCGACCGCGCACAGCATGGTCTCGCACAGGACTACATGAAGGCCGGCCTCTTCGATCGGGCCGAAGGAGCCTGGAAAGCCTTGGAAGGCACGACATTCGACACGGAAGCTCGCCTGGCGCTCTTGACCTTGCACGAACGTTCACGCGACTGGCGTGCGGCCGTCGAAGATGCGAGCAAGCTCGAACGCAGCGGCGGCACCGGCTCGTATTCATCGCGAATCGCGCACTACTGGTGCGAACTCGCGCTGGAAGCCGATGGCCGGGGCCAGATCGCCGATGGCGACGAGGCGCTTCGCAAGGCGCGTGACGCCGCGCCGCAAGCGGCACGGCCGCTGGTGCTCGCAGGCGAGCGTGCACGCGTTGCCCGCAACCATGTGCAGGCGATGCAGGCGTGGCATCAGTTGCTGGTGACGCATCCGCATGCCTTTGCCCTCGTGGCCCGCGACTACGCCCGCAGCGCCATCGAAGCCGGCGAAGGACCTCACGCGCTTGCCGAACTCCAGGCGCTGTATCAAAAAGCGCCGTCACTCGATCTGCTTGCCGCCATCGGCCTGCTTGATGTGCAAGCATCCGCGCAGCGCCGACGCGTCGCCGATCACCTGCAGAAACACCCCAGCCTGTCTGCCGCCCGCGAGCTCCTGAAGTTACGCGCCGCCGAACTCGGCTCGGATGAAGACCCTGATGGGCAAAGCATCGAATCGGCCATCGCCCACGCAGCAAAGCCGCTTCAGCGCTATCGTTGTGCAGCCTGCGGTTTCGAGGCACAGAACTACTTTTGGCAATGCCCGGGCTGCCTGAATTGGGACAGCTATCCGACCCAGCGATTGGAGGATCTCTGATGAAGTCCATCGTCGATCGAAGCAAGTTGGCCGCATCGCGCGTGCTGGTGGTGGGCGACGCGATGCTCGACCGCTACTGGTTCGGCGCCGTGGACCGCATCTCGCCGGAAGCGCCGGTGCCTGTGGTGCGCGTGAACCGCGAAGAAGAGCGATTGGGCGGCGCTGCCAATGTGGCGCTCAACGTCAAGACGCTGAGTGCGCAGGCCACGCTGCTCACCGTTGTCGGCAACGACGAACCCGCGCGCAAGCTGCGACAGTTGCTCGAGCGCGAAGGCGTCGCCACGTTGCTTGGCGAAGATCCTCAGCTCTACACCATCGTCAAGCTGCGAGTCATCGGCCGGTCGCAACAATTGATCCGCATCGACTTCGAGAACCAACCCGACCACGAAGTGCTGGCCGGCATGCTGAGCGACTTCGAACTTGTGCTGCCGCAGCATGGCGCCGTGCTCTTCAGCGACTACGGCAAGGGCGGACTGGAACACATTCCTCGGATGATCGAGCTGGCACGGGCCGCCAAGAAGCCGGTGCTGATCGATCCCAAGGGGCACGACTACACCCGCTATGCAGGCGCCACCGTGGTGACGCCCAATCGCGCAGAACTCGCGCAGGTGATCGGGCCTTGGTCAAATGAGGAGCAACTGCACGAACGGGCGCAGAACCTCAGGCAGCAACTGCACATCGACGCACTGCTGCTCACTCGCTCCGAAGAAGGCATGTCCCTCTTCGATGCCGCAGGCCACGCCCAGGTGCCGGCGCAGGCACGGGAAGTGTTCGACGTTACCGGCGCAGGCGACACCGTCATCGCGACGCTCGCCGCCATGCTCGCCAGCGGCCTGAGCCTTCGCGAGGCCATGCCTGTGGCCAACCGCGCCGGCGGAATCGTCGTCGGCAAGTTCGGTACGGCGGGCGTCACCTACGAAGAGCTTTTCGGATGAGTTCCACAATGAGGGTCAGCGAATGAAAGTCGTGGTCACCGGCGCGGCCGGAATGATCGGCAGCAACATCGTTCACGGACTCAATGCAGTCGGCATCGACGACGTGATTGCCGTCGACGATCTCACCGACGGTCCGAAGTACCGCAACTTGCTGGGTGCGAAGCTGTCGGATTACTTCGACCGTAGCGAGTTCTACACACGCTTCGCCAAGGGCGAGTTCGGCCGCGTCGACGCAGTGCTGCACGAGGGCGCCTGCTCCGACACGATGGAGCACAACGGGCGCTACATGATGGACACCAACTACCGGTGCTCCAAGGACTTGCTAGAAGCCTGCCAGGCGCAAGGCACCCGGCTCTTGTACGCGTCGTCCGCAGCGACCTACGGCGGCAGCGCATCATTTCGCGAGGAGCCACAGTTCGAGCAACCACTGAACGTCTACGGCTATTCGAAGCTGCTCTTCGACAATGCCGTCCGGCGCATGCTGCCCACCGCAAAAACACAGGTCGCAGGCTTTCGCTACTTCAACGTCTACGGACCGCGCGAGCAGCACAAGGGACGGATGGCTTCCGTCGCCTTCCATCACTTCAACCAGTTCCGCGACAGCGGCAAAGTCAAGCTCTTCGGCGAGTACGGCGGCTATGCGCATGGCGGGCAGTCGCGCGACTTCGTGTTCGTGGACGACGTGGTGGCAGTCAACCTGTGGTTCCTGCAAAACCCGCAGGCAAGCGGCATCTTCAATCTGGGAAGCGGTCGCGCGCAGCCCTTCAACGACGTGGCAGTCGCGGCGGTCAACGCGTCTCGCAAGCTGAAGGGCGAAAGCGCAATGTCGCTCGAGGAACTCGTGCGGCAGGGCTTCATTGAATACATCCCATTCCCCGAAGCGCTCATCGGCAAGTACCAATGCTTCACGCAGGCCGACCTCGCGAGGCTTCGCGCCGTGGGCTGCCAGCATGCTTTCGCCGACGTTGCGTCCGGTGTCGAGCAATACGTCCATTGGATGGATCGCACTTTGTAGGGTGCTTGTAGTCCCGCTTCGGTGGGACAACGCTTCTCGTCAACGCTTCGTTGAAACACGGCACGGCAAGGGTGCCGTGACCATCAACCAAGCAACTCCGAGGAGGAACAAACCATGTTCAAGAAATTCGTCGCCATCATCCTGTCTTTCTTCGCTGCCGCTGCATTCGCATCGGTCGACATCAACAAGGCCGATCAGGCTGAATTGGAAGCCGTCAAAGGTCTGGGCACGGTCACCGCCGGCAAGATCATCGATGAGCGCAAGAAAGGCGCGTTCAAGGATTGGGCCGATGTACAGCAGCGCATGCACGGCATCAAGGATGCGCGTGCGACCAAGCTTTCGAACGCCGGGCTGACGGTCGGTGGCGAGGCCTACAAGTCGACAGGCGAGACTGCGAAGACCAAGGGAAAAGCCAAGACCGCCAAGACAACAAGGGACGACAAAGCCGCGAAGTCTGCGGAAAAGGCTTCCGATGCCAAGGCGAGCAAGAAGCAGGCATCACTTTGATGCCGTAAGGCTCATCACAAAAAGCTGAGAGAGCCCAGAAGAAACGCCCCGGCACCGGGGCGTTTTCTATTCGGCAGCGACTGCTTCGTACTCGGTTGGTGGCACCGTGCGGTGGCTGCGAGGTTTCCATCCGAAGAAGGCCATCACCTCATCGCGGCGCGCGAAGGTGTCCGATCGCCCCAGGGCCATCAACTCGCGCGTGTATGGCGCTTCGAAGAGCAGATAGCTCGCGAGCGCGGCGCCGCGCGCATCATCGCCGCGACCCGAAACACCAACGCCTCGCAGCAGCGCGCGGATAGGAGCTGGGAGGCTGCCGATGTGCTTTGCGGCGATGTCGTCCAAGCGCTTGCTGGGCGCAATCACCAATACATCGATGGGCCGCAGGCTGGTGCGCGACCGTGCTTCGGGCGGAAGCAGTCCGAGCGTGCTGTTGACGCGTTGCAGCCGCTCAACGTCGACAGCAAGCGCGTCGAGAAAGATGTTGGACAGCGCATGACCGGCGATCTGCGCAAGATTAGGGTACTCGCTGCTTAAGGGCCGCTCACCGACCGGCTCGTGCATTCGACCCGCACCCACGACGAGGATGCGTTCGGCTCCCAGGTGCACCGCGGGCGAGATGGGTGCTGACTGCCGCATTGACCCGTCGCCAAAATATTCGATGCGCCCGTCGATGACCAGCGGCACAGCGGGAAAGACAAAGGGAATCGCCGACGAGGCCAACAGATGCGGCACGCTGACGTCGCTTCGAACGGCGATACGCTGCGAGCGTGTCCACGGCACGACGTCTTTCACCGTGTCGTAGAAAGTCACGTGCATGCCAGAGCCGTAGCTCGAAGCAGTGACCGCCAGCGCCTGGACATGGCCATCGTGCATCATTTGCTTCAGGCGCCTTGTGTCGATGAGCTTGGCCAGCAGCATGTCGAGAGGGCTGTTATCGAGCAGCGAGCGCGGACGCGCAAGGCGGAAACGGGCGATCATCCAGCCGACTGACATCATCGTCAACCAGCGTGCGCCGGTACGAATGACGCCGATGGAGTCCGCCCGGTAGATTTGCTCGGCGCGGAAATTGCGCCAGATATGAACGAGCCCGCCAACCGCGGTGTCAAAGTTGTCCGCGCCGCAGGCGAGCGCAGTGGAGTTGATGGCACCGGCAGAGGTACCTGCGATCACAGGAAATGGATTCTCCGGTGGCGCGTCGCTGTGGCGCCGGATGCTGGCCACTGCATCGAGCACACCCACCTGGTAGGCGGCGCGAGCGCCACCGCCTGTCAGGATGAGGCCGGTGCTTGGAATATCGGGCATGTCGCAGTTTAGACAGCGACCGTGTAATGACTGATCAGGTCCAGCCCGAAGGTCGGCGCAGATGCACGAAATACTCTCAGCCTCTCAGTTCAGCCCGACACGATCTCAACGGTCGTCGTGCTTGTGGCCCTTGTCATGCCCTTTGCCATGCTTGCGCCAATCGTGATCGTCGTCACGGTCACGACCATGATCGCGGTCATGAACGTAGTGTTGCTGGTACCAATCTTCCCGCACGAAGTACACCGGCTGGCCGCAGGCGTTGTACTTGGCGCAGTGTTTGTCCCAATGTTTCTCGTGTCCTGGAGGCACGTGCAGGTAGATCGGGCTTTGGTGCACCACAACGGGAGTCTGCGTGATCACCACAGGCTGTTGGTATACGAGCACTGGGGGAGTCGGCACGTTGCCGATGTCGATGCGGCCGTAAAGTCCAGGCTGGCTGACGTTCACCGAGACGCCGACGTTGGTCTGCGCGAAAGCCGGAACCGCAAGAGCAGCGATCGCGACAGCAAGAAGGATTCGTTTCATATGGTGCCTCCGGAAGAGTCCTCAATCAACGTCTGAACACGGGTGGGTGCCGACCTCCAAAGCGGCAACAAGTCACGATTCGTACATCACTTGTGCCCGGCGGTGACTGCCTTCCTGCCAACGCGCAATCGCTGCATCGCTCGGAAAAAATTTCCCTTCGTCGCCGAGGTCGAGTTCGCCGCGAGCGGAGCCGCGTTCGACCACCAAGCGAACAGTGAGACCCTGCGTCGAGACTCCCTGTTCCGTCATCGTCTTGCGTGTCGGAAAGTCTCGCAATACGTCGGCCACCGGCGGGATGCTGCCGTTGACCTCGACACGCAGGTACTTGCCGAAGCGGCAACGGGCCGCGGTCAGGTCCCAGATCTGCTGCACATTCAGACGCACACCGCCGGAGAAGCGATCAGGCTGGACCTTGCCCTGGATGATGACGAGTTCGTCGTCCTTCAAGAGTTCCTTGTTGGCGTTGAGAACCTCCTCGTTCGCCACGGCTTCGAGCGCTTCGGTCTTGTCATCGAGCTTGAAGATCGCGACACGTCCTCGCTGCCCGTTGATGACGCGCAGATCGCTGATGATTCCGGCCAGCAGTTGCGGTTCGCGGCTGTCGATGATGTCCGCGTTGCGACGCTTGGCGAACAAGCGAACCTCGTCGGCGCTCTGGTCGAAGAGATGGCCCGACAGATAGAAACCCAGCGCCGCCTTTTCGAAGGTCAGGCGCTCCTTGATGCTCCACGGGTCTGCGGGCACGAGTTCAGGCTCTTGCGTCGACGCGGCATGCGAATCACCGAAGTCGAACAAGCCACCTTGATCGGCGTTGGCATGCTGCGTGCCGGCATAGTCGAAAGCGAGCGCAATGCTTGCGACGAGCAATGCGCGTTCGAGCCCTAGCCAGTCGAACGCACCGGCCTTGATCAATGCCTCGACCGTTCGCTTGTTGATCCGCGCTCGATCGACACGCGTGCAGAAGTCGAAGAGCGACTTGAATGGTCCGCCCTCGTTTCGAGCCTGAATGATCGCTTCGATGGCGCTCTGTCCCGTGCCCTTGATCGCGCCCAATCCGTAGCGAACGACTTTGTCGTTCACCGGCTCGAAGCGATACCCGCCAGTGTTGACATTGGGTGGCTCGAAGGTAATGCCCAGCGCCACCGCGTCGTCGTGAAAGATCTTGAGCTTGTCGGTGTCATCGAGCGCGACGCTCATGTTGGCCGCGGTGAATTCGGCCAGGTATTTCACCTTGAGCCACGCGGTGTGATACGCAAGCAAGGCATAGGCGGCGGCGTGCGACTTGTTGAAGCCATAACCCGCGAACTTCTCCATCAAGTCGAAGATCTCGTTGGCCTTCGACTCGTTGATGTTGTTGTTGGCCGCTCCCGCCGCGAAGATGGCGCGGTGCTCGGCCATCTCTTCGACCTTCTTCTTGCCCATCGCACGGCGAAGCAAGTCTGCACCGCCGAGCGAATAGCCGCCCAGGCGCTGGGCCACCTGCATCACCTGCTCCTGGTAGACCATGATCCCGTACGTCTCCTTGAGCACCTCCTCCATCAGCGGATGCGGGTATTCGACGTCTTCTCGGCCGTGCTTGCGCGCGCAGAAGGTGGGGATGAGGTCCATCGGGCCCGGTCAGTACAAGGCCACGAGCGCGATGATGTCCTCGAACACGCTTGGCTTGGCGTCCTTGAGCATGCGTTGCATGCCCGAACTTTCAAGCTGAAACACGGCAACCGTCTTGCCCTCGCTCATCAACTGATACGCACCGCGATCGTTGAGCGGGATGTTCTCGAGCGCGAAGTCCTTCTGGCTCGGATGACGCGCGCGGATGTAGTCCTTGGCGAGCTCGAGAATGGTGAGGGTCGCGAGCCCCAGGAAGTCGAACTTCACGAGGCCGGCGGCCTCCACGTCGTCCTTGTCAAACTGGCTCACTGCGCTGTCGCTGCCGGGCTGCATGTATAGCGGGCAGAAGTCGGTGATCTTGCCGGGCGCGATGAGCACGCCACCCGCGTGCATGCCGATGTTTCGAGTCACGCCTTCGAGGCGCATGGCGAGCGTGAGCAGTTCCGCCACTTCTTCTTCGTTCTTCTCGCGCTCCTCGATCTCGGGCGATTCCTTGCGCGCGTAAATGACGCCGGAGTCCGGGCTGTCTGGCACGCGCGCGAGCGTCACGCTCTTGCCGGGAGGCGCGGGAACGAGCTTGGCTATGCTGTCCACATAGCCGTACCCCATGCCCAGCACCCGGCCCACGTCGCGCAGCGCCGCCTTGGCTGCCATGGTGCCGAAAGTCGCGATCTGGCTCACTGCATCACGGCCGTATTTCTGCTTCACGTAGTCGATGACGCGATCGCGGTTACCCTGGCAGAAGTCGATGTAGAAGTCGGGCATCGACACGCGGTCCGGGTTCAGGAAGCGCTCGAACAGCAGGTTGTAGCGCAGCGGGTCGAGGTCGGTGATCTTGAGCGCGTAGGCCACGAGCGAACCGGCGCCCGATCCGCGCCCCGGCCCTACCGGGCACCCATTGTTCTTCGCCCAGTTGATGAAGTCCGCGACGATCAGGAAGTAACCCGGGAAACCCATCTTCAAGATCGTGTTGATCTCGAAGTCGAGTCGGTCCACGTAGCGCTGCCGCTCCTTTTCGCGCTGGTCCTCGTTCGGATAAAGCTGAACCAGACGCTCCATCAATCCGTCGTGCGATGCGACACGAAAGTAGTCCGCCATTGGCATCGGCGCGCCGTCGATGAGTGGCGTCGGAAAATCCGGCAATTGCGGCTTGCCGAGCACCAGTGTGAGATTGCAGCGCTTGGCGATCTCGACGCTGTTGGCGAGCGCGCTCGGGATGTCGGCGAACAGCGCCTCCATCTGCGCCTGCGTCTTGAAATGCTGTTCGCGCGTAAAGCGCTTGATGCGACGCGGATTGGTGAGCGTCTCGCCCTCGGCCACGCACACGCGGGCCTCATGCGCCTCGAAGTCTTCCGGGGCGAGGAATTGAATCGGATGCGTCGCGACCACCGGCAAATTCAATTCAGCCGCCAACGGCACGGCCGCACGCACGTGCGCCTCGCAACCGGGTTGGCCAGCGCGTTGCAACTCGATGTAGAAGCGATTGGAAAAGATGCCGGCCAGACGCGAAGCGAGCTCTTTCGCCCGCCCTGTGTCTTGCGCCATCAGCGCCTGGCCGACGGCGCCCAGTTCTCCGCCTGACAAGGCGATCAGCCCATCGTTCAAGGCCTCCAGCCATTCCCATTTCACCCAGGCCTGGCCGCGCTGCACGTTGACGAGCCAAGCACGCGACAGCAGGTCGCACAGATTCAGGTAGCCCTGTTTGTTCTGCACAAGCAGCAGCAAGCGGCGCGCCGCCTTTTCGCCGCCTTCGGGCTCCACCCACACATCGGCACCGATCAGCGGCTTCACGCCTTTCTTGCGCGCCTTGCTGTAGAACTTGATGGCGCCGAATAGATTGCTCAGGTCGCTGATCGCCAACGCGGCTTGGCCATCAGATGCCGCAGCACCCACCGCCTCGTCAATTCGCAATGTGCCGTCGACGACGGAGAACTCGGTGTGCGTACGCAGATGAACAAAAGGCATCGCGGCATTTTACGGAGACGACGATCCGTAAAATGCCGCGGGTGAAATCGATTCTGAACATCTCGGCGTATCTCTTCACTTCCTTGACGGACACCGCTGCTTTGCGCGAGAGCATCCGCTCACAAGCCGCTGATTTGTCGCTCAAAGGCACTGTCTTGCTGGCCGACGAGGGCATCAACCTCTTTTTGGCTGGGCGCGAGACCGATGTGCGCGCCTTCGTCGACTGGCTGCGCGAGGACGCTCGATTCAAGCCACTCGAACCCAAGGAGAGCTGGTCGACCGACATGCCATTCGGCAAGCTGCTCGTGAAGGTCAAGCGCGAGATCATCCGAATGAATCACCCGACGATCCAGCCCGCCACTGGCCGCGCGCCGGCGGTGGACGCGAAGACCCTGGCACGCTGGCTGGACGCCGGCCACGACGACGAAGGCCGCCCGGTTGTCACGCTCGACACGCGCAACGAGTTCGAAGTCCAGCACGGCCACTTCAAGGGCGCGATCGACTGGCACATCCGCAAATTCAGCGATTTCCCGCAAGCTGTTCTCGATCATCGCGAGGAGCTTCGTGGCAAGACGGTCGTGAGCTATTGCACCGGCGGCATCCGTTGCGAAAAGGCAGCCATCTTCATGGCCGAAGCCGGCATCGACCACGTGCTGCAACTCGACGGCGGCATCCTCAAGTATTTTGAGGAAACCGGCGGTAAGCACTTCGAGGGCGAATGCTTCGTCTTCGATGCCCGCGAGGCACTGGACGCGAGCCTGTCTGAAGTCGACGGCGAGTGACAAGAACCCGCACCTGCACGGATTCAATTGGAAACCCACAGCAGGCTGCATGGTCTACATTGGGTCGGGACGTGTACGAGGGGCATGCTTATGAAGGTGGCACGACCAAACTCTTCTCCTGCGGCAGCCTTGCCGCAGTCGGCGCTCATCGGTCGCTTTGAGCGCGTGCGCCGCATGTCGCTCGCGCTCGCCACGCCGCTGTCCGACGAAGACTGCCAGGTGCAGTCGATGCCCGACGCGAGCCCGACAAAGTGGCATCTCGCCCACGTCACCTGGTTTTTCGAAACCTTCATCCTCGAACGATTCGAACCCGGCTTTCGGGCGTTCGAGCCGATGTTCCGCGTGCTGTTCAACAGTTACTACCAGGGTGTCGGCGAGAGGCATCCGCGTCCGCAGCGCGGTCTGATCACGAGCCCGACGATGGCCGAGGTGAAGCGCTATCGCGCCAACGTCGATGAACGCATGGCTGCGCTGCTTTCGGCGCGGCCGGATGACGGGGGGCTGATCGAGCTCGTCACTCTCGGTCTTCATCACGAGCAGCAACACCAGGAACTGCTGCTGACGGACATCAAGCACGTGCTGTCGTTCAATCCGATGCACCCGCCCTATGCAAAGCGCTGGCCGATCGGCGCGGTGAATCCGCAGCCGCTTCGCTGGCACGCGTACGAAGGCGCCCTGTTCGACATCGGCCATGACCCAACGTCCGACGGCTGCTTCTGCTTCGACAACGAGACACCACGGCACAAGGCCTATCTTGCAGATTTCGAACTCGCATCGCGCCCCGTGAGCAACGACGAATTCCTCGCCTTCATCGACGACGGCGGATACCAGCGTCCCGAGCTATGGCTCTCGATGGGATGGGACTGGGTGCAGGCCGGCGGGCGAAAGTCCCCCCTGTACTGGATTTGCGACCAAGGGCGATGGCTGGCACACACGCTGCAAGGCATCGTTGAGATCGATCCGCACACGCCGGCGTGCCACCTGAGCTTTTTTGAAGCCGATGCCTACGCCCGCTGGGCCGGCGCACGCCTGCCGACCGAGGCGGAATGGGAAGTCGCCGCGCGAAAGTTGGGCAGGCCCGCTTCGACGCATGACAACTTCGCCGACCGAGGCGCCTTCCATCCGTTGCCCTCGGCAGTGCACGACGACGACGAGCCTGTGCAATTGTTCGGTGACGTCTGGGAGTGGACGCAGTCCAACTACAACCCGTACCCTGGCTACCGGCCGCTGCCGGGCGCCGTCGGCGAATACAACGGCAAGTTCATGTGCAACCAGTTCGTGCTGCGCGGCGGGTCGTGCGCGACGCCCGCCGGACATGTGCGGGCAAGCTACCGCAATTTCTTCCCGCCCGACGCACAGTGGCAGTTCACTGGCTTGCGTCTGGCCAGATGAAATTCACGCGTTGAGCCCTTCGAGCACGTCGGAGTGGAACTCACGCTGATAGAGGACATAGATGACGACCAGCGTCGCCACCATGAACACCACAGGCGAAAAGAACCAGCCGATCGCCGCGAAGGCGAAGTAGTAGGCGCGCAAGCCATCATTGAAGGTCTCCGCTGCGAGGCCCAGCACCTTGCCCGACTTCATGGCGAACGCGGCGCGCTTGTCATCCGCATCAGCCCCCATGACCTCGAACTGCTTCGCTTCCGGTGCGGAGCCGATCAGCAGCGCGCCGAAGGTGTATTGCCGCATCGACCAGGTGAAGCGGAAGAAGGCATAGACGAAGACCACGAGCATCAGGACGAGCTTCAGGTCGAACACCAGCACAGAAGTGCGGGCAGCAAAAGGCAGCTCGCGCACGAGCTCAGTGGTCTTCTCGGTCGTGCCGAGGATGGCAAGCAGGCCACCGATGATCAGGATGGTGGTTGACGCGAAGAAGGACGGGCTGGTCGACAGATTCTGGATGATCACCCCGTCGATCACACGCACATCTCGGTAGGTGCTCTGACGCATCCATTCGCGGCGGATGCGGTTGGTGGCCGCAAGAATCGACGGATGCTTGTTTGCACGATGGCGCGCGAACCATGCGTAGCCCGCCCATCCGCCGAAAAAGATCACCACCGCCACCCAGTCGATCCAGGGCAGCAGCGTGGCGATCTTGATGAAAGGTTCCATGGCGGCGACTTTATCAAGCCGCCGCCGACGCCGACGATCCGCGTCAAGCAGCGAGATCGAATACGAGGACCTCGGCCTTGTCGCCGCCGTCGATGGCGACCGTCGGCTCATTGCTCAGTTGGGCGGCGTCGCCGGCAGTCAGCGCCTTGCCGTTGACGGACACCTTGCCCCGTACCACGTGCACATAGGCCTTGCGCGCCGGGTCGACTGTGAGCTTGGCCGATTCGTCGCCATCGAAGAGCCCGGCATACATCGAGGCATCGGCATGGAGCTTCAATGAGTCTTCGCGCGCATCGCTGCTCGCGACGAGCCGCAGCGTTCCGCGCTTGGCTGCGTCTTCGACGTGGTGTTGTTCGTAGCTGGGTGCAATGCCCTGGGCGTTGGGCTGGATCCAGATTTGCAGAAAGTGCGTGGTCTCGGCAGGCGCATGATTGAATTCGCTATGCATCACGCCTCGCCCCGCGCTCATGCGCTGCACGTCGCCCGGCACGATGGACGTGCCGTTGCCCATGTTGTCCTTGTGCGCCAAGGCGCCTTCGAGCACGTAGCTGATGATTTCCATGTCGCGGTGAGCGTGCGTGCCAAACCCCGTGCCCGGGGCGATGCGGTCTTCGTTGATGACGCGCAGGTTGCCGAATCCCATGTGGTTCGGGTCGTAGTAGTCAGCGAAGGAAAAACTGTGAAAGCTCTTGAGCCAGCCGTGGTCGGCGAAGCCGCGATCGCAGGACTTGCGAAGAGTGATCATGAAACGCTCCTTTGATCTTCTCAATGTAGAAGTGCAAGCTACAGCAGTCGACGATCTCACGTTGAAGCATGCATTCAAATAAGATGAACCTCCTGCAGTTTTCAGCGCCACTATCCCCATGACTGCCTCCCGCAACGTGCTCACGCCCGAAGCGCTGGCGATGATGGACCTCATCGCCCGCACCGGCAGCTTCGCGGCCGCAGCGCGCGAACTCGGCAAGGTGCCTTCGGCGCTGACCTACAACGTGCGCCAACTCGAGGATGCACTTGACGTGCTGCTCTTTGACCGGCGCTCGCGCCAGGCCAAGCTCACTGCCGCGGGCGAAGAACTGCTGAACGAAGGCAGGCGTCTGCTGGAACAGATGGACGCCGTCGCCAACCGCGTGAAGCGCGTGGCCACCGGCTGGGAAACCCAGCTCACGATCGCGGTGGATGGCGTCATTTCTCCTATCACGGTGTTCGAACTGTGCGATGCGTTCTTCGCTCTACACCCGCATGAATCGACGTCCTCGGCCGAGCTCGACGAAAGCAGCGGCCCTGGTACGCGGCTGCGCCTGCGCACCGAGGTGTTGGCCGGCACCTGGGAGGCGTTGACCAGTGGCGTGGCCGATCTCGCCATCGGTACCCGCTTCGGGTCGGACCATGCACCGCATCCGGGCATCCAAATGCTGCCCTTAGGCGAGATGAACTTCGTCTTCGCCGTGGCACCGCACCATCCGCTCGCGAACTTCCAGGGCGCTATCGGCGAGGCTGAGCTGCTGCGGCACCGCGCGGTGGCCGTTGCCGATTCGGCCCAGCGGATGACGCCAGTGACCGTGAACCTCCTGCCTGGGCAGGATGTGTTCACGGTCGCAAGCACCCAGGCCAAGATCGAGGCCCAATTGCGCTGTCTTGGCTGCGGCTACTTGCCTGAGCCGCTGGCGCGTGACCACATCGAAGCGGGCCGGCTCGTCGTGAAAGAAACGCAACGCCGGGGAAGCGCGGCCCGCTTCGGCTATGCATGGCGCACCGGCAACGGGCCGGTGGGACTCGCCTTGCAGTGGTGGCTCGAACAACTCGAAAGCCCAACGACGCGGCAGGCCTTGCTGGAGCGTCACGGCAGCGTGCTCGCAAACTACGGCTGAAAGGCTGGGAGACATGCACCGAAGCGATCTTCCTGGCGCTGGTTACATCGGCCGCTTCGCGCCATCGCCTACCGGGCCGCTGCATGCCGGCTCGCTGGTGGCGGCATTGGCCTCATGGCTCGACGCCCGCGCTTATGGCGGCAAGTGGCTCGTGCGGATCGAAGACGTGGACCTTCCGCGCTGCGTGCCCGGAGCGGACCGAGTGATCCTTGAACAACTTGAGGCCTGTGGTCTTGTGCCCGATGACTTGCCGGTGTGGCAATCCCGACGCGACGAGCTTTATGCCGACGCGCTGCAGCACCTGCTGGCCGCTGATCACGTATATGCCTGCGCTTGCTCGCGGCGCGAGATCTCGCTTGCAGCGCAATCCGAGGGCCAGGAACTCACCCGCCATGCGGAGCTGGTCTACCCCGGCACCTGCCGCAACGGCCTCAAGGGCAAGGCAGCGCGAGCGATGCGCGTTCGCACGCTCAACGCGAAGGGCCACGATGTGCAAATCGAATGGACGGATCGCCGGCTCGGCGCGCAGCGACAGAATCTGGCTCGTGCAGTGGGCGACTTCGTGCTGCACCGCGCCGACGGCTTGTGGGCCTACCAGATGGCTGTCGTCGTGGACGATGCGCTACAGGGTGTTTCCCACGTCGTGCGAGGCGAAGACCTCTCGGACAACACGCCGCGTCAAATCCATCTGCAACGCCTTCTGGGCTTGCCCACACCGGTCTACCTCCACACGCCGTTGGTGCTCGGGGCCAATGGCGAGAAACTGTCGAAGCAGAACGGCGCTACACCCCTGAACCTGCGCGACTGCCTTGCCGCCCTGCGGACCGCGGGTGTCTCCCTGGGCATCGCCACCGAGGCGTCGGACCTCAACTCGTGGCTCACGCAGGCCATCGTCCAATGGCGGGAAAAGTGGGCATTGCCGGTGGCATGATGCGCACCCTCATTTGCAACTCAAGGACGTCAAGATGATCACCACCCCTTCCGGTCTCCAGTATGAGGACACCGTCACCGGCAGCGGCGAGGAGGCCAAGGCCGGACAGCACGTCACCGTGCACTACACGGGTTGGCTCTACGACAACGGGGTCAAGGGCGCAAAGTTCGACAGCAGCAAGGATCGCCGCACCCCATTTGATTTCGGCCTCGACCAGGGTCAGGTCATCAAGGGATGGGACGAAGGCGTACAGGGAATGAAGGTCGGCGGCACGCGCGTGCTCGTCATTCCGCCGCAATTGGGCTACGGCTCGCGCGGCGCGGGCGGAGTGATTCCGCCCAACGCCACGCTGATGTTCGAAGTGGAATTGCTGGGCGTTTGACGCGGGGGGTTGGAGTTGCATCAAGGCCCAACCCCGGGCTCTGCCCGAGCTGAAAAATGCCTCTTGATCAACCGGCCACCTTCTTCTCGGCCTTGATATCGGACAAGGCCTTGACTTCGGCAGCCTTCGCTTCCTTCTTGCAAGCGCGCTCATCGGCGCCCTTCTTGTCTTCGCATTTCTCCTTGGCGACAGCGTACTGTTGCTCCACCTTCATCTTCTCAGCCTTGATGCGGTCGGCGTCCTTGCCGCTGCGGCTGAAGTCAAGGTCAGCCAATGCGATCTTTTCCTTGGCCTTGGCTTCCTTCTCGCAGATGTCGTTGGCGTTACCCTTCAGCGGCTCGCACGCCTTCTTGGCGTCCTTGTACTCAGCCGTGATCTTGTCCTTGGCGGCTTTGTAGTCCTCCTTGCTCATCGCGTCGGCCGCGAAACTCGACGAGATCGCGAACATGGAAGCGACCAGAAGGGAGAGTTTGAGCGAATGGGATGGGGACATGTCGAATCCTTTCAGGAAGTTTGGAAGTCAGTCTTCGAAGTGCATGCCTTCAAAGTTTGTCATGTGGCCGAGATTCTTCTCAGCCTTGCGAATCAGAATCCAGGTCCAGGCGGCGACGATCATCGGAGGCACGAGAGCCAGGGACAGAAACAGACCGCTGCGCATGACAACTCCCGTCGTTGTTGAAGACCAGGGAAGTATTCGCCGGCATGGCTGTGCGTCAAAAGCGGACGTTGCCGCAGGATCGCGTAGTTTTCGTCCTACGGCATCTGATACAAAGGCTGCTTCGAACCGCTGCCCAAGCATCTTGCGCCGTGGCGCAAGATGCTTCCTGTGTAGGATATCCCTGACGCTCTCGCACGACATCGCCCGATGGCAGCTCCATTGACCATAAGACACACTGGAAACAAGCTCAGTGTCGTCCGCTTGTTTCTGGGCGTGTCCCCTGCAAGACACGGCGATCGAGCAATTCGGCCCACCTGTGGAATCCCATGCCAATCACGATCGACACAGTCATGGCGCACTTGAGAACCTACATCGTTGAGGACAGCCCGGTCATCCGCGAAAACCTGATCGCAACGCTGGAAGAGATGTTGCCTGTGGAAGTCATCGGCACGGCGGAAGACGAATCGAGTGCGGCACAGTGGCTCGGCAAGTCCGACAACGCATGTGACCTCGTCATCATCGACATTTTCCTCAAGAGCGGATCCGGTCTCGGCGTGTTACAGGCTGCGCGCAATGCCGCGGTCGGCCGAAAGCTGGTGGTGCTCAGCAACTACGCCACGCCCGACATGCGCCGCAAGTGCCTGCAATTGGGTGCAGACAAGGTATTCGACAAGTCGAACGAGATCGACGGTCTCATCAACTACTGTGCGCGTCTCGCATCGGGCGAGGACACGAGCAGCTTCGCACAGCTGCCTTCATAGCGTGCGTTCTTGCTGGCCGCTGAGAGGCTGAGAGCATTTCGAACGTGTCCGAGCAGCACGTCAAAAGGCGCCTGATCTAGGCGCAAAGCGCAGCCATAGCTTGGCTATGGCGAGCATTTGCAACGACGAG
>JAJKJU010000377.1 GCA_021153565.1 Rhizobacter sp.
ATTTCGAACGTGTCCGAGCAGCACGTCAAAAGGCGCCTGATCTAGGCGCAAAGCGCAGCCATAGCTTGGCTATGGCGAGCATTTGCAACGACGAGCATGGGTCTTTTGGCGTGATGAGCGGGCATGATCGAAAAACTCTCAGCCTCTGAATGCAGCGCCACGTCAAGCCAGCGCCCGACCGATCAGAATTTTTTGAACATCACTCGTGCCTTCATAGATCTGGCACACGCGAACATCGCGGTAGATACGCTCGACCGGGAAGTCGGTGACGTAGCCGTAGCCGCCGTGAATCTGGATCGCCGCACTGCACACCGCCTCGGCCATTTCGCTCGCAAAGAGCTTGGCCATTGCGGCTTCCTTCAAGCATGGCTGCCCCGCATCCTTCAGACTCGCGGCGTGATGGATCAACTGCCGTGCAGCTTCGATCTTCATCGCCATCTCGCCCAGGCGGAACTGCACGGCCTGGTGCTCGAAGATGGGCTGGCCGAAAGCCACGCGTTCCTTCGAATACCGTAGCGCCGCCTCGAACGCCGCACGCGCCATGCCGACGCTTTGCGCAGCGATGCCGATGCGCCCGCCCTCCAGGCCCGATAGCGCGATCTTGAGGCCCTGCCCTTCATCACCCAACAGGTTGGCTGCCGGCACGCGACAGTTCTCGAACAGAATCTGTGCGGTGTCGCTTGCATGCTGGCCCATCTTGTCTTCAACGCGGGCCACGACGTAGCCTGGTGTCGAGGTAGGCACGATGAAGGCGCTGATGCCCTTCTTGCCGGCGGCCTTGTCGGTGACCGCCATCACGATGGCAACATCACCGTTCTTGCCGCTCGTGATGAACTGTTTCACGCCGTTGAGAACGTAGTCGTCGCCGTCCTTCACAGCCATTGTCTTGAGGCCGTCTGCCTGCGAGCCTGCGTGCGGCTCGGTGAGGCAAAAGGCGCCAAGCATCTCGCCGCGTGCGAGGGGCTTGAGCCATTGCTCCTTTTGCGCAGCATTCGCCCACGCCATGAGGATGGAGCACACCGGGCAGTTGTTCACGCTCACCACGGTCGAAGTCGCGCCGTCACCCGCGGCAATCTCCTCGAGGATCACGGCCAGGCTCAGGTAGTCGAGCCCGGCCCCATCCCATTCGGTGGGCACGGCCACCCCATAGCAGCCGAGTTCGGCCAGGCCGCGCAATTCATCTTTCGGAAAATGGCAGTCGCGGTCCCACTGTGCCGCCTTTGGCGCGATGTTGTCTTGCACGTAGGCGCGAACGGCGTCTTGCACCGCGCGGTGGTCTTCGCTGAGAAGCATGTATTTGTCTCCGGTGGCCTGTCGCTCGCGCGTCCGATCAGAGGCTCAACCTCCCAGGCTTGCCGACCGGACGCTAAGGACATGGCCCAAAACAATTTTCCGTTTTGGGGGCGCAGAGCGGGCGCCCTGCGCCCCCAAAACCAAAAATTATTCCGGGCCATGTCCTGACAAGCCGTCAAAAAAACGCGTCAGACCAGTTCCACTGACAGGGCCGTGGCTTCGCCGCCGCCGATGCACAGCGCCGCCACGCCCTTCTTCAGGCCACGCTTCTTGAGCGCGCCGAGCAGCGTCACGACGATGCGTGCGCCGCTTGCGCCAATGGGGTGGCCAAGCGCGCATGCGCCGCCGTGCACGTTGACGATTTCATGTGGCAGCTTGAATTCGGCCATCGCAGCCATCGTGACTGCAGCGAAAGCTTCATTCACTTCCCACAGGTCCACGTCCTTGGCGGTCCAGCCGGTCTTCTTCAGCACCTTGTCGATGGCTCCCACAGGCGCGGTGGTGAACCAGTTCGGCGCGTGCGCATGCACGGCATGTGCACGGATGCGGGCCACCGGCGTGACACCCAGCTTTTTCGCCGTCGATTCGCGCATCAGCACGAGTGCGGCAGCGCCATCGGAAATGCTGGAAGAGGTGGCGGCGGTGATGGCTCCGTCCTTCTTGAACGCTGGCTTCAGGCCCGCGATCTTGTCGAGCCTGGCCTTGAACGGCTGTTCATCGAACTTGACGACCGTGTCGCCGCCCTTGCCGGCGATCGTGACAGGCGCGATTTCCCAATTGAAGCTGCCGTCTTCATTGGCCTTCTTCGAACGCTCGGTGGACGCGATCGCGAACGAATCCATCGCCTCGCGCGTGAACTGGTACTTGGACACGCACTCTTCAGCGAACACCCCCATGGCCTTGCCGCCACCGCTGGGCAGCTTCTCGTAGGCGTCTTCCAGGCCGTCGATGGCCATGTGGTCGTACAGCGAAGTCATGCCGTACTTCACGCCCTTGCGCATCTGGGTGAGGTGCGGTGCGTTGGTCATGCTTTCCATGCCACCGGCGACGACGATGTCGGCGCTCTCGGCGCGAAGCATGTCATGCGCGAACATCATGGCGCGCATGCCGGAACCGCACATCTTCGACAGCGTGACGGCACCCGCCGATTGCGGCAGGCCCGCACCCAGTGCGGCCTGGCGGGCAGGCGCCTGGCCCTGGCCGGCCATGAGGCAGTTGCCGAGCAAAACTTCGTTCACCGCGTCACCGGTGATGCCAGCGCGCTCGACCGCGGCCTTCACCGCAATTGCGCCGAGTTGATGCGCTGCCAGGGACGAGAAATCACCCAGCAAACCGCCGATGGGCGTGCGGGCGGCCGAGACAATGACGATGGGGTCTTGGGACATGGTTAGCTCCTTGTGGGACAGAAGATGCATCACTGCGGTGATGTCGAGAATGAAGCCGTCGCTGCGGCAGCTTGCGCCTCCCGCAGCCTGCGCTGGTGCTTGAAGCGCTTGCTCGCTTCGTACGGGAACACATCATGCACATGGCCGGCGAGGATGCGCTCTTTGTGGCCTTGCCAGAACGACGCATCGAGCAAGTCGGCGTGGTGCTTCAGGAAGACCTCGCGCACAGTCGGATTGCCGAGCAGGAAAGGGCTGAAGGTTTCGGGGAAGATGTCCTTCGGACCGACGCGGTACCAAACTTCGCTGGACATCTCTTCTTCCTCGGTGCGAGGCGTCGGCACCCGCCGGAAGTTGCATTCGGTGAGGTATTCGATCTCGTCGTAGTCGTAGAAGACGACCTTGCCGTTGCGCGTGACCCCGAAGTTCTTCCACAGCATATCGCCGGGGAAGATGTTGGCCGCTACCAGGTCCTTGATCGCGTTGCCGTACTCGACCACCACGCGCTCGATCTGCTCGCGCGTGGCGTCTTGCAGATAGATGTTGAGCGGCACCATGCGACGCTCGATATAGACGTGGCGGATGACGATGGTGTCGCCCTCTTCCTCGATCAGGCTCGGGCAGAAATGCTTGAGCTCGTCGATCAGTTCTTCTTCGAAACGGGTGCGGGGAAAAGCCACGTTCGAGTATTCGAGCGTGTCGGCCATGCGCCCTACGCGATCATGTTGCTTCACCAGCAGATACTTGCTCTTGATGAGCTCGCGCGTGGTGTCCTTCTGCGGCGGATAGAAGTCCTTGATCACCTTGAACACGAAGGGAAAGGACGGCAAGTCGAACACGAGCATCACCATGCCCTTGATGCCGGGCGCGATGCGAAAGCTGTCGCTCGAATGCCGCAGGTGATAGAGAAAGTCGCGGTAGAAGAGGTTCTTGCCCTGCTTTTGCAGACCGATGGCGCTGTAGATTTCGGAGCGCGGCTTGCGCGGCATCATCGACCGCAAGAATTGCACGTAGGCCGAGGGCACCTCCATGTTCACCATGAAATAGGCACGAGCAAAGCTGAACAGCATCTGCAGCTCGTCCTCGCCGAAGAGCACGGTGTCGATGGTCAATTGACCTTGCGGCGTGTGAAGAATCGGCAGCGCAAACGGTGTCTCGTTGAAGCCGTTGATCACCTTGCCCACCACGTACGCGCCCTTGTTGCGAAAGAAGAGGCTGGCCAGCACTTGCACCTGGAAGTTGGCTCGGGCCTTGAAGTCGCCCAGTTGCGTGAGCACGGCCGACAACACGTGGTTGACGTCACGATCCAGGTCTTCGAATGGGACCTCAAGCTGAAAATTGTTGACGATGCGCAGCCATGTGTCGCGCAACGAGTCCTTGCTTGGGTAGTAGGCGCGGTAGGTCGGCAGCGATGCGGGCTCGTCGTTCTCGATGTACTCGGTGGACACAGCCGGCCGCACGAAGATGAAGTCGTTGTTGAAGTAGCTGTGGTGCAGGATCTTCGTCGTGACCGAGTTGAAGAATGTCTCGGCGCACTCGGGCTGGTGATGGTTGGTGAGCAGCCCGATGTAGTGCAGCTTGACTTGCTGCCACACGTCCATCGACAGCTCGCTCGCGTTGAATTCGCGCTGCAGGCGTTCGGCGCCTTCATCGACGCGCTTGTCGTAGAACTCGATGCGCTCGCGTTGCGCCCTCTGCTGGCCGTGCCAGTCCGCCGCCTCGAAACGCGCCTTGGCCTCGGCACTCGCTTCGCGGAACAGACGGTAGTGGCGGTTGAAACCGTCAAGCATGGCCTGCGCAATGTCGAACGCCCGGCTGTCGCTCAGGGCGCGAGGAAACATCATCGGGCGTTTCATGTTCATGATGTTGCGGCGCGGCAATCAGGAAGTGTATGCAGTGACGCCCCGCCTGCCCGAAGGCGTTAGGACATGGCCCGGAATAATTTTCCGTTTTGGGGGCGCAGGGCGGGATGCGATGCAACGCGCTCCGAGCGCCGTGTGGCGAGCCACACAAATGAGGAGCAACGCCGCAGCGCGCCCGCCCAGCACCCGCAAAACGGCAAGTTGTTTCGGGCCATGTCCTTACATCGTCTCGGCGAACAACTCGCGACCGATCAGCATCCGCCTGATCTCCGAGGTGCCTGCTCCGATTTCATACAGCTTTGCATCGCGCCACAAGCGGCCAAGCGGGTACTCGTTGATATAGCCGTTGCCGCCAAACACCTGGATGCCCTCGCCCGCCATCCACGTCGCTTTTTCGGCGCACCACAGGATCACGGAAGCACAATCCTTGCGCACCTGCCGGACATGTTCAGCCCCGAGCATGTCGAGGTTCTTGCCCACCGTGTAGCAGAACGCGCGCCCTGCCTGCAGAACGGTGTACATGTCCGCCACCTTGCCCTGGATGAGCTGGAATTCGCCGATGCTCTGGCCGAACTGCTTGCGGTCGTGGATGTAGGGCACGACGTTGTCCATCACCGCCTGCATGATGCCAATCGGGCCGGCGGCAAGCACGGCGCGCTCGTAGTCCAGCCCGCTCATCAGCACCTTGGCCCCGCCATTCAAGGCACCCAACACGTTCTCGGCCGGCACTTCGACGTTGTTGAAGACCAGCTCGCCCGTGTGGCTACCGCGCATGCCGAGCTTGTCGAGCTTTTGCGCGATGGAGAAGCCCTTCATGCCCTTCTCGATGAGGAAGGCCGTGACGCCGCGCGCGCCGAGTTGCGGCTCGGTCTTGGCGTAGACGACCAGCGTGTCCGCGTCGGGCCCATTGGTGATCCACATCTTGTTGCCGTTGAGCACGTAGTAGCCGTTCTTCTCTTCGGCCTTGAGCTTCATGCTGATCACGTCCGACCCCGCGCCCGGTTCGCTCATGGCGAGCGCGCCGACATGTTCGCCGCTGATCAGCTTGGGCAAGTACTTGCGGCGCTGGGCCTCGGTGCCGTTGCGCTTGATCTGGTTCACGCACAGATTGCTGTGCGCGCCGTAGCTCAGGCCCACCGAGGCAGACGCGCGGCTGATTTCTTCCATCGCGATCATGTGGGCGAGGTAGCCAATGTTGGCGCCGCCGTATTCTTCGGACACAGTCACGCCCAGAACGCCCAAGTCACCCATCTTGCGCCACAGGTCCATCGGGAACTGGTCGCTCTCGTCGATCTCTGCGGCACGGGGCGCGATCTCGGCCTGAGCGAACTCACGCACCGCATCGCGCAGAGAGTTGATGTCGTCGCCGAGCTGGAAGTCGAGGCCGGGCATGTTCATGAGCTGTATCTCCGTTCGTTCAGCTGGGTGGCCTTGAACTCGATGGTCGAATCGGTGACGTCCACGGGCTGCACCTGTAATTGACGTTTACGTAAACGTAAATCATATCGTAGTGTCGGGGCCGGACGGACCTTCGATTCATTCACGCCGTCTGCTCTGTCGCATAAGCCGGACGGCAAGAATGGACGGACGGCGCCGCTCCAGAATCAGCTCATGGCAGCGACCCTTCGCAACCAGATCCTCAAGCGACAGCACTCCTCCTCGAGGATCTCACATGTCTATGATGGTTCGGGCGCTGGGCCTGCGCAACCTCAAGCAACTATCTTCGCGGCCCGCCCCGCATCTGCCACAGTGGCTTCTTGCCCTTCAGGTGCCGCTCGATGCCGTCGTTTAACCGGCTGCGTAAATCAACCACTTCGTCGAAGTGACCATAGATGTCGGGGAAGCGCAGATCCAGCCACAGCCACAGCGTGCAGGACCGCAGCGCCAGCTCCATTCGATCGAGGCGACTGTGTTCATCCACCTCGTCGAGAAACCACGGTGTGCCGGCCTTGCCAGTCAGGGTATGGTTGTGCGTCCAGTTGAGAAAAGCCTGCACCTGCGTTTCGGTGCGGGTGTCGACTGGCGCCTGAGCGTAGATGAAGCGCTGTTTGAGCGGGAGCTTCAGCGCCGTGCCGTCGAGCTGCTCGGCGAGTTCAAGCATCTGGTCGAGCTCGGCCACCTCGAAGTGCGCGTCGTCGAGCTTCAACTGGTCCATGAACACGTCGAGCACGGCACGTAGCCGCGTGAGGTTCAGGCGCGATGCAATGGTGTTCACGTGCCACCAGTTCGGCGCGACAGGTGCTTTGAAGTCGCGCGGCGCACGCGGCATCTTGGGCAGCAATTCCTTGAGCGTTCGCGCAGCATGCGGCTCGGCTTCGCGAAGCACGCCGACGAACCCCTCTTCGTGCATGCCATAGCGGCCGGCGCGACCCGCGATCTGGTGAACTTCGGATTCGTCGAGCGGCCGGTCCGCCTGCCCGTCAAACTTGGTCATGGTGCTGAAAAGCACACGCCGAATCGGCAGGTTGAGCCCCATGCCGATGGCGTCGGTTGCAACGAGGATGTGCGACGCGCCGTTTGCGAAACGCTCCGCCTCGCGACGCCGTACCTCCGGCGGCAACGCGCCATAAATTACCGACACCGGATGCCCGTTCGCCGCCACCTGGTCGCGCAGCATCAGGACGTCTCGGCGGCTGAAAGCGACGACCGCATCGCCTTTCTTCAGAGCGGCGATGGGGATCGGTCCGGGCAACATCTCGACATGCTGCTTGCGCTCGAACATCCGCACGGTGCAGTTCTCGCCGCACAGTTTGAGCAAGCTCTCGATGGCCGGCACGGCGTAGGCCGAACAGATGATGATGACCTCGTTGGCCGGCACGCCGACGATGGCCTGCGTCCAGGCCCAGCCACGCGACAGGTCAAAGATCATCTGCGCTTCGTCGATCACTGCCACATCGATCGGTCGGGTTGTGTTGACCATCTCGATGGTGCTCGACACCACCCGCGCATCGGGCGCGGGCACATTTTCTTCGCCGGTCAGCAGCGAGCACGCCACGCCGCGCATGACCAACCTGTCGCGCCCTTCGAGCGCCAGCAGACGCAGCGGCGCGAGGTAGGCACCGTCATGGGCTTGCGCCAAGCGCTCGAAGGCGGCGTGCGTCTTGCCGCTGTTGGGCGGGCCGACATAGAGCGTCACCGAGCGCTGCAGGTGGCGCGCGGTTTCGAAAGTGTCCGGATAGCCCTGAAAAGCCAGTTCGTTGTTCAGGACTGCCAGGGTGTCGAGTTCGGCGACGCGGTGCTCCCAACGGTCTTGTGCCCGGCTGCAGGCAGCTTTGAAATCGGCAAAGGCTTGGGGCTTGGCGCATTCAGCCTGCAGCCGTGCAAGCAGGGATTCCATGTGCTCGGGGTGACCTGATGCGCTGCGTGCGATGAGCGATTCGAGATGTGCGGCGAGCTCTTGCGCGTGCGGGTAGGGCGGCGGCAGGCCCAGCGCATCGGACAACGCTCCGAGGTCACCCGTTCGATAGAAATCCCAGACCATGGCAGATTCGATCGGAACGCGAAAGGCCACACGCATGGCCCACCCCGGCACCGACAAATTCAAGGTCTGGGTGACGAGCCGCTCCCATCCGTTGCGAAGTCGCGTAACGCCCAAGGCTTCGAGCGCGGCCGTGTGCGCAAGCATCAACGATCGCACGTTGGGGCCGGTTCCCACCACGTCGATGTGCCTCAGCGCGTCGTCCATCAGCTCCGGCGCAATCCATCGGCTCGGGCGCGCGCCCGCTGCGGCCTTTTGCAACAGGATCATGCCGAGCGTGTCGAGGTAGCACTCGAAGCCCGGCGTATGTTCGTCAATGAAGTCGGCAGGTTTCACGACCTGCGGCAAGGTGTAGGCGTTCTGTTGGATGCGTGCGACTTGCTCCGCAGTCAGATGTTGCGGCACGCGGCTCGCGTGCTTTGCGTGCGGCAGCTTGAGTGCGTCCGGCTTGGCGGGGGTCTTGTTGTGTGACATTCGAGGCGCGCGATTCAGTTTTGCGTTTCCTGCAGAAAGCGCACCTTGACGCGCTTGCCTTTGACCTTGCCGGCATTGAGCTTGTTCAGCGCCTGCTTCGCGATCCTCCGGTCCACCGCGACATAGGTCGAAAACTCTGTCACGTTGATCTTGCCGACTTGGGCCGCCGTGAATCCGGCCTCGCCGGTCAGCGCCCCCAGCACGTCGCCGGGACGGATCTTGTCCTTGCGGCCACCGAGGATTTGGAGCGTCACCATGGGCGGCAACAGGGGCTCGCTGCTTGCAGCTGTCAATTCACTCAACTTGTGCCATTGCGTGGGGGTGCCCTGCATCACTTCGATGCGACCGACACGTCCCATCTCATCCATGCTTGCGAGGCTCAGCGCCCACCCTTCTTCGTCAGCACGGCCCGTGCGCCCGATGCGGTGCGTGTACAAATCAGGCTCCGGCGTCACGTCGACGTTGATCACCGCTTCGAGCTGATCGATGTCGAGCCCACGCGCGGCCACATCGGTCGCCACGAGCACCGAAGAACTGCGGTTGGCGAACTGGATCAACACCTGGTCACGATCGCGCTGCTCGAGATCGCCGTGCAGCGCGAGTGCCTGAAAACCTTGCGCTGTCAGCACATCGATCAAATCGCGGCACTGTTGTTTGGTGTTGCAAAACGCGAGTGTGCTCACTGGCCTGAAATGCGCGAGCAAGAGCGACACCGCATGCAGGCGCTCGTCCTGTTGCACCTCGTACCAGCGCTGACGGATCTTCGTCGCAGCATGCCGCGACTGAAGCTTTACCTCTTGCGGCGAGCGCAGGAATTGCTTTGTCAGCTTGTCGATGCCTTCTGGATATGTCGCCGAAAACAGAAGCGTCTGGCGCTCCTTCGGGCACTGTTTCGCCACCGCCGCGATGTCGTCGTAAAAGCCCATGTCGAGCATGCGGTCGGCTTCGTCCAGCACCAAGCTGTTGAGCGCTGAAAGATCGAGGCTGCCGCGCTCCAGGTGATCGAGGATTCGCCCGGGCGTACCCACCACGATGTGCGCGCCGTGCTCGAGGCTGGCGATTTGCGGACGCATGGTGGCGCCGCCGCACAGGCTCAGGATCTTGATGTTCTCTTCGGCACGCGCGAGGCGGCGCATTTCATCGGTGACTTGCGCGGCGAGTTCGCGTGTCGGACAAAGCACCATGGCCTGCACGGCCATTCGTCCGGCGTCCAGCCGTGCGAGCAAAGCCAGTGCGAAGGCCACCGTCTTGCCGCTTCCGGTCTTGGCCTGAGCGATGAGATCGTGGCCCGCGAGTGCGATTGGCAAGCTCGCCGCCTGGATAGGCGTCATTTGCTCGTAGCCGATCCGTTGAAGGTTCTCGAGCATCGCCCCCGTCAGCGGCAACTTGCCGAAGGAATTGGCTTCTGATGCGGCTGTAATAGATGTTTTAGATTGGGACATAGACAGCTGGTAATGATCGGCGACACATACCGATGGTATGGTGTGGATTCACTCTGAAGGATCTCATGCCCAAAACAGTGAACCGCGACGTCTACACGCCGCCTTCGATGCGGATAGCAATGCCCCGACTGGGACTCTTGCGCAATGACCTGCCGACCACCGTCGATTTGCTCAAGCGCCGCCGCGCCGACCTGATTTCCGAAAGCCTGATAGACGACTACGTCGCCCTCAACTGGCTCGAATGGAACGGCGGTGGACTCAAGCTGACCATCACCGGCGAGAACCTGTACAAGCAAATGGTCGTACGCACAGACGACAGCACAAACCCCTGATCCGGTTCGCGCATCCCTTCGGGATAGCCTGGGCAACCGGCGTCGAGGTCATCCTGCCTCGCGTGCGCATATTCGGTCCGGCGCGGCGCAGCGCCGTGCGCCGGCGGTGCGGAGCCAGGAAACACGCCAAGCGGGGTGCGATTCAAACTGATGTGAAGTCATCAACACCCGTTCGCCCTCAGGACTGGGTCGCTTCGCGATCGAAGGGCTTGTGGAGCGTCGGGATGGGGCTTCGATACGCCGTAGGCGTACCCTGTCCTGAGGCATCGAAGGGTCAGCCTGAACGGAAATCGGTGTCCGCAACCTGAAGCGTACACATCAGTTTGAATCGCACCCCGCCAAGCGTGACCCGACACTGAAACACCTTGTCCCCTTCGCCGCTGTGCGACGGATCGGGAAAGCGGCGCTCGATGAGCGATGCGGCCGACCGTGAGCCGCTGCAGCAGCAACGTCAGCGGCAGCACCCAGAGCACGAAGAACGGTATCAGAGGCTGAGAGTCTTTCGAGCGTACCCGAGCAGCGCGTCAAATGGCACCTAGGCGCAAAGCGCAGCCATAGCCCGGGCTATGGCTGCGCTTTGCAACGACGAGCAGGGATCTTTTGACGTGATGAGCGGGCATGATCGAAATGCTCTCAGCCTCTCAGCCACCCGGCCACCGCGCAGCCGACCGCACCAAGCGCCCAACTGGCGATGCCGACCGTGTCATGCAGGCAGTCACCCGACATCACAGCGATGGCCGCACAGACTTGGACTCGATACATGGGTTCTTTGAGCGTGGGTCGGCGCCGCGAAGCTGTCTTCTTCCGGCCGAATCGTCGACTTTTCCACAGAGAGGAGCCTGTGTAACAAGCGGTAGATAGCAACTCTCCTGTGCAGGGGCCGATACCCATGGGGAACATCACCAGATTCCCAGGGAGGAACGGAATGATCAGCACCTGCGGCGCCGCCCGGCGCCAGAGCCATCGGCACACGTCGCGCGGTCCCTGCGGCACGAGACGCCTGCGCATGCACATGGGTGTGCTCTGCCGCACCCCGCGCGCTTTCCTCTTCGCGGAGGACGCCCAATGAGCCTTCCTACCGATGCCCGGACCCTGTATGACCAGACCGCCAGCGGCTGGTCCCGGCGCCTACCGATGTCGCTGTCGGACTACACGGCCAGACCCCGGGTGATGGTGCTGTGCGAGCCGATTGCAGGCGAGCGCGTCCTCGACCTCGGCTGCGGCGAGGGCTACTGCAGCCGAGAGCTGCGCCGGCTCGGCGCGGGCGAGGTCGTTGGCCTGGACGTCTCCGAGCGGATGATCGATCTCGCACGCCAGGCCGAGGCCGCGCAGCCGCTGGGCATCCGCTACGACGTCGCCAACGCCGCGCAGGCGGACCTCGGGACAGGTCACTTCGACCTCGTCGTCGCGGTCTTCCTCTTCAACTACTTGAGCGTCGCCGAGATGCACCGGACGATGGCCAACGTGCACCGCACGCTGGCGCCAAACGGCCGATTCGTGTTCGCCGTGCCGCACCCCGCCTTCGCCTTCATGCGACAGCCTGCACCGCCGTTCTATTTCGACGTTGGCAGCGCGGGCTACTTCAGCGCCCGCGACGAGCGCTTCCCGGGACAGATCTGGAAGCGCGACGGCAGCTCTCTGGACGTGCAGCTGGTGCACAAGACGCTCGAGGACTACTTCGCAGGGCTGCGCTTGGCGGGCTTCGACGCCATGCCGACCGTGACTGAGCTCGCGGTGACCCACGACATGGTCGAGATCGACAAACCGTTCTTCGGCCCACTTCTCGATTTCCCTTTGCACATGGCCGTCAAGGTCACCCGTGCCTGAGAGGCTGAGAGTATTTCGATCATGCCCGCTCATCACGCCAAAAGACCCCTGCTCGTCGTTGCAAATGCTCGCCATAGCCCGGGCTATGGCTGCGC
>JAJKJU010000378.1 GCA_021153565.1 Rhizobacter sp.
CGGCATCCGGTATGTAGGCAGCATGAGCGCAACACAGGCTTTGGCATGGAACGTGGGAACCTGTCGTCCCAATGCGAAGGGAGCGGCGTCAAGCAGAGGCACTGCGAGCGCCTGAGTACCGATGTGGGGCACAGGCGCAGATGGTTCCGTAGTAGTGATGAAGCGCCTGTAATGGGCGTGGAGCGAAGGGGACCAGTTGTCGTGACTAGCTTGGTGGTCAACCGAGAAATCGGGAGGAGCCAATGAGTCAGCCAAAGCCGTTTGCGCTTTCCAAACAGGCAGTTTGGGAGGCGTTCAAGAAGGTGAAGGCCAATCGTGGTACAGCAGGCGTCGACGGTCAATCGATCGAGGACTTTGGTGGGAACCTTTCGGGGAACCTCTACAAGCTCTGGAATCGGCTGGCCTCGGGCAGCTACATGCCACCATCCGTGCGGCGCGTCGAGATCCCAAAAGCGACAGGTGGAACGGTAGGCGGCAGAGCTTGCACACGAGCGTGCCCTGGGTCATCTCCTTCAAGCCCAGCGTCGCGACGATGTGGTCGATGTCCTCCTTCTCGTCGGCAGATGATTTTTAGGTCGATCCCATATCTGAAGCTGTTCAGCAACATGGCGAGCAGCGCCGGCGTTTCGGTTTTGAGCGCGGCGCTGGCTTACATTCTCTGCCGCTTGACCGCATCGCCCAAGGCAATCACCGCCATCGCGTAATAACTCGACCAGTTGTACCGTGTGATCGCATAGAAGTTGCTCGTCCCGGCCACATACGTCGGTGCCGCATCCCCGTTCTGCAATTCGACAAGCGCGAGCTTGCCCGGATGCGTTGTGCCCGCATCGCTCAGCGCCGCGCCATGATCGTCAAATTCCTGGGCAGTGAAGCTCGGCAGGATGTCCGGTGCCAACAGCAATGCTCGCTTTGTCGTGTCCACCGGCGCCGCCACGTCGAAGTGCGTCGGCAGCCCCCGCTCCCAGCCCGCGTTGGCGAGAAAGTTCGCCACGCTGCCGATCACGTCAGCCGTATCGCCAAGCAAGTCGATGTGCCCGTCGCCGTTCAGGTCGACGGCATTCTTGAGGATGCTCGAGGGCATGAACTGCGGCATGCCGATGGCGCCCGCATAGCTGCCACGCCATGACTGAGGGTCAACGCCTTCCTTGCTGGTCAGCACGAGGTAATTCTCCAACTCCTCGCGGAAGAAGGCGCTGCGGTCCTTGCGGCCGCTCGGGAAGTCGAAGCTCAGCGTGGCCAGCGCATCGATGATGCGGTAGTTGCCCATCTGCTGCCCGAAGATGGTCTCCACGCCGATGATGCCAACGATGATTTCGGCGGGTACGCCGTAGCGTTCTTCGGCCAGCCGCAGCCACGCTTCATTGGCATTCCAGAAGGCCACGCCGGCCTTGATGCGGGTCGGCTCGACAAAGCGCCCGCGATAGGCCATCCAATTCTTGGCGGTGCCCGCAGGCGGCGGCATGATGTATTTGACGACGCTCGGCATGAATCGCGATTGCGACAGGGCAGCCTGCGTCCACGCGAGGTCGAGTTCCTGCCGCTCGGCCACCTCGGCCGCGAAACGCATCACGTCTTCGCGCCCACCGTAGATCACGGCATCAGGCGCGTTGTCGGCTTTGACGTTCACGTGCTTGCGATGCTTGGACTTGGCCGCTAAGGCCGGCGTGCTCAGCGCGACGACCAGGCCCGCGGCGCAAGCGAGAAAGAGGCGAAGTGAGGTCGAACGAAGATGCGGCATGCGAGAGGTCCTGAACTGGTGCAGTGTTCCACGCTATGCGGAACATAAGATCGCGTCTTTGGCCCCAAATCCATCGGTCTTATCAAGTTCCGCATAGCGTGGAACACTGCACTAGCCTGCGATTATCGGTTCCGTCGCAATTGCCGCGCGGTATTTACGAATTGCCGGGTCATGGAATTGTCGGGCCGCTTGGCGGCCGCACGGCTGTATCTCTGACGATCGATGGCATGCAGCAGTTCGACGAGCGTCCTGCCCGCATCGCCCAGTTGCTGCCGAACACGATCGGCCAGGGCGCGCGGCGCTTCATGCAAGGCCGCATCGATGTGCAGCGAATGCAGCGCGCGACGCACGCTGTCCATCTGCCGCGCCCACGGGTCGATGCGGTGCCGGTCCCACCATGCCCAGGCCGCGCCCGCCAGTGCCATGGAGCTCAAGGCGCCGATGAGAAGCAGCTACAGGTCTTCCCAGCTCGGCGAACTGAAGCCGAATGTCTTGAGCAGGTCCAGTTGCTGCCCGCGGGAGTAGTTGAGCACCCACTGGTTCCATCGGTTGTTCACGGTCTCCCATGCGTCGCGAATCTGACCGAGCAGGGCGGGGCTCATGGACCCGATGGCGCCGACCACGAGTCCTGGCGGTCGAGCCAGGTTTCGGCTTCTGAGCACGCGGTCGGGCGCGACGGCAGCGGTGGGATCGGCACGGGTCCAGCCGATGCCGGGTTGCCAGTATTCGGCCCAGGCGTGAGCAGAGCTCTGGCGCACGATGTAATAGCCGTCAACGGGCAAGGGGTCGGTCCCTTGGTAGCCGGTGACGACGCGAGCCGGGACGCCCATGGCGCGCATCACCACGACGAAAGCGGCCGCGAAGTGCTCGCAAAAGCCAAGCTTGCGATCAAGCCAGAACTCGTCGATGGCACCGTTGGGGTTGACGTCGCCATAGGCGCCCGGCGCAAGCGTGTAGCTGTAGCCCGCGAAGCGGATGTGCGTCATCACGGCTTGCGCGAGCGCTCGTGCATCGGCACGCGCATAACGCGGGTCGCGCCGAAGCCGCGATGCCCAGTCAATGGTGCGGGGGTTGTAGTCGGGCGGAAGTTCCAATGCCTCGTCGAGCGATGCGGGCGTTGCCGATCCGCCCGAGCGAAAGTCGATGTGAGACTGTGCCTCGAAGCGCAGGCGCTCGAACACAGGGCGGTCGGTGATCCATTGCAGGTCGTCGCGCGCCATGACGCGATAGCCGTCGACGGACGGCGGTGTCGCCACCGCTTCAAGCAAGGGCAGCACCACGAGCCGTTGCGGCTCGAGCGTCATCTCATACCGCACGGCCTCGCCGCGCGTATGCAGGTCGAACCGCCTCATGGCGCGAGAAGTCGGCACGGCGCGCCACTCGTGGCCATCGAAATTGGTGAGCACCGGCCCGCGAAAGTACATCGCTTCCGGCGGTGGCACGCGGTTGAAGAAGCGCACGCGCATGGCCACGCTGTCGTCCTGCGCGATTTCGGCCACCGAGCCCATGTGCATGGAGTTCGACAGGCCGGTGGTGGGCGGGCCGTCAGTCGGAACGCCCCACAAAGGTCCGATGCGCGGAAAGAGCACGAACAGCAGAGCCATGATGGGCGCGCCGAAGATTGCCGTGCGCAAAGCCAGGGTGGCTGCGTGACGCAAGGCCGGTTGGCCCACCGGCATGTGGGCCAGCACCAAGGCCGTCAGCAGCCCCCACACCGAGACCAGCATGGCCGCGGCCACGAGCAGTGACTGCGAATACAGGAAGTGCGTGAGGATAATGAAGAAACCGAGAAAGAACACCACGAAGGCATCGCGCCGTGCGCGAAGTTCGAGTGTCTTGAGCGCCATCAGCACCACAGCCATGGTGACGCCGGGCTCCTTGCCGAGCAGGGTGCGGAACGTCCAGAGCGTGAGACCGGCGGAAACGACGAGCAGCGCGCCCAGCCACCATCGGCTGGGCAGCGGCGCGTTCGCGACAGCGAGCTGAGTGCGCCACACCAGCATGACGGTGGTGAGTGCCACGCACCACATGGGCAGGTGCGACAAATGCGGCAGCACCGTCCATGCGATGACTGCGAGCAGGAACAAGGTGTCGCGTGCCTCCCGCGGCAGGCGATGAAGGCGTTGAAGGACGCTCAGTTCCACAGCGCAAGCGCCTCGAGGCAGTGGCGCCGGTGGACCTCTCCGTGGTCGCGGCCGATGTCGACGCCAGGCAGCTTGAGCCCGAAGTTGACGCCGGCACGATCGGCGGCGATCACCCACGCGGTCAGACGCGACAGGCGCTCTTCCGGCGCGAGCAATCCGCAGGCATGCCAGTCGAGCCACAACTCATGCTGCGCGGACGCGCTGGTGTCGCGGCTCACGAGTTCGCCGCCGGTCTCCATGGACTTGGCGGCCTTCTTCCAGAACACGAGCTTCAAGGGGTCGCCGCGGCGGTAGGCGCGAATGCCTTCGATCTCGGCGCCCTGAGTGCGCTTGGATTGCGCCGGCCCGCCGGGCGTGGCGCGTGCCGACGGCAGAGTGGCGGGAGGGCGCTCGGGCTGCGGATAGACAAGCACCTGCCCGGACGGTCGCCAGACGGTCCAGGCGCGAAAGAAGCCGAGCGGGAAGCGGGTCTCTGCGCTCAAGGTCGGAAGCTCATGCAGGCCACGCGATGCCGGGACGAAGCTCACGTGTGCCGTGGCTTGTCCGCCGGACGGCACGTCGACCCAGGTAAGGGTCGTGACGTCGGCGGATTCGATCTTGAGCCCGAGGCCATGTCGCGCGCCCGATGGGCTGGACAAGACGACATCCATGCCGGCCGCATCACCCGCGAACACCGGCGTGACGGGTTTCATGTGCAGGGTGAGCCCGCGTAGCGTGTTGTGTGTGAGCTGCATCGACACGACGCCGCTGCCTGCGAGAAGGAAGGTGAGGACATAGCCGAGGTTGAGCTGGTAGTTGATGGATGCTACGAGCAGGGTGACCAGCGTTGCCGCAAAGAGCAAACCGGCCTTGGTCGGCAGGATGTAGATGTTGCGCTGGGTGAGTAGGATTGTGTCGCTCTTGCGCAGCCGGGCTTGCCACCATGAGCGGAAGCGGCTGGCGATGAAGAAGGCGGGGTTGACGGAGGACAAGTTCATGTTTTCTCAGAGGCCCAGGCCCCTCACCCCAGCCCTCTCCCCGAAGGGGCGAGGGAGCAATGCAGGCCAGCTCGCTGCGGCCCGCTTCGAAGTAATGCATTTCGGCTCCCTCTCCCCCGGCGGGGGGAGAGGGTTGGGGTGAGGGGTCTCCCAAAAATCACACCCATCTCCATCAAGGCAACCCGACGGCCTCCACCATCGCCCGCACCTGCTCGACCC
>JAJKJU010000379.1 GCA_021153565.1 Rhizobacter sp.
GACCTGAGGTCCCATGCCCATCATCGAGCCCATGGGGTTGTAGGGCATGCCGCCATTGTTGTTGACCGACACGCCGACCTGAGGTCCCATGCCCATCATCGGCCCGCCATTGTTGACCGACACGCCGACCTGAGGTCCCATGCCAAACGACGGTTGCCCAAAAGGGAATGGGCTCGGTCGGCCCAGCATGGAATTGATGGCCTGCAGGGTGGCCAGAGTCGAAGGCTGCATGCCCATGTTGTACATGCTGTACGGCGACATGCCCATTTGTCCGTACGGCGACATGCCCATTTGTCCGTACGGCGACATGCCCATTTGTCCGTACGGCGACATGCCCATTTGTCCGTACGGCGAACCCATCTGGCAGCCGTACTGGAGCCGCTGATTCAATTGCTGCATCAGCTGACCTGCGCCCATCAAGAACTGGGCACCCATTTGATACTGGGGCGGAATCAAGGCGGACATCGCCAATTGCGGCAGGCCGCTCGCACAGTTCTGCATGAAGTTGGAGAACGGCGCTTGGCCACAGCACGGTGAAAACATCTGCCCGAAAGGGCGGGATCCGTAGTCCGAATGCTGACTATTGTTATAGAGCGCAGCTCCTGCTGCTGCTCCAATCAAGAACGGTAACATGTGAAACTCCTCTCAATGAATTGATTCGACGAACAGGCTTGTTTGCCTATGTCACATAGCTAAGCCTATCAACCCGAAAGGTTCTTAACCGAGTCAGCTCCAGCCTTCCAATTCTTTGCGATCGCGTCAGCAAAGGCACGCATTTCCGCGTCCTTGCCAGCCGAAAGGGATTCGCCGGCTGCTTTAACGCTTGAGCCGTGAACGCCATCCATGTCGAGACCCGGGGTTGGGGGGCTGTAAGGGACCATGGCGCCTGATGTGGGATCCATTTGATTTCCTCTTTAATTGAGTAAATGAAAGCAGCTTTCGCTGCGAGATTGCCGACTGGTCTTGAAACTGCTCGCTCGTCGGTCAAAGCGCGCATTCAGTTCAGAAGCGCGGGCTCGCGTTGAATGTGTTCGAGCATCGCGTTGGCTGTCTGTCTAATGCCCATGTCGTCGGTCGTGACGAGAAGGCCTTCGATCGCGCGCTTACCTTCCGCGTCGCCAGCAAGAGCAAGGGAGAGAGCGAGAGCCAAGCGGGCCACCTCGTCATCGGGGTTCGCTTCGACGTGAGCGCTCAGGCTGCCCTTTGCGACCGCTGCGTTGCCAGCCATGCCGCTCACGACGGCTCTGCAGATGCGGTATTGCGACGGAGTGGCCAAAGTTGATTCGACCACGTTGTTGATGATCTCGGCATCTTCGGTCGCACGGTAGAGCGTGCCCAGAAGTCCGACCGCCATCAATTCGCGGTACATGTTGCCGCCAGTGTCAGTGTCTTTTTCCATGGTGTTCCTCGAGGTTGGTGGAATGGAAATCAGGGGCGAATTCACATCACGAGCACGGTGCCGTGAATCGTTTCCCAGATTTGGCGGACCACGCGTTCAGCGGCCTGGAAGCCGGACAGAAGTTGGTTGATGAGATGGCGCTGGTTTGTCTCGCGGGCAGTGGTCAGCATGCGCTGCGTCGCTTCGACGATCCCTTGGAAGTACTCAACCATGGCTCTGACCTTGTCGCCCGTGAAGTCCTGGGAAAGAGTCTTTTCGAGCTCGCTCATGTCGCCGAAGATGGATTGCTCGGCTGCGGTATCACTCATGTTTCACTCCTTGAGTTTCAGTGTTCACACTGCGGTTGGATTGCCCACTCTCAGAGTTCTTCAACTCCAATACGGGCGCGGTTGAAATCGAGACGTATTTCGTCCCGTCGCGGCTCTGGACGTACTCCATGCCGTCTGCCTGAAGCATTGCGCCAGTGGGCATCTTTTGCGGTGGTGGCAGATCGGTTACCGTGACTTGAATGGAGCGGACCAGCGGTGCGAGGTCGTTCACCAGCCGTTGGGCATCGCTCTGAAGCTTTTTCGCGTAGACCGCCTCGCCCGTGACGAGGAAGTCTCCCTTCGAGACGTACGAGACACGAATGCCCGGAGCGCCGAGTGCCTCTGAAATGTTCTGGGCGATCTCGCTGGCTGCGGCGTAGCGGTGCTGGATCGCGCCGGCCGGAAACTCCGCGAGTTCTGCGCGCAGCCTGGCCACTTCGGCGCCGCTTGCGAGCATGCCTTCCACGACGACGCCTTTGGGCATTGTTTTCGCGATGACGCCGTGAACGCCGCTTCGCTCAATGGCCCGCTGAGCTTTGGCGATGGGGGACTCTTTGGGCTCGCGCTCTTTCGCCGCTCGGGCGGCACTGCTCACGACGGCGTAGAAGCCGCCCGCCATGACCACTGCCGCTGCGACGGCCGCCCAGGGCATCCAGCGGCGCCTGTCACGAGGTGTGGGCTGTTGTGCTGGCTCGGCAGTGGGTTCTTCCGCTGGTGCATCTACGGCGGTGTCGGTGTCGGTGGCGGTGGCCCGGGGGTCGAGCAAGCGCTGCAGCAGAGTGATGTCCGATGGCCACTGCTCGCGCAAGACCGAACCGAGGCAAAGGACGATCTCAGCGAACTTGTTCGGGACGAAATCGACGAACACGCCTGCATGTTCTGATGTTCCCAAAGTGAAAGTTGCTGTGCTCATGTCTTCGCCGCTTTGCGACACCTCCAAGTTCAGTTCTTCGTCCGTCCAATCGATGATCTGAATGTCCGCTTCGGGATCAGATGAAATCCTGTAGCGTCCTGTAGACAAGGTTAGGTCCGTGCCTGCATGTCTCCCGGTGAGAATGCGAAGCTGTTTCATGATTTGCGAAACCATCAACGGCACGATTCGGACGAGCCGGACGCCGTGCGGCCTTGGGCGGCCTTCGTCGGCTGCTGTCGCTCAGGGTGCGGGCCAAACACCGGGCCGGCGCCCGATGAGATCCGCCCAAGAAGGTTCGCAAGGCACTCGTCTTCGCTGCGTGGTCGAGGGTTCGATGACGTGACGTCGGCTGCTCGCGGTATCGTGTCCTTGGATGCCAAGGGACGCTCGATCGCGGCAGGGGCGACGGCAGGGGCGACGGCAGGGGCGACGGCAGGGGCGACGGCAGGGGCGGACGCGGCCAACGCCGATGACGCCGCAGGCATGACCCCTTCGGGCGGCACGGTGGCCGTGGCGCCTGCGGTTTCTGCAGTGGCGATGACTCTCGGTGTGAGCAGGAACATACGTTCCATGCGGGCGCGACGCTGTGAGGTGGTGCGGAATAGGGCGCCGATGTATGGAATGTCCTTCAGAAACGGCACGCCGGTGGTGCCATCGTGGTCCGCCTCGACGCTGATGCCGCCGATGAGCAGGCTTTCGCCTTCGTTGACGCGTGCCTCTGTGCGGATCTCCGTCTTCTTGACCACAGGAACCTGGTCGACGATCGCCGATTCAAAGGAGCCGTCTTCGATGTAGAGCGAAAGCTTGATCTGCGGTGGCAGGCCATATGTCCCCTTGGCCACTTGCGGGGTGATCTGGAGCATGGTTCCAGCTTCGACCTGGAAGAGATTCGCTTCGAGGTTGCCCGACACTCGCACATTGGCGATGCGCTTGTCGGTCATGACGGCGGGCCGGTTCGCGAAGCCCAGCACTCGCGGCTTGGAAACGACGCGCGCGCGGCCGTCGCCCTCAAGCGCCTGGATGCGCGCCAGCAGCTCACGTCCTGCATTGCCCACGAGCGTGCTGATCTGGAACGGTGTGCCGCTGATGCCACTATTCAACGCTGCGCCCCCGGAGCTTTCGGGCGAGGTGAGTGAGATTTGCGCTCGTTTGCCGCCAAGCGACCAGTCGATGCCGATTTTCTTGAGGCTGTCGGTACTGACGTCGATGACTGTCGCCTCGATCTCCACGAGCGTGGGTTGCACGTCGAGTTTTCTGATGAGCTGTTCGTACTGCTCCATGCGGCGGGCCTTCGCATAGACGATGACAGAGTTGGAGCCTTCATCGGCCTCGAAAATCGGGGTGTCCTCATCCATGTCTTCGCCAACGGGACTGCGCACGCTGCGCGGTGTAGCGATCGAGCCCGCCTTGTCGGTCGCACCATTGCTCTCGGACGAGCTGAAGTCGGGCAACATCTTCGATGATTTGTTGTTGTTGACCACGGACTGCATGACCTTTTCCACCGGCGACAACTGGCGAGCACCTTCGCGGTGGGCGGGCCCTCCGATCTTTGAAGCAGTCTTGTTCCCGGCGCCGAACACCGACTGCAGGGTCGAAACGATCCCGGGCACGATGGTCGACCCCATCTGCCGGTCGCCTGCCGACGCGTAGCGAAGCGCATACACGCGAGCGATGCGCTTGTTGCCTTCGATGGCGCCGATGTCAAGCGACTCGATCGCGAGTCCGACGAGTTCGACGTGACGCGGCGGGCCGTACACCAGCAGCGTGCTGTTGGCCGGATCGAAGCGGATCGGGTAGCGCGAGCTTGACAGGTGGAGTGAATCGAGAAGTTCGACCACCTGCTTTCGGCTGTAGCCCTTGAGCCGGAAGATCCTGCTCTGGATCGCGCTGGACGGGTAGAAATAGAAGGCGGTTCCGTCGAAGTACCACATCAGCGAATAGGCGCGGCTGATGCCGTCGAGGAATTCGCGCGGCGAGGTGGCGAAGTTGCCGCTGACGACGCCTTCCACGCGAGCATCCACTATTGCCGGCGCGCTTTGCGCGGCGGCGAAGTCACTCAAGACATCGGACAAGCGCTTGCCATCGGCCTTGTAGATGAAGCGCCCCAATCCTCGAGGCAGCTCGTTCGAGACGATGCTGCCGTCCACGGGTGCAAGCGATCGCTGAGAAAACACAGGCATCGGTGCGGCCAGCGCAATGGCGATGGCGATGCAGCCAGCTTTGCGCCCGAAGGCCGGCAACACGCTGCCCGCGTTCATTTTTCGCTACCTGTCATTCGGGTCTTGCCGTGCAAGGTCTCGAATGGGGTTTCAGCATAGATCTGGCGGTAGTTCTGGGCGAGCGTCGAGCGATTTCTCACGCCCCAGCGCGCGGCCACGTCCAGAACGCTGACCTTCGCGCCGATGGAGCCGGTGGATTGCAATTCGCCACGAATGCATTCCATGCGGCGTTTTCGGATGAATTCAGCGGGCGTCATGCCCAGATGCGCACGGAATGCGAGCTGCAATGAACGCTCGGTCACACCGGCATGTGCCGCAACGTGTTTTACGGACAGAGCGTTGTCGGTGATGTTTTCGACGATGAACTGGTATGCACAACGGTATTTCAGCGGCAGTCTCAGTCTTGCCGCATCGGCCGTTTCGGCCGTCTCGCTGGAGGCAGGCGAGGGAGAAAGCGAGGAAGAAAGCGTTGCTGCTTGCGAGTAGTCGCGGCGGATCACGTAGACCGCCTGCTCAACGTGCTGCTTGTAGGCGCGGATGGAATCGTTCATCTGGCCTTGCACTTGATAGAGCTTCGACATGCAGTAGTGCAGGTCCATGGCATATCGACTCTGGCGAGTCTGCGCTTCGGTGTGTACAAGCGTGCCGAGTGCTTCGCTCGCTGCACGCGGGGAATTTGCGGCGAGAAGGGCCATCGCGCTGTCGATGCGTGCGTTGGATTCGAGGCCCGCGAGCCGGCGCTCCTTGAGCCATGCGAGGACCTCGGTGAACTTCGGCGAGGTGCCGCCCCCAGCAAGGCAGGTCAGCATCAGTTGAAGGTGATGCAGACGCTGCGTCACGAGTTCCGCGCATTCCAGCGATTGCTCGCGCTCGACCAGTTCACGGCGCAGCGAGGACGGATCGGGAACCGAATCGGCGCGTTCGCGATAGCTCGTCGCAAGCACATGGTCTGAGAGTTCATTCGACTGACGCGCTGCCTGCATCACGAGCAACTCCAGACGATGGCAATCGACCAGTTCGGCGATCTCGGAGAGTCCTGCCCTATAGCAACGCTCGAGAGCTGCCTCGATGCAGATCATGCCGCGCCTGGACTCGCCCAAAGAGTGCAGCGCATCGGCCATGCAGTTCAGCGTTTCGATGGCGATGTCGGCGGGCACGTCGGGGTCGTCGATCACCGAGCGAAAGCACTCGATCGCACGTCCTGCACGATTTTGGCCCAGGAAGGTCCAACCCTGGTCCAGCGATGCGAACCAGCGCACCCATTGCTTGGACACCGTGTCGTAGACCTTGCGCATTTCCTGCAGGATTTCCTGTGCTTCCTGCTCACGTCCCAGCGCGATGAGCGTGCGTCCCAGCATCTGACCAAGCAGTGCGCGCTCCATGGCGCCGCCCGAAATTTGCAGTCTGTTCAGGCGCTGCGTTCCAACCTTCACTGCCTCGCTCAGTTGTCCACGAAGGATCAGGTCGGTCGATGCCGGGCACCCAGCCCGGCAGCGAACGACGCTCAACGCCAACGAGATTTGCATCAGTCTCTCCTACTTGCAGTGATCAGCGATCAAGTGAAGAGAGCTTAAGAACCCGGTGCGAAAAAAGTCTCAACAATCCGACGTTGCTTCTTCGCACGAACAAACATGCCAATCAATTTTTTCGCGAAACTGAACATCCGGGCCGAAACGCATGGCCCGAACGCGTTGCGATGCGAATCCAAAAAATTTCGCATTCAGCGCCACGATTTCGCGCCGCCGGTCAGTGACTTCTGCGGACGCCTCTAGATTGGACGCAACCGACGATGCGCATTCGGTCATGAATGCGTCGTCAAAAGCATCAACACAACGCGGTCTACCGCTTCAGAGGCGCTGAGATGTCCGACGAAAAGACCGAAGAACCGACCCACAAGAAGCTGGAGGATGCGAAGAAGCAGGGCCAGCACCCCAAGAGCCAGGATATGGGGACGGCCTTGAGCTTGCTTGCGATGACCATTTGCCTTTCTTCGGCGGGCGGCATGGCGGCTGATCGCATCATGGCCATCATCTCGCGAATGCTCGACTCGATAGGCAAGACGGATTCCGATACTCAGCTCACGCCGATGCTTGCGGCCACCGTGGTTGATGGGATCGTGACACTATTGCCATTCATCGGCGTGTCGTTTCTTGCGGGCATCATCGGGCAGGCAGCCCAGATCGGCTTGAACATCACCTTCGAGCCGCTGACGCCCAAGTTTGACAAGGTCAATCCTGCCAGTGGCTTGAAGAAGCTCATCTCGATGAAGTCGGTGATCGAGTTCATCAAGACCATCATCAAGGCGATTGCCATCGTGGCCGTCTTGTGGACCGTGATTCGCGGCCTCCTGCCGCTGCTGATGGGCTCGGCCTATCTCACTGCACCGGCGATCGTCGCGGTCGGATGGGCTGCAGTCATGAAAGTCCTTGGCGGCGTGCTGCTTGTCTTCTTTGTCATCGGACCTGTCGACTTCGGCCTGCAAAAGTACCTGTTCATCAAAGACCAGAAGATGTCGAAGGACGAGGTCAAGCGGGAGCACAAGGAATCGGAGGGTGATCCTCAGCTCAAGGGCAAGCGCAAGCAACTCGCCCATGAGATGGCGAATTCCGCGACGCCCAAGCAAGCTGTGCCTGGTGCCTCTGTCGTTGTGACCAACCCGACGCACTACGCAGTGGCGATTCGATACAAGGCTGGAGAAACCGCGCTTCCCATCGTGGTCGCCAAGGGTGTCGATGGCGAGGCATTGCTCATTCGAATGATTGCCGAAGAGCACAACGTGCCGGTCGTGAGCCAGCCGTCGCTTGCCCGCGCGCTGTTCACGCTGCCACTGCAGGCAAGCATTCCAGAGAAACTGTTCGATGCTGTCGCGGCCGTCTTGCGCTGGGTCCAGTTTGTGAAGGGCGGCTCCAAATTGCCCGCCCCCCGCACTTAAAAGGGATTCTTTATGTCTTTCTTCAGGTTCGGTACGAGCAATGGCATTGGCAATGACCTCGCAATGGGCGGGCTCGTCGTCGCGATCATCAGCCTGATGATTCTTCCGTTGCCGACTTTCGCGATCGATACCCTGCTTGCGGTGAACATTGCGGCAAGCATTCTGCTCCTGATGACGACGCTGTTCATACCGAACGCGATTGCCTTGTCGACGTTTCCATCGTTGCTCTTGTTCACGACGCTGTTCCGGCTGTCACTCAACATTGCATCGACCAAATCCATTCTCTTGCATGCCGATGCCGGTCACTTGATCGAGACCTTCGGTGAACTTGTCGTCGGCGGCAACCTCGTGGTGGGCATCGTCGTGTTTCTCATCATCACGATCGTCCAGTTCATCGTGATTTCAAAAGGGTCGGAGCGCGTCGCGGAAGTCGGCGCGCGCTTCACGCTCGATGCCATGCCGGGCAAGCAGATGAGCATCGACGCGGATTTGCGCGCCGGCCTGCTGACAGGCGACGAAGCCAGGCGCAAGCGCGCTCACCTTGCCATGGAGAGCCAGATGCACGGTGGCATGGACGGTGCGATGAAGTTCGTGAAGGGCGACACGATCGCGGGACTGATCATCACGATGGTCAACTTGGTAGGCGGTATCGTTGTGGGTGTGATGTACCACAGCATGACGGCGGGTGAGGCGGCAGCCCGCTTTGCCGTGCTTTCGATTGGCGATGCAATGGTTTCGCAGATCGCCTCGCTATTCATCTGCGTGGCTGCCGGTGTGCTGATTACCCGGGTCTCAGATGAAGAAAAACGCCCGCGCTCGCTCGGGCAGGAAATCGCCCTGCAGATCACGAGCAATGTTCGATCGATGTACATGGCGTCAGGACTCGTGACGGCCTTTGCGCTCGTGCCGGGCTTCCCAGCCGTCCAGTTCCTGGCGCTTGCAGGTGCGCTGTCGGGAACCGGTTTTATGTTGGACAGGCGGCGTCGCAAGCTGGAGCAGGTGGCGATCTCCAAGCCCATTGCCGCCTTGCAGCGCGACGGGGGCAAAGGCGAGGCCCCATCGATCCGCTTGGACCCCCCTTTGTTCGCCAAGCCGCTCGCAGTGCGCATGTCCAGGGAGCTCGGCCTCTTGCTCGAGGCTGATGCGCTCGACGAGGCCATCACCAAAGAGCGGCAACACCTTCAGGAACAACTCGGCCTGCCGTTTCCCGGCGTGGCGATGTTCCTCTCGGCCCAACTCCGCGGTCTCGGTTTCGACGTTCTCTTGAATGACGTGCCGACCAAGGAGGTGAGCCTGCCGGGGCAGCTATTCCTGCTCGAGAACGAAGAGTCAACGCTGGCCGCCAAGGCGCAGCGGCATGGGCCGATGCTGGACAAGGAAGAGACGCTCTGGGTAGAGCCAAGCGAAGTCAATGAGGATACGCGGCGCGACGTGATCGGCATCGAGCGCGTCATTGCCCGTCACGTCACTGCTGCGCTTCAACAGAACGCCAGCATGTTCATGGGTGTGCAGGAAGTGCAGTGGGTTCTGGAGCGCGTCTCCGGCGAGTATCCGGGCCTCGTGACCGAAGTTCAGAAGATTCTTCCCGCACAGAGAATTGCCGAAGTGCTGCGGCGTCTTCTTGAAGAGCAAGTGCCCGTTCGAAACGTGCGCGCCATTCTCGAAGGACTGATCGTGTGGGGGCCCAAGGAGAAAGACATGCTGCTGCTGACCGAATACATTCGCGGCGAGCTGGGGCGCTATCTGGCCTACAAGGCATCGGGGGGCTTGCCGGCTGTCGAGGCGATCCTGATGGACCAAGAGGCCGAGCAGTTGATCCGCCAGTCGATAAAGCCGACGCCTGCGGGTAACTTCCTTGCGATCAGCGCCGACGCTTCTGCCGCGCTCATTGACCAGATCATTCGCATCGCGGGAGAAAAGCAGCGCAAAGGCGTGGCCATGGTGACGTCGATGGACATCAGGCGCTACGTGAGAAAGATGATCGAGCCGCGCATTGGCTGGCTGGGCGTGTATTCATTCCAGGAACTCGGCAACATGGTCGAGCTGCGACCGATCGGGCAAGTGGTGGTCTAAATGAACGACATGGTTAGAAGAACCGCAGCGGACGCCAACGATGAGGCCGCCGAGCAGCTCGCGCGACGGCAGGCTGGAGAACGAGCCCTTCCGAATGCAGCGAATGCCTTTGCACAAATTCTGAATTTGTCGTGGCGGGGAAGCTCGACGCGACGCCCGGCCTCGTATTTTGAACAAGCTCAATACAAGGATGCTTGCGAGGAAGAGGAGAGCGGTGACTTTGACCCATCGCCCGATGGAGAGGGCGGATATGACCGCACGCCCGATGCATCCGTGTGCCGGGAGGAAGAGGAACCGCCATGTGATGCTGAACCGCTTCCGCCCGGATTTGAAGGCCAGGCCGACAAAGGCGTGCGGGCAGAGGAAGAGGCGAAGGGAAAGGCAGAGGCGAAGGAGCCGCCACATGGTGTTGAGCCGCTATCGCAGCGCCAACGCGTGCGAGACGGCATCGACAGCATCGGTTCCGCGAAGCGATCTCAGCCACCCATGAGCGACGCCGATGATCGGCGAGGGCACAGCAGCCAGCGCGTCGGGGAATGTGCGGCCCCTGCGCCCGCGGGCGAGATGGAAGCGTGGTTCAAGGAGTTGGCGCAAGGAGTCGGGGCTATGCGTCACCGCAGCCGTTCCTTCGAGTCATGGTCGATACATCTGCCAATGGACCCCGAGGTACTTCCCGACACTGAGCTTCGAATCCGCGCTTCGCTTGAGCGAATGAGTCTTCGCTTTTTCACACAGTCGCCGGAGTCGGTGCGGTTAATTTCAGAACATTCGCCGGTCTTGCAGCGCTCCCTCGAGGACACACTCGAAATGAAGGGCCAGATCGACATCGATCTCGAGTGAAACGGAACATGGACAGAAACGCCGCTCATGCCAACTCGTTAGCCGGTGCCGCCGCGCTGGAGCGGATGCTGCCGCGCGTGCCGCTTCCGACGGCAGCTGCGGCCCGCGTGTCCTTCGATGCGAGGTTTGCCGATGTCATCTGCAGCCTTCTGGGAGGGCGACCCGTGCGCATTGGCAAGCCAACGACTCGGTCGATGCCGCTTCGCATCGAGTTGAGTTCGCTGGCCGGCGATCTCAGTGTCGAGGTCGACCCGCGGGACTCCGTTGCGCTGTCGCTGATCGCTCGGCTCGCCCAGCACCCTGCACGCCAAAGCACCGCACGCGACCTCGCCAGTGAAATCATCGATGGCATCGCCAAGCAATGGCGGGTCGACCCCTTGGGTCTCAGGGTTCGCAAAGTGTCGCTCGCGCCTGGCGACGTGATTCAGGCCCGGTTCGCGCCTGTTGTCGACGTCGCGGGCATGTTGATGCGGCTCATCGAGGTCGACGGGGGCTTCGGCCTGTTCGCAAGCGAAGAGCTTCGCGGACGTACCGTGCCGGTGCCTCAGGCCCTGCACGGCCTGAGGCTGCGCGGGAGATGCATCTTCGGCTGGCGGATGCTCAATAAAGAAGTCCTTCGTTCCATCGAGGCAGGCGACCTCATGCTGCTCGGGACGGGACCCCTGCAGGTCGAATGGCGCGTGGGAGCACGTGGCTGCATGGCCGCCAGCGGCATGCTGGAGTTCGAACGTAACCAGATCCGCTTGCAATCGGACCTGGCCAGACATGAAATGGAGCAAGAGATGGCAAGCGAAAAGATCGATCACGAGGAATGGATGGACGAATTGGAGCTGCCGATTCAATTCGAGCTTGACTCATCGAGTCTGCGGCTCAACGACTTGGCCGCGTTGAAACCAGGGCACATCGTGTCCCTGGACGTGCCAGTGTCGAAGGCGGTGATTCGCCTGACTTGCAACGGGCAAGTGCTCGGCAAAGGACAGTTGATCGCGGTGGGCGACCAGCTTGGCATTTGCATCGAGAAAATGAACTGGAGCGGACATGCCGCTGCCTAACGTAGATCCAGTATCGCTGCTCCTGGTGATGGTGGGACTTGGGTTCCTGCCATTCGCGGCCATGGTGGCGACCTCGTACACCAAGATTGCCATCGTGCTCGGTTTGCTGCGCAACGCATTGGGCGTGCAGCAGGTGCCGCCGAACATGGTGCTCAATGGCGTGGCGATCATCGTCAGTTGCTACGTGATGGCACCGATCGTCATGGAGGCCACCGATCGAATCAAGTTCAATGATCCCAATGGCAACACCACGATGTCGGAACAGATGGTCAAGGGCGCGACCGCTGCCTACGAGCCGTTTCGCCGCTTTCTGCAAAAGCACGCTGCCGAGCGCGAGAAGGCATTCTTCCAGCGCTCGGCCCTGGCCATTTGGCCGGCGGAGCGCGCACAAAAACTCTCGAAGGACGATTTCCTCGTGCTCGCCCCGGCCTTTTTGCTGTCGGAGCTGACGGCCGCCTTCAAGATTGGCTTCTTGATCTATCTGGCTTTCACGGTGGTCGACCTCGTCATTGCGAACGTGTTGCTCTCGATGGGGCTTTCGCAGGTGACGCCCACGAACGTTGCCATTCCGTTCAAGTTGCTGCTGTTCGTTGTGCTTGATGGCTGGTCGCGGCTGATCCACGGCCTTGTCCTGACCTACCAGTGAAGGAGCCACGACATGCCTTATGACGCAGTCCTTCAGCTGGCTTCGGAGGCACTGACTTTGTGTCTTTTGCTGTCTCTTCCGGCTGTACTCACATCGTCGATCGTTGGCTTGCTCGTCGCTTTCATTTCGGCCATCACATCGCTGCAGGACTCCAGCATTGCGCAGGGCCTGAAGCTTGTTTGCGTGACGGTCGTGGTGCTTTTCACTGCGCCGTGGGCCGGAACAACGCTGATGCGATTCGCTGAAAAGCTGATGGGGGTGATGTTCAAATGAGAATTGTGCGAGGCCCCGGAGATCCCGGTGTGGAGGTGCCCAACCCGGATCGGCCGCTAGACCCGGCGCAGCATGTCCACCATGGACACGGGAGGCCAGCCCACCAGCGGCCCCCCGGACCCTCGAAGAACCTGCCGTTGCGTCCGCGCCCGCAGCCGCGCCGCAACGCCAGAGGCCCGGCACTCGCGGGCAGTGACAACGAAGACGAATCCAACTGGGTTCCGCCCGACGAGGAAGCCCACGGCGTCGCACCGCTGTCCGATGCGCAGCAGCCGGGGATGGAAGACGATGCGCGTGACCAGGGCGGTCACGATTCTGACAACCATCGCGATGGTGACCACCGCGGGTCGAGCGGCGCGTCGCATGTGCCCGATGCGGCTTCCACTGAACTGAGCCTCGGCGAAAATTGGTCAGCAAGTCGCAGATCGCAAGACGGCCGCGGCTCGCAGGCCTTGCCGGCTGCCGCTGTTTCCAGAGGCGGCGCGGCAGTCCACCGCCTGAGCCCGGAGATTCTGTCCTTGGCCGGCGCTGCGGTGTTGTTCGGCGCCAATGGACGGAATGCGTCCCGCAGCGAGCGAGAAGAGGCGCTCGTCGACTTTCTTCTGGTCCTCGGCGACCGGAAAAGGGCCGCCACGTCATCGCCGCTGTCTCGCTCGCACCTACAGCTGCTTGCCGTGCAGTCGTTTGTCGAGCGCGACGTCACGCCCTCTCTGTCCGAACGCGACGACACCATAGCGCATGTGAGGAGCCTGCTCATCGCGCGCCAGGACATGCGCGCTCGGGACAAAGACGAAACCCGCAGTGCAGCAGATCAAGATCGCTGCGCGCTGCTGCCTCTCGTCGTGCTCCAGTCGAGACTGCGGCGGACGCCGAGCCAGCGGGGCTCGGCCATCGGCCGCATGGATTTCATCAGCGAGACGCTGGACGTCAAGGCAAGATGAGCTACGAGCACTTCCAGTCTTTGGTGACAGACCTTTGTGGCGTGCTGCAAATGCCCGATGTTGCTGGCGTCCTCGAACGTGGCCGCGTCGAGACGGGCGGCTACGAGGTGATGCTAAACAACTACGAGACCGACGCGTCGGCGATGTATGTCAGCCTGAACTTCGGTGTCGTGCCGGCGGGGCGGACGTTGCGTGTCTTCCGGCTCATGCTGGAAGCCAATCTGTCGATCTATGCGCAGGATCAGGCTCAGCTCGGCATGGATGCCGACAGCACATGCATTTATCTGATCGTGCGAGTGCCGATGACGAGTGGCGTGACCGGTGACTGGCTGGCCGAAACGCTTCAGCATTACTTCGAGCACGGAAAGTACTGGCGCGAGACGATCATCACGTCGGCCGACGAGATGTTTGCTGGCGTCTGCTCCGGAGAATTCCGGTGGATACGTGCGTGAATGCGATGGGCAGCGTTGTCAGCTTCGGATTTTCTTGCGGCGTTTCGTGGGTCTATACACGTTCGCAAGTCCGCCTTCTATGCTCGTAGCAAGTGACAAGTCTTAGTTCGCTCACACTGCTGGAAAGGAACGATTCATGATCGACGCATCCATACCCTCGATACCTGTCGCGGGGGCTCTCGACGGGTTCATGCAGATATCGAACCATCCCACCGATCAGGTAGCACTGAACAGCGCCCAGAGTCAACTATTCAGCAGCATGCTCTCCGACCCTTCCGCCTCCGGCGGCAAGGCTTCCGATTCCGATGATGAAGAGGAGTAAGCAGCAATGGAAAATGCATGGGCTGTGAGTTGGCACGACACGTATGTGGACACCGGCATCGGTATGCTCGAAGAGTTCGACATGGATGCGCAGAGTTTCCCGCGTGCGAACGATGCGTTGCAAGCGTTCTTCAAGGAGCTTGCGCAGTATCTCGACCTGGAGGGGCGTGGTGACGCACCCTTGCGCGCCGAGGAGACCTTCGTGGGGCCAGTGGGAACGATCTGCCGCATTCACGCGCGCTGCGTGGGAAATGGTGTGGAGGCAAAGCCCGAGGTGCTGCTTCCCTTCGATGGAACCGAGATCCGCCACCTGCGGGCCGACAAGCTTTTGACCATCCAGGCCACGGTAAACCAACAGCTCGGATGGTTTCTCGGAAGCTCGACCGAAGGTCTTCTTCAACTCTCCCCCATGGAGTGGTCGACGCAACCCCGGGAGGTCGCGCGCGATCTCGACATGGGAAGCTCGGTAGGTGAGATGGTGGTGGCCATGCTTCGGGCCGATGCGGGCGATGCGGATGATGGACCGAAGGCGACGCACTGAGAGGCTGAGAGTTTTTCGATCATGCCCGCTCATCACGCGAAAAGGCCCCTGCTCGTCGTTGCAAATGCTCGCCATAGCACGAGCTATGGCTACGCTTTGCGCCTAGATCAGGCGCCTTTTGACGTGCTGCTCGTACACGCTCGAAATTCTCTCAGCCATCTGACGCGATGGTGCTGAAGAATGTGCGAGACCTGGTGTGATTGGGAATGAAGGCCGGCAATGAGTCTAAATATCAAGCCGCCTGTGCTTGGACCTGCGGCCGATTGGGCCACTGCTGAACACCAGGCCTACAAGGAATTACCGATCAAGAGTCACGCAGCGATCCTTATCGTGTGGCGCGTAGCGGCAGCTTTGAACGCCAAATTCCGGCTTCGCAATGAAGATGATGTCGATGTCTCCATCGAAGGGGGCGCGCTTATCGTGTCGCAACAAGACTTCCCTGCTGAAGTGCAGCCTACGGAAGACGATTCCTCCCGTGACGAGAAGCGCTTAGCAGGAATTCCCTCGGCGGCGGTCAGCATTGCATCCGCGCGAACGGCCGGAGGGGATTTCGCTGCCAATGGCCCAGGCGATCGTTCCGCTGCGGTGGGTCAGTCATCGGGCAACGACGCGGCTTCAAGGCACTTGCGGGTCGGGGCGGCTGCTGTGCCGAAGCCTGGCAAGGTCGTGCGACCCAACCCGGTTCCAAAGCTCGTGCGTCCTCATGCGAAACCCACGCCGAGCCCTGTCGCGAGCGGAGGTGGCGCTGCCGCTTTTGCGACGACGCTCTTCGCCGCAATCGCGGTTTGCTGCATGCTGGTGTTCGTGCTCAGACACTTCGACAAATCGGCCTCGTCGACGAGCACGAATGCAGTCCCACAAGAAGGCGCCGGCCACACAACAAACCGCCCGCATGCGCGCCAACAAGTTAATGCGTCGGAGTCCAGGCGGGACCAGCAACGCTGATCGGTCGGCCATGACCGTGTCGACATTACTCCCTCTCCCTCTGGAAGTCGCCGGGGGAGAGGGAGCCGCAACGCATTACTTCGAAGCGGGCCACAGCGAACTGGCCTGCTCTCTCGCCCCTTCGGGGAGAGGGCTGGGGTGAGGGGCCTGGGCCTCTGATCAAACATGAAACTGTCCTGCGTCAACCCCGCCTTCTTCATCGCCAAACGGGTGGCGGGGAGGGGTCGAGCAGGTGCGGGCGATGGTGGAGGCCGTCGGGTTGCCTTGATGGAGATGGGTGTGATTTTTGGGAGACCCCTCACCCCAACCCTCTCCCCCCGCC
>JAJKJU010000380.1 GCA_021153565.1 Rhizobacter sp.
CAAATGCTCGCCATAGCACGAGCTATGGCTGCGCTTTGCGCCTAGATCAGGCGCCTTTTGACGTGCTGCTCGGGCACGCTCGAAAAACTCTCAGCCTCTGAACTGGACGCAACATGATCAAGACATTGACGATTGTCGTGCTGGCCGTCGCGGCCGCAGGCGCGCAGGCCCAGTCGAAGAGCACCGCCGAAAGCATCGCCGAATACCGCGCCTTGCTTGCTGAAGGCAATCCGGCCGAGCTGTTCGAGGCCAAGGGTGAGGACCTGTGGAAGAAACCTCGCGGGCCGAAGAATGTCTCACTCGAACGCTGTGACCTCGGCAAGGGCCCGGGCGTCATCAAGGGCGCCTTCGTCGAACTGCCGCGCTATTTCGCGGACACCGGTCGGATGCAGGACCTCGAGTCGCGCCTGCTGAGCTGCATGGAGACGCTGCAGGGTTTCAACGCGGCCGAGATCGCGAAGACGCCGTTCGGCAAGGGCGAGCAGGCCAGCCTCGAAGGGCTGGTGGCGTACATCGCGGCCGAGTCGCGCGGCATGAAGCTCAATCTCCCGCAGGTGCACCCGGAAGAGCGCAAGTTCTACGAGGCCGGCAAACGCATCTTCCACTTCCGTAGCGGCCCCTACGATTTTGCTTGTGCGACCTGCCACGCCGAAGACGGCAAGCGCATTCGCCTGCAGGACCTGCCGAACTTGACGACGAATGTTGGCGCCGGCGCCGGCTTTGGTGCCTGGCCAGCCTACCGCGTTTCGAGCGGAGAGCTCTGGGGTATGCAGCGGCGACTGAACGACTGCTTCCGCCAGCAGCGGTTTCCGTACCCGGGCTTCACATCGGACGCGACCATCGCGTTGGCGGCCTACATGGGCGTCAATGGCAAGGGCGTTGCGAGCGCCGCGCCGTCCATCAAGCGCTGAGGAAACGCAGATGAACATTCATTTGAACGAGACGGCGGTGGGCGCGGCATTGTTTGCGCTGATCACGGTGATGGCCGGCTGCGCCACTGCGCCGAGCGAGAAGCAGTACGACGAAGTTGCAGTGCAGATGATCAAGGGCTCGTTCAGCACACAGGGCATCGCCACGGTCGACCGCTTGACCCAGGACGGCGCGCAGCAGGCGTGCTCGGCGCAGGCAACTCCCATAGAAAGTGTCACCAAGAAGCTGGAAGCCGAGGCGCTCACCACCATCCAATGGCCAAAGGACGGCAAGTATCTAGGCGACTGGAAGGAAGGCGAGAAGCTCGCGCAGAATGGACGCGGCATGACCTGGACCGACCAGGCCGGCGCCCCGGGCGGCGGCAACTGCTACAACTGCCACCAGATCGCCAAAGCCGAGATTTCGTTCGGCACGATCGGACCGAGCCTCTACAACTACGGCAAGCTGCGCGGCGTGAGCGACCCAGCCGATCCGGCGTCCATCGAAATCGTCAAGTACACATGGGGCAAGCTGTGGAACGCCAAGGCCACCAACGCCTGCTCCAACATGCCGCGTTTTGGTCACGCCGGAGCCCTGAACGAGGCGCAGATTCGCGATCTGATGGCGCTGTTGCTCGACCCCAAGTCCCCCGTTAACCAGTAGCCGCGAGTCTGTCCGCATGAACCTGTCCCGGCGCGACTTCGCGCAAATGCTCGCCTGTGCCTCGGTGGCCGGCATGGCGCTGGGTCGCCATGCCGATGCCGATGCAGGCGTCGCAGAGAACGCGCTGTACGAGTTGCCGCGTTTCGGCAACGTGTCGCTGCTGCACATGACCGACTGCCATGCGCAACTGCTGCCGCTTCACTTCCGTGAGCCAAGCGTCAACCTCGGTGTCGGCGCTATGTCAGGCCAGATGCCGCATCTGGTCGGCGAACAGCTGCTGCGCAGGACCGGGATCGTGCCCGGCAGTGCACGTGCGCACGCTTTTACTGCGGTCGACTTCGAAAAGGGGGCGCGCCGCTACGGTCGTGTCGGCGGCTTTGCTCACCTGGCCACGCTGGTCAAGCGCATGAAGGCGAGCCGCCCTGGCGCTTTGCTGCTCGACGGCGGCGACACCTGGCAAGGTTCCGCGACCTCGCTTTGGACGAATGCGCAGGACATGGTCGACGCGTGCAAGCTGCTGGGTGTCGACGTGATGACCGGCCACTGGGAATTCACCTACGGCCAGGACCGCGTGAAGGAGATTGTCGAGAAGGACCTGAAGGGCCGCACCGAATTCATCGCCCAGAACGTCAAGACGGTCGACTTTGGCGATACGGTGTTCAAGCCGTACACGATGCGCGAGATCGACGGCGTTCCCGTGGCGATAGTCGGGCAGGCCTTTCCGTACACGCCGATCGCGAACCCGCGCTACATGGTGGCCGACTGGAGCTTCGGCATCCAGGAAGAGAACATGCAGGCGGTGGTGGATGAGGCACGTGCCAAGGGAGCGAAGCTGGTCGTCGTGTTGTCCCATAACGGGATGGACGTCGACCTCAAGATGGCCAGCCGCGTGCGCGGCGTCGACGCCATCCTCGGCGGTCACACGCACGATGGAATGCCGGTGCCGGTGATTGTGGCCAACCCAGGCGGCAAGACGATCGTCACCAACGCCGGCTCCAACGGCAAGTTCCTCGGCGTGCTCGACTTCGATGTCGCCGGCAGCACCGTGCGTGACTTCCGCTATCGGCTGTTGCCGGTGTTTTCGAACCAGCTTCGGGCCGACCCCGAGATGGCGGCGCTGATCCGCAAGCTTCGCGCCCCCTACGAGACGAAGCTCGCCGAGACGCTGGCTGTCACCGACGGGTTGCTGTACCGGCGCGGCAATTTCAACGGCAGCTGGGACCAGTTGATCCTGGATGCGCTGATGGACGTGCAAGGAGCCGAGATCGCATTTTCGCCAGGCTTCCGCTGGGGCACGTCACTGCTGCCAGGCGACGCCATCACCCGCGAGGAACTGATGGGCCAGGTCGCGACGACCTACTCGTACGCTACTGTCACGGAAATGAGCGGCCAGACGATCAAGACCGTGCTCGAGGACGTCTGCGACAACCTCTTCAACCCTGATCCGTACTATCAGCAAGGCGGAGACATGGTGCGTGTCGGCGGATTGACCTATGCCTGCGCGCCCGGCGAGAAGATGGGCAACAGGATCCAGGACATGCGTCTCGCCGGCCGGCCCCTCGATCCGAGCAAGACCTACCGCGTCGCCGGCTGGGCGCCCGTGGCTGAAGAGGCGCGCGGGGCCGGCAACAAGCCGGTGTGGGATGTGCTCGAGTCCTGGCTCAAGGCGAAGGACCGCGTCGCCCCACGCCGACTCAATGCGCCGCAACTCATCGGCGTGCGGGGCAACTCCGGCCTTGCCTAAACAAGAGGACCACCCCATGCTGAACATGTTGAAGAAACTCTTCATCTGCGCTGCACTCGTATTCAGCCACGCCGCCGCGTTCGCGCAGGACCAGGTCATCTACCACGTTACCGACAGCAAGGTGCAGGCGCTCGCCGGTTTGCGCAACGCACGCAACCAACTCGACGTCGACCCATCGGCGAAGATCATTTTCGTGACGCATGGCGAAGGCGTGGACTTCCTGATGGAAATGGAAGGCGCGAAGGACCGCAGCGACAGCCCATACGCCGGCGCCATTGCAGCACTCGCCGCGCGCGGCGTGAAGTTCGAGGTTTGCGAGCTGACGCTGAGGACGCGGAACTTGAAGAAGGAACAGTTCGTTCAGGAAGCAGACTTCACGCCCTCAGGAGCGGTCCGCGTGACTCGGTTGCAGAAGCAGGGCTACGCGTACTTCAAGCCTTGAACGACTGGCACTGGCGCCGCATCCGGGCGCGGACAGCAGGCACTGGATCGCCTGCTGAGTTTCGTTGCCAAGGCTCATCGTGCCGTTGCTACGGCCCACCCTCGATCCATGCTCGCGAAGCCACGCGCGAGTACATCGCCTATCTGCGCCTCACGATGGGCGAAGCGGCGCGGAACATGGAGCCGTTCCTACGCCGAACCGATTGGTCGCGCTTTCGCGGCCTGCCGCTTTTCGACGCGGCCAATCGCATGAACGCGTACAACACGTTTTTGCTGATGGAGCAGCAGCGCGATTGACCTGTCGAATGAGTCGTTGCGCATAGACTCAAGGCGTTGCCGAGCCGAAGGAGCCTATCGTGGCCAACGAAGAGTCCGACGAGGTGTTCGCCGCTGCGGCGGAGCTGTTTTCCGTGCTGTCGACGCCGGTGCGGCTCAAGTTGATCAGCGCGTTGTGCCAGAGCGAAAAGAACGTGTCGCAGTTGCTGTCCGAAATCGACGCGACACAGCCCAACATGTCGCAGCATTTGGCCACGCTGTACCGCGCTGGCATTCTGGCGCGCCGGCGTGAAGGCACGCAAATCTTCTACCGCATCCAGAGTGAACGCGCCGCCATGCTGTGCCGGGCGGTGTGTACGCAAATCGCGACCGAAATCGTGTCCGAGACGGACGTTCCGCGCAACGACCGCCTCGTGCCCGCGTCGCGCCGGCTCTGAGAGGCTGAGAGTATTTCGATCATGCCCGCTCCGCGTCAGCAGGGCCATGAAGGCGCTGCGACAGCGGTGCGGATCTTTCAGCTGGGCTTGAATCGCCTTTGGCTTACCGCTCCGACGCGGACCATGGGTCTTTTGCCGGGCAGATATCCCTATCGGCCGCGGCCCCTCCGCCCAAAAAAATGTCTTGCGGCAAGCCCCGTTTTTCAAGCGGCACTGAAGCCTCGCGATATCACTCTACCGGTCGGCTGCACGGCGCGACATGGCCTGCAGCTTCTCCAGCACCTCGCCGCCTACCTGTCCACGGTGCACCTTGTCATCGTGGCCCAGCGCTTGCCGCATGTCTTCCCATTTCGCGCCCAGGTTGCGCTGTTCCGCCGTTTTCACGTGGACGGCCTTGAACCGGTTCAGCGGGAGCGTCGCGGCGGTTTCCGGCGCCACCGGTGCATCGGTGTGAAGGTGAAGGTAGAGAGAAGGCGTGGGCGTGCCGTCCGCAAGCGGCTTGAGCTGGATCTCCATCTCGAACACGGTGCCTGCGGGCCCCGGTTCGGCCGCTGAGGGTAGCCGCCTCGGAGGGCCAACCTGGGCGATGTGCCCCACCTCGAGCAGGCGGGCCAGATGGTTACCCTTGGGGAGCGCATGACCTTTGATGCCATCGATCTCATCGGCCAGAAGCCGTTGCGGAAGCAGGTCCAGCAACGCGGCGCGGCGCTCGAGCCGCGTGGACAGCTCCGCGACTTCCGGTGTGCCGCGTTGCGCGGTCGGCAGCGCGGCCAATTGTTGGCCGACCGCGCGCAGTTGCGCCGGGTCGCCGAACCACTTCGTCATCGAGCCGCGGATGGCCTTCGCGATGTGCATGGGGTCGATGTGCAGGCGCTCGAACGAGCCCACCGTCGATGTGTCCACGCCGACGGCGCGTGCGAGGTCCACGACGCGGGACTGCAGGACGTCCTGGCGGTCGAGGTCACGCGATCTGCCGAGGGCCTGCCGCGCGTCCGCCAGGGCCCGATCACGCCGCTGGTCGGCGGGCGATGCCGACGGACCGGCCACCGTCTCAACGGGTGTCGGTTTGTTCGCCGCGCCGCGCTGGCGGCGGCTTCTTCGCGAGGCGGCCGGCGCGGCCGCCTCAGTGCGTTCCGCACGAGCGGGCGCCCTCGACGC
>JAJKJU010000381.1 GCA_021153565.1 Rhizobacter sp.
ATTTCGTTGCCGGCCATCGGATAGCGCCAGGCGAGGGTGCCGTCCCCGGACTCGGTCCATTCAAGTACGTCGATGAACTGCTTCTTGATGAAATCCATCAAACCCATGGCGGCTTCCCTTCAATTGATCCCCCGGAACTCCGGGTGCGGCGAATAATACGACGCACAAATCATTAGATGCCCCGGAGGTGTGAGTTGAGCGCGGATGCAAGCCTGAGTTTGGCCGTCATTGGCGCCGGCCCTGTAGGGCTTGCGCTTGCCTTGCATGCCGCGCGCGACCTGCCGCAGGCGCGAATTGCCGTCTTCGACGCCCGTCCGGCTGACAAGGATGTGTCTGGCGACCCGCGCACGCTCGCCCTGTCGCTCGGAAGCGTGCAACTGCTCCAGCGCGTCGAGGCGTGGAATTCGCAGGCGGCGCAGGAGATTCTGGAAGTGCATGTGTCACAGCAGCCGCCATCGCTGCCGGCAGTGCTGGGCGGGTTGATCCCCGAACCCGAGGTGCGCATCCGCGCCATTGACGAGGCAGTGCCCATGCTGGGCGCTGTATTGAGCTACGGAGCCATCGTCGCTCCGCTGCAACGGGCGTGGTTCGAGGCGGTGGCGAAGGAGCCCGGGCGTCTGTCGGCGCGCTTCGGAACCGAGGTGGCGGCCTTGAAGCACCTGCGCGACGGTGTCGAAGTCGATGCCGATATCGTTGAAAAGTTCGATCTGGCCGTCGTGGCAGAGGGCGGTGTCTTCTCGGGCCAGGTCCGCAAGCCCGTGACGCACGACTATCGGCAGACGGCCTGGGTAGGCACGGTCACGCTCGCCAAACCGAAACCCGGCGTGGCGTACGAGCGCTTCACCCGCAATGGGCCGGCGGCCCTGCTGCCTTTGAAAGACGGACGTGCCGGGCTGGTGTGGTGCGTGAACAGCGATGACGATTCGGTCGAGGGACTGAGCGACGAACAGCGCCTGATCGTATTGAACACCTTGTTCCATCCCGACGTCGGCCCCATCGCGCAGATGTCGCCGCTGAAGCGCTTTGCGCTCGGCCTCAACGCGGAACGTACGCTCACCAACGGCCGCACGGTGCGCATCGGCAATGCCGCACAGACGCTTCATCCGGTGGCGGGGCAGGGCTTGAACCTGGGGCTGCGGGATGCGTTTGAATTGGTGAGGGCGCTTGCCAACTCGTCGGACGTCGATGCGGTGCTGCGCCGCCTCGAATGGAAGCGCGGCCCAGACCGTTGGGCCATGATCGTCGCAACCGACTTCCTCGCGCGCAGCTTCACCTGGCATGTACCCGGCGCCGGCGCGGCGCGCGGACTCGGCATTGCCGCCTTGCAGGCACTTGGGCCAGCGAAGTCGGCCTTGGCGCGCCAAATGATGTTCGGGTCGCGCTGAAACTAGCGCCGAACGGAACGGCGAGCGGTGGGCTCTCAGCCTCTCAGCCGACCTCGTCGCGCTCCTTGAGCCGTTTGCAACTCTGATGCGTCGCCCATTGCGCTTGTGCACACTGAGTCTTCATGCATCGATAAAGCGAAAACTCCGTGCGCTTGCCGCAGGCTTCTCGCGGTCCGATCGAGGGCTTCGCTGCGGGTGCCGCCGAGTGCAGCTTCGCGGCCTTGCCAGGCACGCTGTCCTTTGATGGCGCCTTGACGGATGCTGTGCCTGCGCTGAACGCAGCCGCGGGCGCCTGACGTGTACGGGCCGGCGCCATGGTGGCCGGCGGCGGCGTCACGGGGGGCGCCAATGCCGACGCGGCCGGCGATGCTGCCGTAAGTTTTGCATCCGATGCCAGCGCTCGCGTCGGCTCAGCAGCCAAGGCCGGTGCAGCCACCTGTGACGCAGCCAGGGCGGGCACGGGAATCGGCGCTGTCTGCGCGACCTCTTCCAAGACCTTCCTGTCATCGGCGGGCTTGACGCCCACATCCCGCTTCACAGCCTGTTCGAACGCCGACTGCGCTGCTGACTCGTTTCGCTGCCGGTCCACCCACCACGCGCCTGTCCCGAGAGCGGCCAGCACCAGCGCGGCGCATCCCGTCGCCATGCGCCGCCGGTTCCGGCGATTGCGCTTCGCGAAGTCGAATGCTGCCGGATGCTCATCGGCGTGGGCGTCGAAATGGCCGTGCGGATCCTGTCCAACTCCGGCGCCAAGCGACACCGGTTCAAATCGCCTCGACTCGGCTGGCGGAGTCGGTGCCAGGACCGACATGAATGGTTCGTTGCCCGCAGGCGCACCGACGTCGGCATGGACGGACTCTGCGACCGCCGCATTCTCCGCGGCCGTCTCAGCCTCCGGCCTCACATAAAACGGCGCCCGCGCCGCGTCATCGTCCACCTCTTCGGCAGGATCTTCCATCGGCTCGAATTCCTCATCCCCACGCGACATCACCGCGTTCGGATGGTCGTCGAGCCTCTTGCGAAACTCCTGGATGCTTTGCGGGCGGTCTTCAGGGTTCACTTCGAGCGCCGCATCGATGGCCGTCAGGAACGACGGGCTGTAGTGCAAGCTCGGATACGTCACCTGCAGTCGCCGAACCATCGCGCCCATGGATTCGCGCACGAGCGCCGTGGTTGCCGGGCGCGGCATTTCACCGCTGATGCAGTACCTGACCACCGCGCCCAAGGCATGGATGTCTGTCCACGGCCCGATCGGCCGTTCGGGGGTGAGGTTCATGAGCTCGATCGGCGCGAACGAGGGCGTCAGCAGCGACATCAGCGCCCGCGCCCTGTCGCCCACCATCGCGCGCCGCGCCGTACTCAAGTCGAGAAGGATGGGGGTGTCGTCGGGCAGCAGGAGGATGTTCCAGGGCGAGACCTCGCGGTGGGTCACGCCGGCTTCATGCAGCGTCTCGAGCGCGCCAAGCAGCCCGTCGAGCAAGGCCCGCAGCGAGGCCTCGTCAGCAGGCGCGTCCATGGCCTCGCGCAGCGTGTACAGCGAGTTGCCGGCGTAGTAGGGCATCACGCGGTAAGCCGTGCCCTTGGACTGCCAGCTCCGCGTTACATGCAGAAGCGAAGGATGTTCGCAGCGTGCCAGCAATTGCGCCTCGTCGATGAAGGCGTTGCGCCCGCGGTCGAAGGCCTCGATGTGCGAGTCGGCGCGCACGAGCACCTGGACGCCGTCTTCGTCGCGTACGGCGAGGGTGTCCGGCATGTATTCCTTGATCGCGACGCGATGCTGCGCGGCGGGGTCGTAGGCGAGGTAGACGAAGCCGAACCCGCTGGCACCGATGACGCGCTCGATCTCGTAGCCTTCCAGCTTCGTGCCCGGCGCGAGCGCATCCGAACGGTTTGCTTCGAACCCCGGCGGATCGACCGGCGTGGCGCCCATTCCGGTCGGAGAAGACTCGGATGAAGGCGGCTGCCCCGGCAGGCCCTGCTTCCACGCGGGACTGATGGGGTCAATGTTGACGCGGGAGCGATCCATGATGCGAATGAAAGGTACTGCAAAGCCAGCTTACGTCGGGCAGGGCCGCGAATCTGTTCGGTTTTGTGTTTGTCTTTGCAGCGAAAACACCCTGGTGAGCCGAGGTAACCGCGCTCGGCACGACTATTCTTGTCGGCTGCGATTTTGCCAACTTCGACCGGTGGCGGAGCAAGTGAAGTGCGGGGAATCCCTGATTGCTCCCTGGGTCCAACACGGCGCTGCCGCACCCGCCGAGATCCGCTGAACCTTTCGACACAACGACAAGAATGACCGCCGCCGTCTTCCTCAAGCTCACCGCAATTTTCGTGATCGTGGGGGTGGGCTGGGTGGCCGGCCGGCTCAAGTGGCTGGGCGACAACGACCCGGCGCGCACGCTGTCGAACGCGGCCTTCTACGTCTTCATCCCGGCCCTGCTGTTTCGCACCACGGCGCGGGTGCAGTTCTCGACCATGCCGTGGGAGACTCTTGCGGCCTTCTTCGTGCCGGTGCTTGCGATGCTTCTGGTGGTCTACATCTGGCAAAAGCGCTGGAACCGCACCGGGCGATTGCCGGTCGCGGCGCCCAGCGTGCGGGCGATTTCGGCGACCTTCGGCAACACGCTGCAGATCGGCGTACCGATGGTGACGGCGCTCTTCGGCGAGGCGGGGCTGTCAATCCACATCACCATCATCAGCCTGCATGCGCTGACGCTTCTGTCGGTGCTGACGGCGCTCGTCGAATCGGACCTGGCCCGGGAACGCCGCCAACTCGGCCACTCGAACGCGCACCTGCTGCACACGGTGGGCACGACGGCGCGCAACACCATCATTCATCCGGTTGTGCTGCCGGTGCTGGCCGGGCTGGTGTGGAACGTGATCTTTCCGCCCCTGCCGGCGGTGATCGACGAGATCCTGCTCACCATGTCGCAAGCGGTCGTGCCACTGTGCCTGGTGCTCATCGGCATGTCTTTGGCCTACTACGGCGTTCGCGGCTCGGTCAAAGGGGCGATCATCATTTCGGCGCTGAAACTGCTGGTGCTCCCCGCCGTGGTGCTCGGCGTGGGGCATTGGGGCATGGGTCTCGATGGCACGGCACTTGCCGTCATCGTCATGGCGGCGTCCTTGCCGGTCGGATCGAACGCACTCATCTTCGCTCAACGCTATGAAGCGCAAGAGGCCGAAGCCACCGCCGCCATCGTGTTGTCGACCTTCGCGTTTGTCCTGACGGCACCGTTTTGGCTTGCGATCTTGAGCATGATCGTGTCACCAAGGTGACCTAGACCACTTCGGAAGCTCATGGGGAACTGGTGGTTGACCCCCGACGCTTTCCCTGAGAGAAATTGCACATGTGCGGGGATATCATCCCGCCCGTCCGCTCATAAAGCGGCCGTCTGTTCAAACGTTCGCAACAACATTCGAGGACGACCACATGACGATTCGCGGCTTCGCTTTCAAAGCCCTCGCGGTCGGCGCGCTCTTCGCCTGCGCCTCCACGAGCTTCGCGGCCAAGACCCTTGTGTACTGCTCCGAAGGCAGCCCCGAAGGCTTCAACCCCCAGTACTTCACCACCGGCACCACGGCTGACGCCTCCTCGGTGCCCATGTACAACCGCTTGGTGGAATTCGAGCTCGGCACGACCAACATCGTCCCCGGCCTCGCCGAAAGCTGGACGGCTGCACCCGACGGCCTCTCCTACACCTTCAAGCTGCGCAAGGGCGTCAAGTTCCACAGCAGTGCCAAGTTCACGCCTTCGCGCGACTTTGATGCCGACGACGTGCTCTTCTCGTACAACCGCCAGGCGGACCCGAATCACCCCTTTCACAAGACGACGCCGGGCCAGACCTACGCGTACTTCGAAGACATGGGCATGAAGGACATCGTCGACCATGTCGAGAAGGTCGATCCGATGACTGTCAAGTTCGTGCTGAAGAAGCCCGAGGCGCCCTTCATGGCCAACATGGCCATGGACTTCGCGTCCATCCTGTCGGCCGAATACGCCGAGAAGATGAAGGCCGCAGGCACCGTCGACCTGATCGACAAGGATCCCATCGGCACCGGCCCCTTCCAATTCGTGTCCTATCAGAAGGACGCGATCATTCGCTACAAGGCGAATGATCATTACTGGGGTGGCCGCCCCAAGATCGACAATCTGGTCTATGCCATCACGACCGACGCATCGGTGCGCTACGCCAAGCTCAAGACCGGCGAGTGCCATGTCATGGCCTTCCCCAAGCCAGCTGACGTGGCAGCAATGAAGGCCGATCCGAACATCAAGCTTGTTCAGCAAAACGGCTTGAATGTTGGCTACATCGCATTCAACGTCGAGAAGAAGCCCTTCGACAACAAGCTCGTTCGCCAGGCCTTGAACATGGCCGTGAACAATAAGGCCATCCTCGACTCGGTGTTCCAGGGGGCGGGCCAGCCGGCCAAGAACCCGATCCCGCCGACGCTGTGGGGCTACAACGACAAGGTCAAGGAATATCCATACGACCCGGCCAAGGCCCGGGAACTGCTCGCCAAGGCTGGCTACCCCAACGGTGCCGAAGTCGAACTCTGGTACCTGCCCGTGACGCGCCCGTACAACCCGGACGGCAAGCGCATGGCCGAGCTGATCCAGGCGGACTGGGAGAAGGTGGGCGTGAAGACCAAGCTCATCACCTTCGAGTGGGGTGAGTACCGCAAGCGCAGCAAGACGGGCGAGCAGCAGGTCATGATGTTCGGCTGGTCCGGCGACAACGGCGACCCCGACAACTTCTTTGTGCCCTTGCTCGGTTGCGCAGCGGTGAAGGGCGGAGGCAATGTTTCGCGTTGGTGCAACAAGGACTTCGAAGACGCGGTCCAGAAGGCCAAGCTCGCGACCAGGCAGGCCGATCGCGCAGCGCTCTACATGAAGGCGCAGGAAGTGGCGAGTGAGGAAGCGCCGTGGATTCCGATTGCCCACTCGGTGAGGTTTGACCCAGTGCGCAAGGAGGTGGTCGGCTACAAGATGGATGCCACGGCTCACCACTACTTTGACAAGGTGGATTTGGTACAGAAGTGATGCTGATTCAGGTGGGGCTGTGGGGCACGGGCCCTCACCCCAACCCTCTCCCGGAGGGCGAGGGAGATTGCTTGCGATGTGAATTTCAGATGCATCAGGGGAGATGGGGGTGATTTTTGAGAGACCCCTCACCCCAACCCTCTCCCCCCGCCCGGGGGAGAGGGAGCCGAAATGCGTTACTTCGAAGCGGGCCACAGCGAACTGGCCTGCATTGCTCCCTCGCCCCTTCGGGGAGAGGGCTGGGGTGAGGGG